>CAIXFY010000021.1 GCA_903918885.1 uncultured Verrucomicrobia subdivision 3 bacterium
GAAAAACCGCTGGAATGCGGGATGTCACCCTCAAGGAAGCGTCGCAGAATTGAAATCGAAAAATGACCGGACAGCGAGAATAGCCAGATTTTACCGAAATAAAATCGCTGTCAGCAAAACCTTAACCGGACAGTAGTGATCCAGCAACAACGATTGCAGCCGTCCGTAGGGACATACAAACGTGCAGGCCTGTTCACGAAAGCGCGCAAAAATGCCGTAGAACAACAGCGCGAACGCAATCATGAACGCCAAGCCGGTGACATGCTGCGCGGGTGGATCGGTGATGATCTGATAAAGCTGCCGCCACCCGATGATGTAACTCAACAGCACATTGCCCACGAGAAATGAGAGCGCGAAAAAAATCGAGTGCTTGGAAAATTTCTTTGCGATTTTCTGCACATTCCACGCGGCCCGGTTCAACGCCCGTTGTTGGTGCGCGTCGCCCTCGATGAGATATTCAATCTTACGGAAAACCATTTCCATCATCACGGTCTGGGGGCACGCCCAGCCACACCAAAGGCGGCCAAATGCGGTTGTAAAAATGAGAATGCTTACCGCGAATAGCAACACGGCGACGGCGAAAATGATCATGTCCTGTGGCCAAAAAATCTGCCCGAGCACCACAAACTTGCGCTCGACGATGTTCAGCAGCAGCAGCGGATTACCGCCGATGGTGATGAACGGCCCGGCGAACATGATGAAAATCAGAAGCCAACTGAACCAAGTGCGCCATCGAAAAAATTTTCCCTGCACTTTGCGCGGATAAATCCACTGCCGGCGGCCCTCGCGGTCGGCAGTGGCGAGGTGATCTCGGAAATCTGACGAGCTCACTGGCTTCACGGAAGATTTGGCTTCCGCTGCCCCTTTATTGTCTGACGATTTTTTGCCGATATTCAATTTGGTTTCAGGAATAATTTCGTCAGGCTTTCTCCCAGCGAACGGGAGAAAGCCAGCGCGAAAATGAATCATTCAAAACTGCTTGGCCCGGCGGGCTTGGCGGGCTGCTGGTTCTCCGGCAGTTTTCCGGGTGAAGCCAGCTTCGCGCCGCGCAGCGTGTAGATGTAGCTGGCGACGGACTGGATTTCATCAGGCTTCAAAACCGTTTTCCAAGTGATCATGCCCTTGGCAGGCACGCCGTCCTAGATAACCTTGACGCTGTCGGCATAGGTGCTGCCGTGAATCCAGTAATCATCCGTGAGGTTCGGGCCGACGAGACCGCCGCCGTCCGCACGATGGCACGGCGCGCAAAATTTGGTGTAGGTTGCCTGACCAGCCGCCAGCATAACCGTGTCGGTCGAAGGCTGAAGCGTGGCGATGGAAGCCTCAAACTTGCCCATCGCGCCGGCCTTGATCTCTTCGCCAGCTTTCATTTCCTTGGCGTATTCCGCCACCGAGGAATCACCGGTGCGGCTGACATGGTAATACACCAGATAAACTGCTGCGTAGATGATGGTGATGTAAAACAGCCACACCCACCAGCGTGGAAGCTGGTTGTCGAGTTCCTGAATGCCGTCGTATTCGTGATCCAACAGCAAAGATTCTTTGGGATCATTGCTCATAGAATTTCAGAGTTGGTTTTGTTGGTTGAAGATTTTTCGCCGCCATCCAGCGGCATTTTCGCCATGTGATTCAAATAATTTTTCTTTTGCAGCGATGCCCAGATGAGCATCCCCGTGAAGAAGCCGAAGAAAATGCAGATCGAAATCACACCGTAAACACTGATGCCTTCGATATTAGTAAGGACATTTTGATACATAATATTCGCGGGGTTATTTGATGGCGGTGGTGACCGGCGCAGATTTGATATCCGTGCCGAGCCGTTGCAGATACGCTATGACGGCGATGATTTCCCGATCTGGTTCGGCGGTGACGGAACCTTGCTTGAGATTCGCCACAATTTTCGCCGCCTGTGCGTCGAGGTCTTTTTGCGCCGGACCGTTTTCAAAGCCAACGGGATACGGCACGCCAACTTTGCGCAACGCGCCAAGGCGCGCGGGCAAAGATTCCCGATCCAGCTTCTGCGTTAGCAGCCAAGAATAGCGCGGCATGATGGAGCCGGGCGAAGTCGAGCGCGGATCGTCCATGTGATTGAAATGCCACGCGTCGGGATAGCGTCCGCCCTCGCGCGCGAGATCCGGGCCTTTGCGCTCGCTGCCCCAGAGGAACGGATGGTCATAGACAAATTCACCAGCCTTGGAATATTCGCCGTAGCGTTCGGTCTCGCTACGGAACGGACGGATCATTTGCGAATGGCAGCCGAGACAGCCTTCGCGGATGTAAATATCACGCCCAAGAACTTCCAGCGGCGTGTAAGGTTTCACGCTGGCAATGGTCGGGACATTTTCTTTGATCAGGAACATCGGAATAAGTTCGACGATACCGCCGATGAGCACCGCCACGACGGCGAGCACGGTGAAGAACATCGGTTTGCCTTCCAGCATGCGGTGAAAAGCCGTTTTGCCGTGCGGCACAGAAACTTTTTCCAACGCCGGAGCTTGCGCCTCGGTGTCCGGCTCGAACTTGCCGGACTTCCCCGTTTTGTAGAGGTTGTAGGCCATCATCAGTGTGCCGACGATGTAAAGCGTGCCACCAACCGCGCGCAGCTTGAACATCGGAACGACCTGCAAAATCGTCTCCAGAAAATTCGGATATTGCAGAAAGCCGTCTTTGTTAAACTGTTTCCACATTAATCCTTCCGTGACGCCCGCGACATAGATTGGAATCGCGTAAAACAGAATTCCCAGCATGGAAATCCAGAAATGATAATTCGCCATTTTGTTCGACCAAAGTTTCGTGTTGTAAAGACGCGGGAAAAGCCAGTAGAGCATGGAGAAAGTCAGAAAACCATTCCACCCCAGCGCACCAACATGCGCGTGCGCCACCGTCCAATCCGTGTAATGTGAGAGCGAGTTCACCGTCTTGATGGACATCAGCGGTCCTTCGAGCGTGCTCATGCCGTAAGCCGTGACGGCCGCCACCATGAATTTCAGCATCGGATCTTGCCGCACCTTGTCCCAAGCGCCGCGCAGGGTGAGCAAGCCGTTCAACATGCCGCCCCAACTCGGCGCGATGAGCATCAGCGAGAAAACCATGCCCAGTGATTGGGCCCAATCCGGCAACGCCGAATACAAAAGATGATGCGGCCCGGCCCAGATGTAGAGAAACACCAGCGCCCAGAAATGAATAATCGAAAGCCGATACGAAAACACAGGACGATTCGCAGCCTTCGGTAGAAAGTAATACATCAGGCCGAGATACGGCGTCGTGAGAAAAAATGCGACGGCATTATGACCATACCACCATTGCACCAGTGCGTCCTGGACGCCGGCATACATCGAATAACTTTTCATCCAGCTCCACGGCATTTCCATTGAATTCGTGATGTGCAGCACTGCGATGGTGATAACCGTGGCGATGTAAAACCAGATGGCGACATACATGTGTTTCTCGCGGCGCTTGATGATTGTGCCAAAAAGATTCACTGCAAACGCCACCCACACGACCGCGATGGCGATGTCAATCGGCCATTCGAGTTCCGCGTATTCTTTGCTGGTCGTGAAACCAAGCGGTAGCGTGACCGCCGCGCTCACGATGATGGTTTGCCAGCCCCAGAAGTTAAACCAACTCAACCAGTCGCTGAACATCCGCGCCTTGCACAGCCGCTGCAGCGAATAGTATATGCCCATGAACATGCCGTTGCCGATGAAGGCAAAAATCACGGCGTTCGTGTGCAGCGGCCGGATGCGCCCGAAGGTGATAAATTGGAAGTTCAAGTTCGCATCCGGATAAAACAACTGCACCGCCGCCAGTAGCCCGACAAGCATGCCGACGATGCCCCATACGACCGTGGCAATGGCAAATGCCCGCACGATCCGGTTGTCATATTTGAAGGTTTCCATGTTCGTGTTCATTTCAGTTTTGATTTGGTTTCGTAAATCTTGTTTTGTCATCTTCCGCCAGAACGCGCATCGAAGGCGTCAGCGTGTCTTCGTATTGCCCGCTGCGAACCGCCCAAACGAAGCCCGCCAAAAACACCAGCGCCACCGCCAGACTTACCAAAATTAAAATGATGACGACGCTCATGCGGCCTCCAATGAAGTTACGACCGGACATAGCCCGCCAGTCGGTTTTGAAAGAGTTTTTCGTGCTTTCCGTAAGCTCAAAGTCCGCGCACCAATCCACGCCGTCGCGCCGCATGTGAACAAAACTATCGTTGCCGAACTCAACGGCATGAGAATCGCGCAGACAATCGGCGACAGCAGCCCCGCCGCCGCGATGCTCACGCCGATCAGGTTGTAACCCGTCGAAATCACGAATCCGACCCTAACAATCAGCGCCGCTCGTCGCGAAAACTCCAACACTCGCGCCAGCTTCGGCAGTTCCGCCGCGTCCAAAATGACATCGCTCGCTGGTGAAAAATTCCAATCTGCTCGACGACCGCCACACCGACTTCCGCTTGTTTCAGCGCACCCGCATCATTCAGGCCGTCGCCGACCATCATCACTTTGCGCCCGCGCGACTGGAGTTCGCGGATGAAATTTAATTTGTCCGCCGGGCTCTGGTTGAAGCGCAGCGTCGCACGTTGACCAAAAAGTTTTTCAAACCGCTCCGCCTCGCGCTCGTTGTCACCGCTTAACAAGGCCAGTTCAAACCGGTCGCCAAGTTGCGCAAGTAACTGCTCCACTTCCGGCCGCAGTGAATTTTCCAGCACAAACGCGCCGTGCAGTTCGCCATCAATTGCCACGCACACTGTGCTGCCATTGGCGGGACGCGTGTCCACGCCACCCGCCGCCAAAACCCACGCTTGCGAGCCAAGCTGAACCTTATGCCCCGAGACAATGCCTTCCACGCCGCAGCCCAGAACTTCCCG
This sequence comes from uncultured Verrucomicrobia subdivision 3 bacterium, assembly GCA_903918885.1. Lineage (GTDB taxonomy): Bacteria > Verrucomicrobiota > Verrucomicrobiia > Limisphaerales > UBA11358 > UBA11358. The sequence continues at coordinate 4,871 of CAIXFY010000021.1, forward strand.
AAAACCAACCACTGGCAACGCCGCATTGGCCAGCGCTTTTGCGATGCGGACGGAATTCGGATGTGTTGAATGCCGCGCCAGTGAGGCAATCCAGTTTTGCTGCTCTGCATTCAAGCTGTTCACTTCTGCACTCTTAATTCTTCCTTCTGCCATTAAGAATTCCATGCCGCTTGCATCCGTCCTAGTCAGCGTGCCGGTTTTATCGAGGACAATGGTGTTCACTTCCGCCATGCGCTCGATGACCAGCGCGTTCTTCAAAAAGATTTTTAGTCGCGCCAAAATCCGTTGCGCCGTGCCGTGTGTGAGCGGCGCCGCCAATGCCAATGCGCAAGGACACGCGACAATCAATACGGAGACGAAAGCCTTTAGTGATTTCGTGGCGTCTTTGAAAATCCAAAACGCCGCCGCGCCCACCGCCACGCCGATGACCAGTCGCGTGAAGCGTTTGCTGTAGCGGTTCGTCAGCGTGTCGAGGTCGGTGCCGCGATTTTTGCGGAAAGTTTCACTGTTCCAGAGCGACGCGAGATAACTTTGCGCCACGGGCTTGACTGTCTCGACTTCGATCGCGCCGCCCACCTGACGGCCACCGGCGTAAAGATGCGCGCCGATTTCGCAGACGACCGGCTCGGATTCGCCGGTGACGAAGCTGTAATCAATGTTGGCCGCGCCGGAAACAAGCGTGGCGTCCGCCGGCAACAGTTCTCCGTTACGCAGAACAATTTTATCGCCGATCTGCAAACGGGAAATGGCGACTCCTTCCTCGCCGCCCGCCGTTTTGCGGACGACTGACAGCGGGAAAAAACCTTTGTAATCACGGTCAAATGTCAGCCGATCATAAGTCCGGCGTTGAAATAATCTGCCGCACAGCAAAAAGAAAATCAGGCCGCACAGCGAATCGCAGTAGCCGGGTCCGCCCTGTGAAAGCACCTCGAAAACGCTGGCCGCGTAAATCGCCGCAAGGCCGATCGTGATCGGCACTTCCATCGTCAGCACACGCTTGCGAACGCTGAACCACGCCGCGCGCCAGAAATCTGATGCGCTGAAAGTCACGACCGGCAGCGCGAGTGCAAGGCCGAGCCAGCCGGCGATGACTTTGAACCACGGGCCATTGAAGGTGTCGAGGCCGAGATAAAACGGCAGCGACATCAACATGATGTTGCCAAATCCGAACGCAGCGAGGCCGATTTGCAACCAGGTTTCTTTTTCGAGCGGCGACGGCTTGGATTTCTCCGTTTCGCCCAGCGTGAAAAGCGGTTCGTAGCCGATTGACGCAAGGAGGGCGGCGAGTTCGCTGAATTTAATCTTGTCCGGCGCAAAGGTGATGGCCGCCTCGCGCCGCGAAAAATTTACCAGCGAACGCCCGACGCCGGGATGCAACCTGAAAAGATTTTCAATCAGCCAAACGCACGCAACGCAATGGATGGCGGGTAGATGCAGCGTGACTTTGACCTGCGTTTTGTCCGCATAATCAAATAGTTTCTCCGCCACCGCCGAATCATCGAGAAATGCCCATTTGGCAGCGGTTGACGCGGCTCGGATGCGCGTGCCGGGACGGGAGTTTAGTGCGTAAAATTGCTCTAGTCCATTTTCGCGCAGCAGGCTGAAAACTGTCTGGCAGCCGAAACAGCAAAACGCTTTTTCCTCCAGCGTAAATACATCATCAGGACAAGGCTCGCCGCAATGGAAACAGCCCCCCACAGTGCAGGCAGCGGCATTAGTCAGCGCGAATGTCTCTGGAAATGTGGCCGGCATTTATCGTCCGTTGTTGGACGACAGAATTGCCGAATAGATGGCTTACGACTAACCGTCTTTTACCGAAGTATACACCGATTTTGCCGCGGACAGCGCAGGAAAAATTATCACGCCAGCAGCGATTTGCCCAGCTGGAGAAGCTTTTGCAGGTCGGTATCAGACTTGGCTTCGGCATAAATGCGCAGGACCGGTTCCGTGCCGGAGCCGCGCAACATCAGCCAGGTGGAATCTTCGGCGATGAATTTTACGCCGTCGCGAGCATCGACCTTCACCAGCGGCGAGCGAAGAAGCTTTTGGGGCGGATTCGATTTCAGAGATTTCATGAGTGCGTCACGTTTCTCCAACGGATAGTGAGCGTCATATCTTCCGTAACGATGCGGGCCGAATTTCTTTTCCAGTGTCGCATAAATCTTATTCACGGAAATTTTCTCCATCGCCAGCATTTCGAGCAGAAACAAGCCGGCGGCCAAACCGTCGCGCTCGGGGATGTGATTGGCGAAACCGACCGAGCCGCTTTCTTCCGCGCCAAACAACGCGCCGGTTTTCATCATTTCCGGCGCGATGAATCGAAAGCCAATGCCAACTTCGGTGAGCGGCAGATTCCACGCCGCGCACATCTTGTCCACCATCGCCGTCGTATTAAAAGTTTTGGTCACCGCGCCGCGCCCGCCACGATTGCAGACGAGATGATGCAGCAATAGCGCGATGACCTGCTGGTTCGTCAGCGGATTGCCGTGAACGTCCATCGCGCCGATGCGGTCGGCGTCGCCGTCGGTAACGAGACAAATATCGTGCGGATTGTTTTTTAACTGCGCGCCACCGAGCGCGTAATTTTTCGGCAGCGGCTCCGGAGAAATACCACCAAACAAAACGTCGTGCGCACCGTTCAGCGTGGTGACGGTGCAATTCGTCTTTGCAAGCAGCATTTCAAACACGCCCGCGCCGACGCCAAACAGCGCGTCGTGCGCAACGCGGAGTTTTGATTTGGCGATCAGCTTGAAATCGACGAGCCGCTTGATGGCGGCAAAGTGAGCGGGACGGATATCCTGAACGGAAATTTTTAGTTTTGAATTTATAGTTTTGAGTTGCGGCGGATTCTTATCCAAAAGTTTTTCTACCGCTGCGCATTCTTCGGCGCTGCTGCTGCCCCCGAAGTAGGATTTGAGCTTAAAGCCGTTGAATTGCGGCGGATTGTGGCTGGCGGTGATCATCACGCCGCCGACCGCGCCGAGATTTTTTACGGCGTAGGAAACGCACGGCGTGGGCGTCGGCACCGCCGTGAGGACGACTTGAAAATTGTTTCCGGCAAAAACCTCGGCGGTGGTTTGCGCGAATTTATCCGAGAGAAAACGGCGGTCGTAGCCGATGATGACCTTCAACTCACGTCCGAAAATTTCTGAATTCCGCCTTCTGACTTCTGTCTTCCAAAAATCCGCCGTGGCTTGCGCGACGCGAGCGACATTGGCAAATGTAAAATCTTCCGCGATGACCGCGCGCCAGCCGTCGGTCCCAAACCGAATCGGGTTCATAAAGGTAGGATGGGTGTGGATAATGCAGGCACAGACAAATCCGCCAGCGCAGGGTCATTCTCGTGCACAATCTTCCGCATCTTTTTCACGGCGATCTTGAGACTGCGAGCGCCGAAAAGACTGGTTCCAGCGACGAAGGTATCCGCACCAGCACGAGCGCATTCGGCAGCGGTCTGGTTGTTGATGCCGCCGTCTACTTCGAGGTGATAACCCAACTTGCGTTCGCGACGCCAAGCGTCGGCTTGCTGGATTTTCGGGAGGCATTCGTGGATGAAACTTTGTCCGCCGAAGCCGGGATTCACCGTCATCACAAGTAGCAAATCAATCTTGTCGAGATACGGCTGGGCGGCGGTGATGGCGGTGGGCGGATTGACCGCGAGTCCGACTTTTTTGCCAAGCGATTTAATTTTCCAGAGCAATTGCGGAACTTTTTCGCCAAGTTCAACATGAACGGTGATGAGGTCAGCACCGGCTTTGACGAATGGTTCCAAAAGAATTTCTGGTTGGCCACACATGAGATGCACGTCGAAGAAAAGATTTTTCGCAAACGGCCGAACGGCGGCGACGACGGCGGGGCCGAAGGAAATATTCGGCACGAATTGGCCGTCCATGATGTCGAGGTGCAACCAGTCCGCGCCGGATGCTGCGGTGCGGGCGGCTTCCTTACCGAAGCGGGAAAAATCAGAGGCGAGCAGTGAGGGAGCGATGACCATGTTTAAAAGTTACAGGTTGAATTCATTTTTGGTCGAGGCATTGGCGAATCGCTTTCGTCAAAGTTTGGGGCAGATAAGGTTTCTGCAAATAGTTTAGATTCGCATCCAGCTTAAAATCCTTGCCAAGCGCCTCGGCGCCGTAACCGCTGGAGAAAATGACCTTGAGCTTGGGTCGATCCGTCCAGAGTTTCTCGGCCAGTTCACGGCCGTTCGTGCCGCCGGGCATGATGACGTCGGTGAACACAAGGTCGATTTGGTTTCGGTATTCGTCCCAAAGTTTGAGCGCGTTCGCCGCGTCGATGGCCTCAAACACGCGATAGCCGTTGCGTCGGAGTTCGCGCGTGACGTAATCGCGCAGGTCGCGTTCGTCCTCGACCACGAGAATAGTTTCCGTGCCGCCGCGTTGACGGAATTGTGTGTCAGCTGTTTCCGGAATAGCGGCTGGCAGATTGCTGGCGGGCAAAAAGATGCTGAAAGTCGTCCCATGGTTAACCTGGCTTTGAACTTCAACCCAGCCTTGATGCTGTTTGACAATGCCAAACACCGTGGCCAAGCCAAGACCCGTGCCTTTGCCGAGTTCCTTGGTCGTGAAAAACGGCTCAAAAATACGCACCAGATTTTCTGGCGGAATACCGGAACCGGTATCGGTGTGGCTGATGCAAATAAATTTCCCCGGCCGTGCCTCGGCCACGCGGTTGACATATTTCTCGTCAATGTTCCGCGCCGTGACGCGGATGATGAGCTGCCCGCCTTTGGGCATGGCGTCCCGGGAATTCACGGCGAGGTTCAGCATGATTTGTTCAACCATGCCCGGATCCGCCTCGACGATAGCGGGTTCGCCGCCGCAATTGATTTGCAGGGAAACATCCTCACCAAGCAAACGCGTAAGCATCTCGGACATGTGATTGACCAGCTGATTGAGGTCGATGGCGCGCGGATTGGCGATTTGTTTGCGGCCAAACGCGAGCAGTTGACGTGTCAAACCAGCGGCGCGTTCGGATGCCTGTTTGATTTGCTGGGCAGAAACAATCGCCTTGGAATCCAAAGTCTGCATCGTCAGCAACGTGGCGTGACCAAGAATGACGGTAAGAATGTTGTTGAAATCGTGCGCGATACCGCCCGCAAGCCGGCCAATGGCTTCCATTTTTTGCGATTGGCGCAATTGTTCTTCCAAACTTTTTTGGGCGGAAACATCGCGAAACAAACTCAACAGCAACCGCGGTTTTCCACCAGATTCAACAAATGAATCAGTGATTTCAAAGGCGACTGGACGGCCATCGTGCAGCACAAATTCTTTGACCCGCTTCTTCTGCGGCCGACCAGACTGAAAATTTTCAAAGTGAGCCTTGAGTAATTTTTCCCAATCAATGTTGGAATCGTAAATGACGGTAAAAGGTTTACCTTCAAGCCGAGCGGACGGCAGACCGACCAATTTTGAAAAGGCTTCGTTGACGGCGACCGTCGTGCCGCTCTGATCCGTCAGGCGCATGCCGTCCACGGAATTTTCCCATACCGATCGGAACAATGTCTCGGAACTGCGCAAGGCCATTTCGGAGGCGCGACGCTCGGTAATGTCGCGGACGTGAAACAGCAGCGCCGGCTGGGCTTCAAATTGCACCCGCACCACCCGTATTTCCACCGGCACCACCTTGCCGCCGGAGTGAAGACTTTCGCTTTCGATGGTCGAAAGGTGCTGATTGGCCAGCCGGTGAAAATCCGCGCGCGCCTGTTCTCGCCGAGCCAGCGGCACTAGATCTTCCACGGCATTTTTCCCGATTAATTCTTCCCGCATCAGCCCGTGCAATTTGCAGGCGGCCAGATTGACATCAAGCACGTTGCCCTGCAAATCCTCGACAAAAATGGCATCCGGAGAATTCTCAAATAGCTCGCGAAACCTTCGCTGGGTGTGCACCAATTCTTCCTCGGCACGGATGCGCTCCAGCGCGCCGCTGCACTGGTCGGCCAGCGTCTCCAACGTCCGCAAATCATGCTCCACATAACTGCCAGCCTTATGACTCTGGATGAACAAGACGCCGATGACACTTTGCCCTTTGCGAATGGGAGCAATCATGGTGATGCCCGCCGCCTCGCCCGTTTCCGCTGCCGAAACAATTTCCGCGCCGCGATTGATCACCCGCCGCACCAGAGCATTGGCTGTTTTGGGCTGGAGTGAAGCCGGAATCTCCACCCGCTTACCTTCGATGGTGGTGATGGTCATCAACGAAACCACCTGATCTTTTTCCGGCGAATATAAATCCAACGCAAAATCGTCCCAATGAAATAATTCATCTGCCGCCTCGTAAATGAACATCGCCGCCGCCGAAGCACTGGTGACCGCGCTTAAATTATGGCTCAACTTGGCAAACACCCCATTGCGATGCATCGTCTGTCGTCGCGAGGTCACATCGGTCGCCATGGCCAAAGCCGCCAGTCGACCGTGATAGGCCAGTGGCGTCCAGATCACCTCCATGTCCATCGCCTGACCGTCCTTACGGCGATGCTGCCAGATAACCCCTTGAGACTCGGGTTCCACCACTGGAAGGTTATGCGGCCGCTCGCGAGCCTGAACGCGCAAATCCGACAGCGTCATGGATAAAAATTCTTCGCGCGAAAAACCGTAATGCCACATCGCCGCCTCATTGACTTCCAATATGGTCAGTTTTTCCAAATCGAAAACCCACATCGGATGCGGATTCCCTTGAAACAACAAGCGATAATGCTTTTCACTTTGCCGCAAATCACTCTCCGCCAGCTCCCGGCGTTTCCGTTCGACCGACTCGGAAATCGCCCGTCTGATAGAAGATGGCAAACGCTCGCGGTTTTGCTTCAGGACATAATCGGTGGCTCCTGCTTTGAGGCTCTCGATGGCGGCGAGTTCGCCAATCGTGCCGGACATCAGGATGAAGGGAAGGCCGGGGGATTTTTCGCGGACGATTTTTAATGCGTCCAACCCGGTGAAATCCGGCAGCCGGTAATCCGCCAGAATCAAATCCCAACTTTTATCCGCAATCGAAAACGCGCGGAGGAAATCCTGCTTGTTGGTTACCAGACAAATCTCCACCGCCAAACCTTCCGCCGCCAGTTGATCGCGGACCAATTGCGAGTCCGCCGGATTGTCTTCCAGATGCAAAATGCGGAGCGTTTGGTTCATCGGCTGATTTTCTTATTCGGAAAAAGCTCCGCACAAACAACCAGCCCGCCGCCCAAAAGTAAAGCGGGATGAAAATCTTTTTCACCGTTGACATTCCGCCGCATTTTATTAGGCTCTGCGGCTCTTTAGAAAACAATTAACGAATCTATGCCGAATACGAAGTCAGCCGAACGCCGCATGCGCAACAGCGCCCGCAAAAACCTCCAGAACAGCAGCGTCAAATCCAAACTGCGCCGCCTGGACAAGCATTTCCGCGCCGCCGTGACCGCTGGCAAAAAAGATGACGCCGCCAAACTCCTTGCCGGCGTCCATTCGGCTTACGACAAGGCTGTCAAAGTCGGCGCCATCTCCCGCCCAACCGCCAACCGCAAAAAATCGCGTTTGGCCCTCTCGCTCAAGGCGAAATAAGCGGCGGCGTATTCCCGCCCCGGCTTCAGTCACCGCTGCCCGCACGGATAAACTCCGCTGCGGCTTTGGTTCAATGGAAATTTTTTTGGCGCGCAAACTTTGTTTTTACGCCGCCTCTGCCATCATCTCCGACCGTGTTTAGGACGCTGCGCAACGCCGAATACGCCGAGCTGATGATTTTGTTTTTCATCCAGGCGTCCGCCATGGGCGCGTGGTTCGTGCCACTCGGAACCATCCTCGACGCGCACGGGCTGCACTCCCTCAAGCCCTACGCCTACGGCTCCTCCGCCGTCGCCGCCTTCATCTCGCCGCTGATTTTCGGCGCGATGGCCGACCGCCATGCGCCGCCCGCGCTCGTGCTGCGCGGGCTTGCACTCGCCACCGCCGTGATGCTCGCGGTCATCGCTACCGCCATCAACTTCGGCTGGAACCACTGGCTGTTGCTCGGCCTGATTCAGATTTTCTACCTGTTTTATTCGCCCACCTTCAGCATTTCCACCGCGCTCGTATTCGCCCGGCTGCGCGACGCCAAGAAGGAATTCGGTCCCATCCGCGCCATGGCCACCATCGGCTGGATGGCCGGCGCCATTCTCGTGAGCCTGCTCGGCTTTGACCGCTCGGCGCTCGCGGGCTATGTCGGCGTGGTGATTTGGCTGACCGTCGCGGGCTTCACCTTCTGGCTGCCAAAACTGGAAATGCCCGCCGCCTCCGAAAAACTTTCCTGGCACGAACGCCTTGGCCTCGACGCCTTGAGCCTTTTGAAAAAACGCGAAATCCGCGTCGTGTTCCTCACCACCACGCTGTTCAACATTCCCCTCTCCGGTTTTTATCCCTACGCGCCGGCGCATCTGCACGACCTCGGGTTCACGCACACGAGCGCCTGGGTGACGCTCGGGCAATCAACGGAAATCATCTCCATGTTCGCCCTCGGCTGGCTGCTGTTGAAATACCGGATGAAATGGATTTTCCTCGCCGGCCTCGGCTTCGGCGTAGCGCGGTTCGCCATCAGCGCGTTGGACACCAAGTCCGCCCTGCTCCTCGGCATCACCCTGCACGGCGCATCGTTCGTGCTCGTCTTCATCACCGCGCAGATTTTTCTGGATCAGAACATCGACCCCGCGTGGCGTTCACGCGCGCAGGCGTTGATGACGCTGATGAACGGCGGCATCGGCAACCTCATCGGCTACCTCGGCGTCGGTTGGTGGTTCGACGCCTGCTCGCATTCCAGTCGCACGCATTGGTCCTGGTTTTGGGGCGGCCTCGCAACCCTCGTTTCCGGCGTGCTGGTTTATTTTCTCATCGCCTATCGCGAGAAAAACAATTTGGCTAGGCCAGAACCGCTTCAATCCGTAACAGTTCTTCCGCGCTGAAATTTAAATTTTTCACCGTGCCCACGCAATCGTCCACTTGCGATACCTTGCTCGCGCCAATGAGTGCGCTCGTCACCACCTTGTGCCGCAACACCCACGCCAGCGCCATCTGCGCCAGCGTCTGCCCGCGCGCGTGCGCGAGGTCGTTGAGTTTTTTTGTCTTCGCCAAAACCGCATCGGTGATGTCGGCTGGACGCAGAAAACGCGGATCATGACCGGCGCGGGAATCGGCGGGAATCCCTTTGAAATAACGGTCGGTCAAAATACCTTTTGCCAGTGGCGAGAATACCGTCGCGCCGATACCTTCGCGTTCCAGCGTCGCAAGCAGTTCCGGTTCCACCCAACGATCAAGCATTGAATAGCGCGCTTGATGAATAAGGCACGGCACGCCCAGCTCGCGCAGAATTTTCGCCGCACGCGCCGTCTCGGCGGCGGGATAATTTGAGATGCCCGCATAAAGCGCCTTGCCGCTTTTCACCGCATGGGCGACGGCCCCGAGCGTTTCTTCGAGCGGCGTCTCCGGGTCGAAGCGATGGGAATAAAAGATGTCCACATACTCCAGCCCCATCCGCTTGAGCGATTGGTCGAGCGACGCCAGAAGATATTTGCGCGAACCCCATTCGCCGTAAGGCCCCGGCCACATGTAATAGCCGGCCTTCGTGGTTATGATAAGTTCGTCGCGCCACGGACGCAAATCGTCGCGGAGGATTTTACCGAACGTGGTTTCCGCCGCTCCGTCCGGCGGGCCGTAATTGTTCGCGAGGTCGAAACAGGTGATGCCGAGATCAAACGCCCGCAGCGCGATGGCGCGCGTTCGCGTAATCGTCCTGCGCGCCGAAGTTGTGCCAGAGGCCGAGCGACAGCAGCGGAAGTTTCAACCCCGACCGGCCGCACCGGCGGTAAAAGTTTTTATCGTCGTAGCGCGTGGCGGCGGGTGAATACATAAATCATTTCAGACCGAGCTTCTTGAACCGGTTGTTCACCTCTTTGAAATGAAAATCAAGCGAACAAATTTTTTCCAGTTCGCCCGCCTTGAAAAGTTTTGCCACCGTGGCGTCCAGCTTCAACTGCTCTACGAAATCGGCATCATCGCGGCCGGCGTGTTTCACTTCCCACGTTTTCATCGCGGCGTCCTGGCAAATCTTGTAAGCGGCTTCGCGCGTAAGGCCTTTCTTGATGAGCGCGAGCAAAATGGTTTGCGAATTCCACATGCCTAGGCTCAAGCCGAGATTCTTCTTCATGTTCGCCGGATAAACGACGATGCCGTCCATTAGCCGCGTGAGCAGACCGAACATGTAATCCAGCAGCGTGCAGGAATCGGGGAAAATAATCCGCTCGACGGATGAATGCGAAATGTCGCGCTCATGCCACAGCGCCACGTTTTCGAGCGACGCCATCGCGTTGCCGCGCAACACGCGCGCGAGGCCGGTGAGGCGTTCCCAAGTAATCGGGTTGCGCTTGTGCGGCATGGCGCTGCTGCCTTTTTGGCCTTTGGTGAACGGCTCTTCCGCTTCCAAAACTTCCGTGCGTTGCAGATGACGGAATTCGACGGCCCAACGTTCGATGCTCGCGCCGACGAGCGCCATCGCGAGTTGAAACTCGGCGTGAATGTCGCGCTGCACAACTTGCGTGGCGATGGGCGCGGGCGCGATGCCCAGTTGCTTGCAGACGAACGCCTCAACGCGCGGCGACAAGTGGGCACTTGTTCCAACTGCGCCGGAAATCTTGCCGACGGCGACAACATCGCGGACGGATTCAATCCGACGCAACGCGCGGACAAACTCATCGTGCATCAGTGCCATTTTCAAACCGAAGGTCGTCGGTTCGCCGTGAATACCGTGACTGCGGCCCATGCACGGCGTGAACTTGTGTTCCTTCGCGCGGCGGGCGATGACAGGCAGCACCGCCTTCACGTCGGCGATGAGAATGTCCGCGCTCTGCATCATTTGCACGGCGTAGCAGGTGTCGCCCACGTCGCTGCTCGTCAGGCCGAAATGAAACCAGCGGCTGGCGTTGTCGTTGATGGCCTCGGCGACGGCGGTGGTGAAGCCGATGACGTCGTGGTTGAGAACTTTTTCCAGTTCTTTTTGACGCGCGACGAGACCGGGCAGATCAGCGAACCATTTATCGCAGCCAGCTTTAATCTTCGCGAAATCTTTGGCGGGAACAATTTTCTCCTTCACTAACGCTTCGCTGGCGAGCAGTTCGATTTGCAGCCAAATCTTAAGCTTGTTCTCGTCCGTCCAAATCGCCCGCATCTCGGGGCGCGAGTAGCGCGTAATCATGTTTCAATTAAAACGCAAACCGGCGGAATAAAAAAGGCGGAAGTGCGGGTGGCTCACGATTTCGCCGCGCGCGGTTCCAGCCAGCGGGATTGCAGCAGGATGTTCGCCGCCGTGATTAACCCGCCACCCACGAGCAGGCGCGCGGTCAAAGTTTCATTCGCGTATTGGATGCCGGCCCATTGCGAAAAAATCGCCGGCAGAAACAGCGCCATCAGACTCGCGAACACCGGCTCCGCGCAATAAATCAAACCCGCCTCCGTCGCCGTCACGAACCGTTGCCAGGTGTTCATCAGAACAAACGCGGCCAGCGTGCAAAACAAGGTGATGATGCCCAGAAAAACGCACGCGGCCGGCGATTCATACGCGCGCCACAGCGCGGAGGCGTCCGGCGCGGTGAACCACGCCAGTGGCACGCTCACCAGCGCCGTGCCGAGCAGCATCACGGTCGTAAAAACCAGCGGACGGTTCGCCGCGTAGCGCGCGTGGCCGAGGCTCAAAATCTGTCCGGCGAACAGCAGCGACGCCAGCAGCGTCTCGATTTCGCCGCGACCGAGGTTGAGCGAATGCCGGTTCACACCCGCCAGCACGCCGACGCCAAACAACACCAGCGCCGTGCAGAAAATAATTTTCCCCGTCGGCCAACGGCGGTTCGCCAGCGCCACCCAGACGGGAATGATCATGCAATAGCCCTGCGTGAGAAACGCCGAGGTCGAAGCGGAAGTGTAGGCCAACCCGTCCATCTGAAATAAAATCCCCGCGCCGCCGAAAACCGCGATGACCATCCCCTGCTCTATTTCCCGCCGCGTCACGGTTTTCACTTGCCGAAAAGTGAAGAGCAACAAAATCAATCCCGCCGCGCCGAAGCGATAGGTGACGCTAAGTGCGGTGAAAAACCAACTGCCATTTTGCGGCAACAAGTTTTGTTGCGTTAGCGCCAGCGCCTTCATCGCGGGAAAACTCAACGCCCAGCATGCGGTGCACAGCACCAGCATGCGGATGGCGCGCTGACGCTGACCGGTGGCGATGGCGGCGGCGGGATTCAAGCGCGGGTGATGCGGTTGCGCGCGGTTTCGAGAATTTCGCGTTCGCGCGGCGTGAGGCTCTGGATGCCGTGCGCGGAAATCTTGTCGAGGATGGGATCCACTTCGCTCGCGACAAAATCGGCGGGCTCCTTTTCCGGCAGCGGTTCAAGTTGAGTGCGACGCAGCGAGGACTTTTCTTTTTTCGCCGGCCGCAGTGCGCCGGTCAGCCGCGACCAATCGCCTTGCAAAATTTTCCGCACAAAAAACCAACCCATCGCCATGCCACCGAGATGCGCGGCGTTGGCCACATTGTCCATCGGAAAAACAATGCCAGCCACTGCCAGCACCGCTGAGATGATGAGCAAGGTTTGCGCTCGCAAATGCACCGGAATGACGAAGAAAATCAACATCGTCAGCTCGCGCCCTGGAAAAATCAGCGCAAATGCCGCGACTAGACCGAACGCGCACGCCGACGCGCCGACCACCGCGCCGCCAAACAATTGCGGCCAGATGAGCGCGACGAGGATTTGAAATACGCCGCCGACGATGCCGCTGGAAAACATCAGCGCGAGAAATTTTTTGCCGCCGAGCAGCGCTTCCAGCTCGCGGCCGAAGGTGTAAATCGCCCAGCAGTTCAGGAACAGATGCCAGAAGCCGGCGTGCATGAATTGATAGGTGACGAGTTGCCAGACAAAGCCGTGCGCGATGCCGGGAACGCTCAAGGCGAGATAGTTGAAAACTCCGGCCTGCTCGGGAAAGAACCGAGTGACGAGGAGTTCCGCCAGAAACATCGCGGCGTAGGCGGCGAGGAGAACTACCGTCCACGACCAGCGCGGTTGAAAGCGCGGACGCCATGCGGAATCCCCATACTCCGGCTGGCGCATGTAGTCACGATCTTCAAGCATGAGAAACGATTGCGAAAAATTACTGTTCTACCAAGCGGTAAAAGCGTTGCGCCGCGCCGGCAGCACTGTTGGTGACAGTGATTATGCCGCCCGTGCCGGCGACGGACGGCAGACTTTGCCAGCCGGAACCGAGGGCATTGAGGTATTGCACCGTATAGGTTTTGCCGGGTTCACTTTGGATGGAAACCAGAAAATTAGTTCCCACTGTGCTGGGGCCAAACAGGATTGGCGGTGGCACAATCCAAAATCCGCCTTGAATGGAAAAACGTGCGCTGCTCGGCACGGCGGCGAGCGGCTGCGCGACGGTGCTGTCCAACCGGAAACGGGCGCTGGTGCTGGGTGTCGTGCCGCCGCCCGCCATCACGCTGCGGGTGATGGCGAAGCGCGGGCTGCTTTGGGCGAAAGCCGTTCCGTAAACGGAGAGTAGGATGAGGAAAAGAATGGTTTTCATCCGTGGCCTCACTTGGTCTGGGGCGTGGCGTTGATTATTTTCTCGAGTTCATCCAGCCGTTTTTCCAAGGCTTTAATTTCCGTATCCTTGGCATTCAGCTTTTCATTCAATCCTTGAATGGCCGCCAGTGCCACGCCGTCTTCATCCACGGTGGCGATGTGCCGGTCATCCGTGCCGACGTTGAAGGCCGCGTAAAAATCCTGCGCCATCGGCCCGATGTGGCGGGTGGCGGCGTCCTGTTTGAAATTCCAACTGGTGATGGGCAGGTTCACCACCCGGTCAAGCACGTCGGTGGGATTCACCGGCTGGAATTGCTCCTTCAAGTTCCGGTCGCTGGATGGGTTGAGAGACGTGCAGAATATCGAACAATTAAAATTCATACCCTGGCTGAAGGCCGACATGACGCGATTGCCGAAATCATTCGGCAGAGTGACGCCGGTGTTTCCACTGACGGTAGCGCCGTCCAGCACGATGCCGGCCGTGGTGGTGCTGATGTTTCGGTTGCGGTCGGAGCCGGGCAGGATGATGCCATTTGTGCTGAGGCTGATGCCATTGACATTGATGCCTTGGCTGTTGGCGCCAATGACAACATTGCCACCGGGCACGGGCAAAGTGATGTTGCCCAGCGAGGTGATGCTCACATTTCCGTCAAAAGTGAAGTCGCCATTGGTGCTCACGCTGATGTTGGCACCGGACTGGGCGGGAAACCGGAGGACGTTTCCGTTCAGCGTCAGGTTGTTGACGGTCAAGTCGGCATTGCTGTTGCCGGTGTTCATGGTGACGCCGCCGTTACCGTCGGTGCTGATTGAGGCGTCATTGCCTATGGCAAATCCGTTGGCCTGTAAATTGCCGTTCACCAGCACACCATTCGGCGAGAGTCCCAGCACGAGCGTGTTGCTGGCATAGATGCCGAAGACGTTGTTGTAACTTTGATAATTGCCGACTGCCGCGTTCCAGGAACTGTTGGTAAGCTGGCCGGCGATCCCGGCGGTGTTCGCATACAACGCATACGGCACCGGCAACACCGCCACCCGCGGCGACAAGGTTTCGAGACCATTAGTAAAACCGACCTGAATATCCAGCCAGCGGGCGCTGCCATTAAAGGCACTTGCGCCAAAAACCAAGTTCACGGAGAAAAGCCCGTTAGCCAGCGTCGGACTGTTGGTGATGGACACGCCAATCTGATTACCGCCGCTGACGCCATCGTAGAGTTTGAACACCATCGTGTAAGCGCCGTTGGCATTCGTGCCCGTGTCGTGCAACTGGCCTTGATAGGTAAACGCCGTCGTGCCTTGCGCCAACGCGGTGGACGGCCCGGCGTTAAAACTTAAAATCAGCGCCAGCGCGAGCAGAAAACGGGTGGAAATTTTTTTCATGGAATTGATTCCTTAAAACTTATTAAACAACCCTGAAAACCTAGCCGCCGTTGAAGATAATACAACTTAAAAGTTGCTGTTCCGCCGCCAGTGAAACATCCGTTCGAAATTGGTGCGGTTCGGATACGAGCGCGGCGTCCATTCGGCGAGCAATTCAAAATGCGGCGAAAAGCGTTCCCAAATTTCTTCGCGCCCGACGCCGAACGGCGGGCCGTCCGTATCGGGGATGAAATAATTCACCGCGAGATAATTTCCACCCGGCTTGAGCCAGCGCAACAAAGCGCGGACATAGTCGGCGCGCTCGGCCGGCTGAATCGCGCAGAAAAGCGTGTGTTCAAAAAGCCAGTCGAAAAGTTGCGGCGGCTCGTCGCGGAGGAAATCAGCGAGCTGGAATTTTGCCGTCAGTCCGGCGGCCACGGTTTTTTCCCCCGACAACCGGATCGCGCTCGGCGCAAGGTCGAAACCAAACGCGTCGAAGCCGGCCTTGGCAAATTCACGGACATCGTGGCCGGTGCCGCAGCCGGGAACGCAAACGCTGCCGCGCTTCAATTCGGGATGTTGCGCCAAGAAGTCCACCAAACCCGGCGACGGCGCGCCCTTTTCCCATTGCGTGTCGCCGGTCTGATAGCGGTTTTCCCAATAGTCGCGCGACATAAGTCAGGCGATGACGCCGTCCACCAGTTCGATGACGCGCGGCGCGAGGGCGGCGACCTTGGCGTCGTGCGTGGCGATGACCAGCGTCATGTTTTTTTCCGCGCGCAGGCTCTTGAGCAGTTCCATGATTTCGCCGCCGGTGTGCGAATCCAAATTTCCCGTTGGCTCGTCGGCGAGCAATAAAATCGGTTCGTTAATGAGCGCGCGGGCGATGGCCACGCGCTGCTGTTCGCCGCCGGAAAGTTCGGACGGCTTGTGATCCGCGCGTTCCGCGAGGCCGACGCGGGCGAGCAATTCCTGCGCGCGCTTGGCGACTTCGGCCGCAGACAGGCGGGCGATGCGGCCGGGCAGACAGACATTTTCGAGCGCGGTCAGTTCCGGCAACAGATGATACGCCTGAAAGACAAACCCGACGCGGCGATTGCGAAATTCCGTCAGCTTGCGCTCGGAGAATTCCGACAGTTTTTCCCCGGCAAAAAAGATTTCGCCCGCGTTCGGCGTGTCGAGTCCGCCGATCAGATGTAGCAGCGTGCTTTTGCCCGCGCCCGATGCCCCGCGCAACGCGAGGAAATCGCCGCACGAAATTTCCACATCCACGCCGCGCAGGACTTCCAACGAGCGCTTGCCGATGGCGTAGGTTTTTTTGAGGCCGCGCGCAGACAGCAGGATTTCACTCATAGCGCAATGCCTCCACGGGTTTCAGCCGCCCGGCGCGGATGGCGGGCAGCACGCCGCCGAGCAGGCAGATGATGAATGAGCTGATGCAGATGATCGCGACATCGCCGGGCTTGATGATGGCCGGCAAACCGCTGAAGCCGTAAACGGATTGCGGAAACAGTTCAAAGCCGGTCAGGCGGTTCATGAAATGCAAAAACGGATTCCGATAAATCAGCGCCAACATTCCCAGCGCCAAACCGGACGCGACGCCGATGACGCCGATGACCGCGCTCTGGAAAATGAAGATGCCGGAAATTTGCAGCCGCGTGGCGCCGAGCGATTTCAGCATTCCGATCTCGCGCGTCTTCTGGATGACGAAGGTGATTTGCGCGCTCAAGATACACAGCGCGGCGACAAGCACGATGAAGAACAGCAGGTAAAACATCACGTTTTTTTCCACGATGAGCGCGTTGAGGATGCCGGAGTTTTGCTCCATCCAGGTCGAGACGTAAAATTCTCCGCCGAGGGCAGCCGACAATTCCGACTTCACCGCCGCCGCCTGATACGGATCTTTGAGCATGGCGAACAGGCCGTGGACCGAGTCGTTCAAGTCATACAAATCCTGCGCGTTTTCGAGCGAGACGACGACCACGCGGGCGTCGTATTCGTAATAGCCGCTGGAGAAAACGCCCTTGATTTCATAGTCGTCCGGCAAAATCGCCTCATCCCGCTTGGCATCGTGCGCGGCCTTCATCCTCTTGATTTCACGAGCGGAATAAATCGAGAGATGGTCGCCGACGGCCAAATGCAAATTCTCCGCGAAGTCGCTGCCGACGAGGATGCCGCGACCGCTCAAATCGAATTTCCCGTCCACGACGTAGCCCGGCAACCGGCTGACCTTGCCTTCCGTCGCCGGATCCACGCCGCGCAGCATCGGCGCGTCCTGCAACGCGGGACGGTTCGTGTCGCCCTGCGTCTCGATGAGCACCGGACCGAAGACGAACGGCGAGACGCCGCGCACGTTTGGATTTTGCGCGATGGCGTTGGCCACGCGTTCGTAATCCTTCATCGTCTGGCCGGAACGCGAGACGGTGAGGTGCGCGTTGAAGCCGAGAATCTTGTCGCGCAAATCGTGGTCGAAGCCGCTCATCACGCTGATGACGATGATTAGCACGGCCACGCCGAGCGCGACGCCGAGGATGGAAATCAGCGTGATGACCGAAACAAACGTCCGCTTGGGCCGCAGATAACGCAGCGCGAGGAAAAGTTCAAACGGCAGTCGAGACATCGCCGTGATTAGTAAATCGGCTCGCCGGAAACTTTGGTCAAGGCGTGATACTCAGCGACCAGTTTTTTGGTGAGCGCGCCGGGCTTGCCCGTGCCGATGACACGGCCGTCAATCTTGATGACGGGCATGATTTCCGCGCCGGTGCCGGTGAGGAAACATTCGTCCGCATTGAACAAATCGTAGCGAGTCAGGTTCGTTTCGGAAACCTTGATGCCGGACTGTTCGGCGAGTTCCATCACCGTGCCGCGCGTGATGCCGTAAAGCGCACCGGCATAATTCGGCGGCGTGTGCAACACGCCAGACTTGATGATGAAGAGATTGTCCGCCGTGCATTCAGACAGAAAACCTTCGGCGTTCAACATCACGGCTTCTTCCACGCCGGCGTTGTTCGCCTCGATCTTCGCGAGAATGTTGTTCAGGTAATTCAGCGACTTGATGGCGGGATTCACCGCGCTGTGCAAATTGCGCACCGTCGGCACGGTCACGATGTCCATGCCGCGCGCGTAAAGTTCCGGCGGATAAACCTGAATTTTTCCCGCGATGATGATCACGGAAGGTTTCTTACAACTGCGCGGATTCAAGCCGAGCGTGCCGACGCCGCGCGTGACAATGAGCCGGACGTAGCAGTCGCGCAATTTGTTCGCGCGGATGGTTTCGACGGTGGCCTTCATCATCTGCGCGGGCGTCATCGGGATTTCCAGCAGGATTGCCTTGGCGGAATAATAAAGCCGGTCAATGTGTTCCTTCAATTTGAACACACGGCCGTTGTAAGCGCGAATGCCCTCAAACACGCCGTCGCCGTAAAGCAAACCGTGGTCAAACACGGAGATTTTCGCGTCGCGTTCGCCGCAGAATTTGCCGTCAATAAAGATTTTCATGCAAAGGCGGTGAAGTTAAGTCATAAAAACAACCGAAGCAAACTTGAATTTCCGCGTGACAAGCGCCGCGCGGCTGGCATAATGCGCGGCTCTTTCGCGACCCTATGGTCTAGCGGTTAGGACACCTCCCTTTCACGGAGGTAGCCCGGGTTCGATTCCCGGTAGGGTCGCCATTAATCCTCAGTGTTCGGCGCGCATGGCCTTTACGCCGGCGATTACTTCTTCGGGATTCTGGATTAGGGGCGGTTGTTCTTCAAAACGGATGCGGCGAGCGCGGCGAATTACCTGGCGCGTGTGGTCAAAATTTTTTTGAACCTATTTCCAACGGCGAACGTCTGATAGGAAATGTTGAAGAAAGCCGACTTCTTGACCCGCTCACGGGTTTCGCTGGTCAGCCTACTTATCCAAACCGGC
Organism: uncultured Verrucomicrobia subdivision 3 bacterium; assembly: GCA_903918885.1. GTDB lineage: Bacteria > Verrucomicrobiota > Verrucomicrobiia > Limisphaerales > UBA11358 > UBA11358. Next base: position 23,724 of record CAIXFY010000021.1, read on the forward strand.
GTCGGCTATGCCGATTACGCCACGGGAGACGAGCTGCATTTGGATGTTTTTTACTTCATTCCCATCAGCATCACCGCGTGGTATCTGCGGCGCGGCGACATTTTGATTTCGGCTATTATCGGAGCGCTGACTTGGGGTTATGCAGACATTCGGGGCGGGCATCATTATTCCAACATGGCTTATTGGTATTGGAACATTTCGGTCAGTTTTGGCTCGCTACTTATTTTGGGGCTGGCGGTGAAGGCTCTGCGCGAAAACCTAAAGAAAAAAGATCAGGCGCTGACAAACTTGCAAAAATCCACAGAGGAAGTTCAAAAGCTACAAAACCAGCTTCAAGTGATTTGCGCGTGGACAAAACGCATCCGGGTGGAAGGCGAATGGATGACCATCGAAGAATTTTTGCAAAAGCATCTCCACCTCAAGCTTTCCCATGGAATATCGCCCGAGTCCGTTAGTCAGCTCATCGGGGAAGATCACGAGAAATCAGAGTCTGGAAAAACTGAAACGCCGCAGAAATAGCGCTGCGCACTTGTTGCAAAATTGTTTCTTTGCGTGAACAAATAAGACGATAGTTTATTAGCAATTTATGAACCAAACCCGCCGCCAGTTCGTCCGGACACTGTTCGTCGCCACGCAAGCAGCCGCGCTCACGCCGGCTTTCGCGCAAAGACTGTTCGCCGCCGACGCGAAAAGTAGCGCGTTGAATTTTCTCCTGCTGGGCGACTGGGGTCGCAACGGCGAGAAAGACCAGATGGCCGTCGCCACGCAGATGGGCCTGACTGGCGAGAAGCTAAATGCAAAGTTTGTCATCTCGGTCGGCGATAATTTTTACGAGGACGGTGTCAGTTCGGCGGCGGATCCGCAGTGGCAAAGTTCGTTTGAAAAAGTTTACACCGCGCCGTCGTTGCAAGTGCCATGGCAGGTCATCCTCGGCAATCACGATTATCACGGCAACTGCGACGCGCAGATTGAGTATTCCAAAACGAGCCAGCGCTGGAACATGCCAGCCCGATATTTTGTGCGCTCCGAGAAAATTGACGCAGCGACCACAGCAGATTTTTTCTACATTGATACCACACCGATGGCTGAACTGGACGCAGGCGAGGCGAAGTATCACGGCCATGTGAAGACGCAGGATTTAACGAAGCAGAAGGCGTGGCTGGAATCCGCATTGGCGGTGAGCACCGCGCCGTGGAAGATTGTCGTCGGGCATCATCCGGTCTATTCCGGCGGTGAACACGGCGACACGCCTTACATCGTCCAACACATTTTGCCGCTGATGCAAAAATACGGCGTGCAGGCGTATTTCAACGGTCATGACCACGACCTGCAACATTTGCAGGCGGGCAAGGTGAATCTCTTCTGCACCGGCGGCGGCTCCAAACCACGCAAACAGATTAACACGACACCGCACACAAAGTTCGGCCTCGGATCTTCCGGCTTTATCGCGGCGGCGCTGGCAGCGGACACGCTGGATGTGCAGATGATTGATGATAAGGGCAAGCTGCTTTACACGGCTTCCGTTCCGCGCCATGCCTGAATGGAAAATAAAAAAGGCCGTCCGGAGACGGCCTTCTTGAATTTTTTGCAGCTTAAGCCTTCTTTGCCGCCTTCTTTTTCTTGGCGTTGATGATGACTTTTTTGCGTTTGATGTAGGCCTTGCGGCGTTTTTTATGTTCGGATTTATTGTGTTGTTGTCCCATATGATTCTATACTTTGTTCGCTGTTGGCGATTTTGTGTGTGAACTATGAATTTTTACGCGATGCGATTCAATCTTTATTTGCTGCCGCTGCTCGCAGTAACTCTGCTGCTGGGTTGCAAAACCAACAAGAAAGACGAACACCTTGCCTCATTACGAATCCATCTTGAAAACCGTGCACAGGTGGTCGGATCGGGTCAGACGATTTCCGTGCTGCGTTCGCAACCGGTGCTGGTGACCATCAACAGCGACCCGGTGTTGACAGAGGCAAACATCATCGGCGCCACCGTGTTGGCAACTCCCGGTGGTTACGCGTTGCAGGTGCAGTTCGACGAAACCGGCACATGGACGCTGGAACAATATTCGGCAGCGAACATCGGAAAACATTTTGCCATCTTTGGCCAGTGGAGCGAGCAGGCCACCAACAGCCGCTGGCTGGGCGCGCCGGTCATTTCGCACCGCGTCGCCAACGGCGTGCTGGCGTTCACACCGGACGCGTCTCAGGAAGAAGCCATCAAACTCGTCATCGGCCTGAATAACATGGCCCGGAAAATTGCCAAGGGTAAAATGAAATGAAGTTCCCGCTGTTCCGCCGGTTCGCACTGGCGTCCTTTTTCTTCACCGCCGGAAAGCTAGTTGCGCAATCACCGTTCCTGTTTCCCACCGCCAATCACGCGCTTTACGAGGTCGGCGGCGAACTGAAATTTCTCGCGCCCACTTCACCCGACCGTTCGTGGACCACCGGCAGTTTCGGCTGCGTGCGCACGGACGGCTGGCAGATGCACGAGGGGCTGGACATTCGCAGTTTGCAGCACGACAAGCGAGGCGAGCCAACCGACCCCGTGATGGCAACCGCCAACGGCACTGTGGCGTATGTCAATACCAAGGCTGGCCTTTCGAACTACGGCAAATACGTCGTCATCCGGCACATCATCGAAGGTGTGGAAATTTACTCGCTCTACGCGCATTTGAGCGACGTGAGCACGGCGGTCGGAAAAAATGTCCACGGCGGCGAAACCATCGCCACGATGGGCCGCACCTCAAACACCAGCGAGCGCATCGGCAAGGAACGTGCGCATGTCCATTTCGAGTTGAACCTGTTGGAGAACGACAATTTTTCAGCTTGGTTCAAAAAAAATCTGCCCGGCGAGCGCAACGACCACGGCTTATGGAACGGACAGAATCTCGACGGCCTCGACCCCCGTGAAATTTTTCTAGCTGAACATAATCCCACAAAAAAATTGAGCCTTCTGACTTTTCTCCGCAGCCAGACAGAACTTTGTCGCGTGCTCGTGCGAGCGACGAATTTTTCCTACCTCAAACGCTACGCGCCACTCGTCCTGAAAAACCCCAAGGCGGAAAAGGAAGGCGTTGCCGGTTACGAAATCGCGCTGAACTACAATGCCGTGCCGTTCGCGCTCATGCCGCGCGCCGCGTCGGAAATCAAGGGCGCGGGCAAAATCCAACTGTTCTCCGTCAACGAAGCGGAATACCACGCGAACCCGTGCCGCCGGCTGGTCATCCAGCACGGCAGCCGCTGGCAATTGACTGAAAAAGGCCTGCGCGAAATTGAACTGCTGGTCTATTGAGGCCGCAGTTTTCGGTTGCGCTGGTCGCCAACGGGAATAACTTTGAATTTGACGATGCTCCCCTGCCCGACCAGCCAAGCCAAGCGCTGTGAATTGCACCACGCATTCACGCTGGTCGAACTGCTCGTGGTCATCGCTGTCATCTGCATCCTCGCCGCGCTGTTGCTGCCCGCATTGAACCCAAGCCAAGCAGCGAGCGCAGACCATCATCTGCCTAAACAACCTCAAACAGCTCCAGTTATGCTGGCATATGTATGCGCATGATAACAACGATGTCATCACGCCAAACAACTACGTCTATACCGTGAACATGGGCACCACCAACGCACCCACACCACCCACCAGCGAAGACCAGATGAGTTGGTGCAGCGGCATCGCCCCGAAAGATACGAATGACATTAGCGCCATCACGTCGCTGCTGTTCGTCTACAACCAAAACGCCGTGATTTATCATTGTCCGGCTGACCATTTAACGATTGACGGTTTTCCCGATTTGTTACGCAAACGTAGTTACAACATGAGCAACAGCGCGAATTGCACCACGGACAATCATTTCCGTAAATCTTCAGATATTCGCATGCCTACAGGACTGTTTGTGTTCATTGACACCGACGAGAACGACATCTGGGATTCCACCTTCGGCGTCATCCCGCAGGATTATCCGTGGTGGTCGGACTATTGGCTGGATATTCCCGCCGACCGGCACCAGCGCGGCTGTAATATCACTTTCGCCGACGGCCACGGCGAACACTGGAAATGGCGAGCCGCCAAAAACGTGCTCGGGCTCGGCACGGAATCTTACAGCGAGGACGACTTTCAAGACCTGCGCCGCATTCAGCAATGCATCAAAGGCGCGGGCGGCAACTAACTTTAGCCGCTTGGTTTCCGCGCCAACTGCGTTAATCTTTCCGCGTGTTGCCGGACATCAAATCATTGACCCGCGAGGAGCTCGAAGCCCAATTCAAAACTTGGGGCGAACCCATCTATCGCGTGAAACAGCTCATGGACTGGCTCTACGTTCAGCGCGTGACGGACTGGGACGCGATGACCAATCTCTCCAAGCAGCTGCGCGAAAAACTCCGGTCAGAATTTTCCCTCGGCACGCTCAAACTCGCTCGCATCCAAGGCAGCCGCGACACCACGCGGAAATTTCTCTGGCAGCTCGCCGACGGCGCGTTCATAGAGAGCGTTTTGATTCCCGCCAACCCGTCGCTCTACGGCGAGGCCAGCGACCGGCACACGCTCTGCATCTCCACGCAGGTCGGCTGCGCCTACGGCTGCAAGTTTTGCGCGAGCGGCCTCGACGGCTGGAAGCGAAATTTATCACCGCACGAAATTGTCGAGCAGGTGATGAGCGTGGAACGCCACTGCGCCGCCGAGGAAGCCGCCATCGCCGGCAAGACCGCCACGAGTTTTCCCGGCACGCGCATCGTGGACAACATCGTGGTCATGGGCATGGGCGAGCCGTTTGCCAATTACGACAATTTGCTCAAGGCGCTCCGGCTACTCAATTCGCCGTGGGGCGGACGCATCGGTGCGCGCAAGATTACCGTGTCCACCAGCGGTCTCGCGCCGCAGATTCGTAAATTTGCGGATGAGCCAGAACAGTTTTCCCTCGCCATTTCCCTGCACGGCGCGACTGACGAAGTGCGCGGACGCATCATGCCGGTGAACAAAAAGTATCCGCTCAAGGAACTCACCGCCGCGCTCGATTATTACCAGATGCAGCGCGGGCGCTTCATCACCTTCGAATACATCCTCATCGCCGGCGTGAACGATGCGCCGGAGCACGCGCGCCCGCTCGCGACGCTGGCGAAACGGCTGAAGGCCAAGGTGAATTTGATTCCCTACAACACCGTGGAAGATTTGCCGTGGTCGCGACCCGACGAGGAAACCTGCGAACAATTCCTCCGCGCGCTCCGGGCGGAAAAGGTCGTCTGCACTTTGCGCCGCGAAAAGGGCCACGACATTGACGCCGCGTGTGGGCAGTTGCGCTTGAAGAGGGAACGCGAGCTGGCGGCCGGTTAAAATCGGAGTTTCATCCGCGTTGGTCTGTAGCTAAAATAATTTCGTGATTGCCCTGCTCGATTACGGTTCCGGCAACCTGCGCAGCGTCCACAAGTCGCTGCTCAAGGTCGGCGCGGACGTGCGCCTCATGAAATCGCCCCGCGAAATCGGGGACGCATCCGGCCTCGTATTGCCCGGCGTCGGCGCGTTCGACGACTGCATCGCTGCGCTGCGCAAACAGGAACTGCTCGAAGCGGCGAAGGATTTTATCAAGACCGGCAAATCGTTTCTCGGCATTTGCGTCGGCTATCAGGCGCTGTTTGAGAAGAGCGAGGAATTCAATTCCTGCGCCGCCGGCCTCGGCGTGTTTCAGGGCAAAGTCGTGCGCTTCACCGAGCGGCCCGGCCACAAGATTCCGCAGATCGGCTGGAACCAGCTTGAAATCGTGAAGAAAGATTGTCCGCTCTATCGCGGCATCGCGAATGGCAGCTATGTTTATTTCGTGCACAGCTTTTATCCGCAGCCGGTGGATGCGAGCATCGTTGCCACGCGCACGGATTACGGCGACAACTTTGCCTCGTCCGTCTGGCGCGACAATGTTTTTGCCACGCAATTTCATCCGGAGAAAAGCCAGAAGGTCGGCCTGCAGCTGCTGAAGAACTTCGTCGCGCTTACGAAGAAGTAATCAGCCCTTCACGGCCTTGAACATCGCGAGGCATTTCCCGCGCTGCTCCTCGTGCAAGACGATGCGCGACGGATATTTTGATTTGGCGAGCAGCAACGGATTTTCCCACGGCTGATGCACGAGGTCGTCGGGAAAATCTTTCAGTTCAGGAATCCACTGCCGGACGAATTTTCCGCCCGCGTCGAATTTCTCCGCCTGCGACACGGGATTGAAGATGCGGAAGTAAGGCGCGGCGTCCGTGCCCGTGCCGGCGCTCCATTGCCAGCCGCCGTTGTTCGCAGCCATGTCGCCATCCACGAGCTGCTTCATGAAATAGCGCTCGCCCCACTGCCAGTTAATCAGCAAATCCTTGGTGAGAAACATCGCCACGATCATGCGCAGCCGGTTGTGCATCGTGCCGGTGGCGTTGAGGCAGCGCATCGCCGCGTCCACGATGGGATAACCCGTGCGCCCTTCGCACCACGCGACAAAATGTTCCTGATTGTCCGACCATTGCAACTTGTCGTATTCGGGACGAAACGCGCCTTTCGTGACGTGCGGAAAGTTGTGCAACACCTGCGCGTAAAACTCGCGCCAGATCAATTCATTCAAAAACGTCTCGCAACTTTTCACCGCGTTCGCGTCGACGGCCTTGACCTTTGCCTTGTTCAGTTCGGCGATGATGGTGCGGATGCCAATCGTCCCCGCGCGCAGATGCGGCGACAGATTGGAGCCACCGTCCAGCGCGGGAAAATTCCGATTCGTCGCGTAACTGTAAACCGGTCCCGCCATGAACTTGCGCAACAACTCCAGCGCCGCGCGTTCGCCTGCGGCGGGAATTTTTTGCGTCAATGGATAGCCGACTGCATCCGGCGATGCCGGCAGCGCATCGCTGGGATAATTTCCACTGACCGCTTTGCGCGGGCCGATTTTTCCGACGGGCGCGGGAACCGCCTTGACCTTCCACGCTTTGGAATACGGCGTGAATACGGTGTAAGGCTTGCCGGACAAATTAAGAATCTCCTGTTCCTCCCAAACCACGGCGTCTTTGAACATCTCGAAGCCCACGCCGATTTTCAGCAACGCGCCGGTGATGCGCTCGTCGCGGCGTTGCGTGTAAGGTTCGTAGCGCTTGTTGGCGAAGACGCATTGCGCGCCGACTTCTTTGGCGAAGGTCGGCAAAATTTCCTCGGACTTTCCGCAACGGACGATGAGCGTGTGGCCGAGTTCCGCGAGATTTTTGCGGAGTGATTCAACGGATTGCAGCAGAAACGCCAGCCGCGCCGCGCCGACATCCGGGCCGGTGCGAAAGGCATCTTCGAAGATGAACAGGGGAATGACCGTCTCCGCGCGTTTCGCCGCTTCGCTCAACGCGACATTATCAGACACGCGCAAATCGCGACGGAACCAGTGGATGACGGCTTTCATTTTGATTTAAATTTGTTTAGTCGTCCGCCCTCACCTATGTCCTCTCCCCCGTGGAGAGGATTTGGCCTTCACCCTGCCTTTAGCTCGAAAGCTGATTCGCACCATCCAGCGCTTTGTTTTCCCAAGACGCGGGAAGCGTTTCTCCTTCTCCTTGCGGAGAAGGCCGGGATGAGGGATGACCCACCGCTAATTCTTACGCGGCTCAAATTTCTTCAGCCCGACCTCATGCGCAATGTCGTCGAACTCCGCCTTGCTGACGGTTTCAAGCTGCTTGCCGCGCGCCTTAAGCTTCTCGTTGATCTTGATGGCCTTCTCGGTCATCTGCTCATGCGTGTCTTTGCTGCCGCCGACGAGCAGAAAATTATCGCCCTTGGTCACACGCTTATGCCCGTCGGAATCCAGCCCGAGGCCGAGCAGCGCAGCCTTGCGTTTAGGTTTTTTGGAGTTTTGCGGCATGGCTATTCGCCGTAAAAGCCGCGCTGGATTTCATCCCGCAAAATTTTCGCTTCGGCAGGATTTTGGGAATCCGCCATTTTCTGCGCGAGGGCGGACAGTTCTTGGCCGGGCAACTGACGTTCCCGCGCCAGTTCAAAAGCGAACTGCAACACGCGCGACTGCTCTGCGCGCGGCAGATGTTTGATTTCCTCAATCACTTGGCTCGCACTCATGGCCGCAAGATAACACCATGCCGACCGCACCGGCAAGGGGTCAAAGGTAAATAACTTGCCACACGCGAAAACCAAACCGCCGCCACGGGTGCGCGTGGCGGCGGATGAATTATTGCTGTTACGATGAAAGTTCTGGACCCCTTTAAGGCTGGATAAGCTTACCAAGTTTTGTGTTGGCATGTAGTGTAACGGCATGCTCGACCAAAACTTTGGCGACGACGGACTGGAGATCGAGAATCGAGTTAAACGGTTGCGGTGTAGCCGCCGTGATTCCATGAGTTTTGTTGTTAGCCATATCTACAAAACCACTGTCCCATGCATGGTTCGGAATAATATAGTTCTTTTTGCCAGCAATTTGGTCGGTAAAGAAACGGACGCGAACCTCTATCATCTTCTCGCCATGCTTGGCGGGAATAGCGGTGGGATTGGTTTTTTTAGTCATATTTTATTTTTGTGTTTAGATAATTTCTTTAAGGGAAATTATTGCAGGCGGAAGAAGAGTTGGTTCCAGTTGTTTACGTTGAAATACTGCGGGTAGGTCATATTGTTTGTCGTGGCTGTGAAGGCAGAACCTAGATTCGTCCAAGTGTTCAAGTCACCTGAAACCTGCAATTGATAATTGGTGCCAGGGATCAGATTTGAGAACGTCGGCTGGACTGCTTTCAGTAGGTTGATAATGGGCTTAAATTCGACCGCATATTCGTAGGCATATAACTGCTGCACATCAGTAGCCGACAGGGCACGGTTGTAGATGCGAACTTCATCCATGCGTCCATCAAATGAATCCCAACCAAAATGCGCCATTCTTCCAATATTCATTGCGGTTGTCTGTCCGATATTACCTACGGAAAGTCCAGTAACAGTAGATACTAAAACTCCATTTACATAGAGTTGTGATCCACTTGCTGTGGCAATACCCACTAAATGAAGCCACTGCCCGTTTGTGAAGCTACCCGCCCATGTTGATTGTGGCACCCAATTATTTAATGGGGAATAATCGAATGAGAATGCTTGCTGCGCAGGAGTAAATAAAAATTCACATGCGCCGTTGACTGTATCAATGGAAACCAACCTCGGAGTCTGTGTTCCGCTACCATTAACGGCACACCAAAAAGCAACGGTGATTTCATTTGTGAAGTTGAGTGAACTTGTTGGTGTTACGCCTACATAGGAATTAGTATTTCCATAAAACTGACACGCGCCATTGGTAACGCCGTGAGGGTTCGTCACAAAATTTGCATTGTAAATAGTCCCGGCATTTCCATTCCCGCTTGCATCATTCGCATTCCCGTTTAACGGATAATACGCCACCAAACCGTTGGTGAGGTAGCTTTGGGCTTGGCCGCGAATCAACAGTGCAAGTGTGATGAGTATTCCGAATAATAGTTTTTTAGTTTTCATTTTTTTATGTAGGTTTTGTCATTGTATTTTTAAATCATTTTTGACCCGCCACCAGAATGCTCACGACATCGCTCCATTGGCCGACGGGGTCATTGGAGCGCCGTCGGCGCGGCATCGTTCTGGAAAGGGAGAAGGAAGAATGCAGAAGGCCGAAACCAGACGGGGTTTCGCTTTTTTACTTCTGCATTCTTCATTCATAAATCTGCCTTCACCCTTTCCGCCTCATGGCGTCGGCGGTGTGGGCGTGGGTGTCGGCGTCGGGGCGGGCGCGGCGGGTTGGTCGTAGATATAGACGACGCCCCAGCGCTGGCATTTCACGCGGCGGCTGGCGTCGTCCGGATCTTTGCGGTAGAAAAATTCCACGGTGTCGCAGATGTCCACGGCGAGCGCTTGCGCTGCGGGGTAAAGGGCGTTGAGTTCTTCGCGCTGTTGGTCGGTGTTGACTTGGGCTTGTTCGCTCTGGTAGCTCAAGTTTTTAAATTGGGTAAGCAAGGTGCCCACTTGGGCGGCGCTGGGCAAGGCCATCGGCAGGTAGCCCGCACCTTCGGCGGTCTGCCGGGCGGCTTCGCCTTTCACGATGTTCTCGGCGGCTTCATCCACGGCGGCGTAGGTGGTAAGGTCGGGGATGCTGGTGGCGTTCACATCGCGTCCGTAATAGCTGCGGGCGCCGGCGGCAAACTGGCCGCGCACGATGCCGAGATCGAGCACTTGATGGAAGTGGGAGACGTGCATGGTCAACTGCGCGGCGGTCAGGGAAACCTGGGTGGTAAAGGGGGCTTGGCTGGCTTGCGCCAAATCCACGTCGCTGGCTTCTTTCAAGAGGCGGTTGAGGAGGCTGGCGGGGGCGGCGTCATCCAGCTGCGCCCACTGGTCGGTGGTGATGGCGCGGGCGGCGGCGACGGTGTTTTTCCATTCGTCGCGGGCGGTCTTGAGGGTGCGGATGACGGCGGGCACGGAGTTGGGGAGGCGGCGTGAGGGCATGGCAGTTTTTAGTGTTGAGTGTTTAGTTGTGAGTTGGGACGGAGATTTTTACGATTTTTGAACATTTCGGGCTGATTTTGGCTAATTTTGTGTTTTTTTGCGGGTAATTCGCTGGGCGCAGGTCGGAAAGTGTTACTTGGCTTGGCTGGAATGGCATTTTCCGTTCGGAAAGCCTTACTTGGCTTGGTAGGAATGGCATTTTCCGTTCGGAAAGTGGTGTTTTTGTTGAGCGGGCAATGACTTTCCGTTCGGCTAGGGTCAATTGGGCCAAGCCGTGGGTGTCTAGCTGAATGAAAATGGTTGGTCTGGTGAATGGTAGCGGGGACGGCAGAACGGACGGCAGCGTTCCAATTGGCCGGAGACGGGGCGGCGGGACGGAAGGAAGTGGTCGGGCGAGCGGGACGAACAGAATTGACTTGAAAAAGCGGGAAACGCTTAACGCCGGAACTGGCACGCTGGCGAAGCCAGCGGCGAGCCGTGACCGGCGAGCCGTGACCGGCGAGCCGTGACCGGCGAGCCAAGGACGGCAGCCGGAGCCGGGGCGGAGAGGACAGTCGCAACCTTCATAACATTCCCAGTGGAGACGCGCCCATAAAACCAAGAATCAAAATGGCTGTCAAGCGGCGGATGAAAATTCGATTGGGACTCGTGGAACCCGTCCCTCCGAATTTCAATCGCGCGGGTTGAACTTGGATTCCTTCGCGAGTTGTTCCCACAATTTCTTTTGCGCGTCGGAAATTTTGGCGGGCACAACGATTTTGGTCGCCACCAGCAGGTCGCCGGTCTTGCCAAGGCCGCGTCCGCGCACGCGGAGTTTCTGACCGCTGGCGGTGCCGGCGGGAATCTTGATGTTCACCTTGCCATCGAGCGTGGGCACGGCGATCTCCGCGCCGAGCGCGGCTTCCCACGGCGCCAGTTCGAGTTCGTGGATGAGGTTGTGGCCATCCACTTCAAAATCGGGATGCTTGGCCAGCTTCACACGCAAATACAAATCGCCGCCGCCCTCGCCGCGCCCGGCGATGCGGAGTTTCTGTCCCTCGGTGATCCCCGCCGGAATCTTCACCTGCTGCGAATCGGTGCGGTTCTCGTGGCGCACGGTGACGGTGCGGACGGAGCCAGCCTTGGCTTCTTCGAGCGTGACCATGATGTCGCCCTCGATGTCGCGGCTCGGCTCGCCCATTTGTTCGCCGGCAAAACCGCCGCGCCCGCCGCCCATGCCGCCACGCCGTTGCGCGCCGAACATTTGCTCGAAGAAATCGCTGAAGCCGGTTCCGCCAAACTCAAACTCAACGCCGCCGCCACGGCCGGCACCACCGCGAAATGGCTGGCCGCCGCCAAAGCCGCCCTGCCCCGGCGGCGGACGGAACTCCGCGCCGGATTTCCAGTTCGCGCCCAGTTCGTCGTATTTCTTGCGCTTGTCGGCGTCGGACAAAACTTCGTAGGCCTCGTTGATTTCCTTGAATTTTTCTTCGGCCTTCTTCTTGTCCTTGGCCACGTCAGGATGAAATTCGCGCGCGAGTTTGCGGAAAGCCTTTTTGATTTCATCCGCAGTCGCGGTGCGCGGCACGCCGAGGCTCTGATAATAATCTTTGTATTGGGCGGCCATTTACGAGTTACAAGTTACAGGTTGAAAGTGGCAAGTTCAACCCTTCGCCAAGTTAGTTGCGGGATAAATCGGAGTAGCGCCTACAATGTGCGCCGACGGTCGAGCTACAGGCTCGACGCTCCAACCAAACACTTCACTTCGGACGTTTGGTGTTATCCACGCTCAAGAAGCGTGTGCCGGCCAAGTCGCCGAAACGCCGCCAGACTTTTAAAAGAATCTGTTCGTCGCGGGCGGCGCGGCAGAGGCGGACGGCGTCCTGCGCGTCCGTCACCGGTTGGCGGTTGATTTCCACAATGACATCGTTAGCCTGAAGTCCGGCTTCGGCCGAGTTGGAATCGCTGCTCACCTCGGTGACCAAGGCGCCGCGAATATGCGCCGGCACACGCAACTGGCTGCGGACTTGCGAGTCGATGTCTGCGACCGTCACGCCATCGAGAGCGTCGGCTTTGGCGGGGTCGTTGTCGGAATTTTCATTTTGTTCACCACCGGCAAGCGCGCTGCCAGGCAATTCACCGAGCGTGACGGAGACGGCTTTGGCGAGACCCGAGCGGATAATTTTTAACGTGGCCAGCGAACCCGGCGCGAGTTGGGAAACGGTGAGTTGCAAATCGTGCGCATCGGCGATGTTGCGGCCGTTGACGGCGGTAATGACATCGCCGGATTTTAGACCGGCCTTCGCGGCGGGCGTGCCGTCCATCACATCACCAACGAGCGCGCCGCTTTGTCCGGGCAGATTGAATTGCCGCGCCAGATTCGCATCAATGTCCTGCGGTGCGATGCCGAGATAAGCGCGCGTGACCTTCCCGCCAATGACGAGACTTTCCAAAACATGGCGAGCGATGTTGATGGGCACGGCGAAACCGATGCCGTTGTTTCCGCCGCTCGGGCTGATGATGGCGGTATTGATGCCGACGAGCCGACCTTCGATGTCCACGAGAGCGCCGCCGGAATTGCCGGGGTTAATGGCAGCGTCGGTTTGGATGAAATCTTGGAGGTGGCGGCTGCGGTCGCCATCAAAATTAAACCCACTCCGTCCAAGCGCGCTGACGATGCCCATCGTCACCGTCTGGCCGACGCCAAACGGATTGCCAAGCGCTAGCACGATGTCGCCGACTTCAAGCTGGTCGCTGTCGGAGAGCGTTACGGACGGAAGATTGTTCGCGGAAATTTTCAAGACTGCGATGTCCGTGGCCTTGTCTTTGCCGATGATTTTGGCGGTGTATTCCTTTTTGCTGTTACCGATGGAGACTTTCACCTCGTCGGCTTCGGCGACGACATGGTTCGCGGTTAAAATATATCCGTCCGGCGAGACGATGACGCCGGAGCCGAGGCTTTGTTCCTTGCGCGTGCGCTCGCGGTCGTCGCCCTGAAACTGGTTGCCGAAGAACTGGCGGAAGAACGGATCGTTCATCAGCGGATTGACCATCGGCCGTTCCTTGATGAAGCGCGTGGAGTAAATATTAACGACACTGGGCGCGACTTTTTTGACGATGGGCGCGTAGCTGGTGCCGGCGCGGGCGTCGCGGTTGACGGGCGTGGTGGAAACGGCGAACCCCGGCTGCGTGTCGCGGCCCCAGGAAGTGAGATGCGAAACCGTCAGCAGGGCAGCCACGCCAAAGGCAGCTGCCAAAACTCCGAAAAAAGGTTTGTAAATCAATTTCATGGTGATGAATTGACAGACCAACCGGCAGAATGTTCAACGAGAGTTACTTCACCGCCTTGGCCGCGTCTTCGGATTTGATGACTTCGATTTTCGCGCCCTTTTTCATTTCCTCGGCGCTGGGCACCTTGATGATGTCGCTGGTGAGCGGAGCCGCCGTCGGCGCGGGCGCGGGCGCCTTAGCATCAAGCAACTCAACTTCAAAAATCAGCGTGGAGTCCGGCGGGATTCCGCCCGTGCCGCGTTCGCCGTAGGCAAGTTCGGCAGGGATGAAGAGTTTCCATTTCGAGCCGACGGGCATTTTTTGCAACGCTTCCGTCCAGCCACGAATCACGCCGCCGACCGGGAAGGTCGCGGGCTGACCGCGCTTGTAGGAGCTATCGAATTCCGTTCCGTCAATCAACGTGCCGCGATAATTTACCGTGACAGTGTCGTTCGCGCCGGGCAGCGAGCCAGAACCGGCGGTGAGAATTTGATATTGCAAGCCGTCCGGCAGTGTCTGAACACCGGGATTAGATTTGTTGGCGGCCAGAAAAGCGTTGCCGGCTTCGCGGTTTTTGGCGCCCTGCTCGGCTTGTTTGGCCAACTGTTTCGCGCGGAACTGCTGTTGAAAAGCCATCATGGTCGTTTTCACTTCGGCCTCGGTCATCAATTCGTTACTGCCAGTCAATGCATCCTTGATGGCGCGACTAACGAGATTGGCGTCAATGTCCACTCCTTGCTGCTTAATATTATGGCCGATGTTCAGGCCGATGGCGTAGCTCACGCGGGATTTTTCATCGGACAACTGGCTGGTTCCTTCCGCCGTGGCAACGGAAATGAGACCGGTGACCGCAATGGTTGCGAAGATAAATTTTTGGATATGGTTCATATTTGAAGTTGAAATGATTCTGGATTCCACAGACAAAGGCAATCCGCTTTTCGTTCGAAACTTTTTATCGACCGAGGCGCAATTTGATTTCCTCGCTGAACGGTTTGAGCTAATTTCAGTCCAATCGTGATTGTGCGCAACCAAATGTATCGAGTGAAAAGTTTTTATGCGGTGCTGCCCGCGCTGGCCGTGGTGCTAGCCGTCTGGGTCGGCTGCGAAACCTCCCGTTCGGATGTGGCCACGCCGGCGACGAGCCTCGCCACGCGGCTCAAGCCCGGCCCAAACGACGCGCGCATCGCCCATGTCACGGCGCGGCTGCTGGAGGAATATCACTACTCCCAGCACCCGCTGGACACGGAATTGTCCAAGCGCTTTTTCGATGGCTATATTGACTCGTTGGATCCGCGCCACGAAAATTTTCTACAAAGTGACTTGGCGGAATTTGACATTTACCGCACCAACTTGGACAAACTAACGCTGGAGCGCGGCGCAGCGGATTTGACACCGGCTTTTGCCGTCTATGACCGTTTCGCCAAACGCATTCAGCAGCACGCCGACTATGTAAATGAACTGCTGAAGCACGAAAAATTCAAGTTCACCACGGATGAGAAAATCCTAGTTGACCGCCGCCACGCGCCGTTTCCAAAGGATATGGACGAGGCACACGCGCTCTGGACCCAGCGCTTTCGCTACGAATATTTGCAGGAAAAACTGTCGCGGGAAATTTCGGAGACCAATGGCGCGCTCGTCGTAAAATTGCCTGCGGATGCCGCCAAGGAAATTCCTGCCGAGCTCGCGCGGCATTATCGATGGAACCTCCGCATGACGACGAATTGGGACAGTGACGGCGTGCTGCAAGCCTACCTCAATGGCCTCGCCCACGCCTACGATCCGCACTCGGATTATTTCAGTTCGCCGCACGCGAAAGATTTTGCCATCAGCATGAATCTTTCGCTCTTCGGTATCGGCGCACAGCTTTCCGAAGATGACGGCTATTGCACCATCCGCTCGCTCGTGGCTGGCGGTCCGGCGGCTAAAAGTAAAAAGGTGAATGAAAAAGACCGCATCATAGCTGTCGCGCAGGGCGACAAACCGCCGGTAGACGTGGTGGACATGGAATTGGAAAAAGTCGTCCAACAGATTCGCGGGCCAAAAGGAACCGAAGTTCGCCTGACCATTAGCCCTGCCGAAGAACGCACCGCGCGCCGCGTGGTGACGCTCATTCGCGACGAAATAAAACTCGAAGATTCCGAGGCCAAGGCAAAATTAATCGAAGCGCCGGACGGCAAGCGCATCGGCATCATTGATCTTCCGTCGTTCTACGCCACGGTCAACATTGGCGGCGGTGACACCACGCCGAAGAGCACCACCGAAGATGTGGCCAAGCTAATCACGCGGCTAAAAAAGGAAAAAATTTCCGGTCTCATCGTTGACCTGCGCTCAAATCCCGGCGGTTCGCTGGAAGAAGCCATCAAGTTCACCGGCCTGTTCATCAAGGACGGTCCGGTGGTGCAGGCGCGCAATCCCGACGGCCAGGTGCAGGTGGATTCCGATCCCGACCCCACGGAACTTTACGACGGCCCGCTCGTCGTGATGGTCAACCGCTTCAGTGCTTCCGCCTCCGAAATCGCGGCGGCGGCGTTGCAGGATTACGGCCGCGCGCTGGTTGTCGGCGACATCTCGACCCACGGCAAAGGCACGGTGCAAAATCTAAATCCACTCAAGCCGTTCGTCTGGTCGGCGGATAAAAACGCATCCAACGATCCGGGCACGATCAAAATCACCATCCGTAAATTCTATCGCGTCAGTGGCGCGTCCACGCAATTGAAGGGTGTCGTGCCCGACCTTGTTTTGCCGGACGTATATAATTATTCCACGCAGGTCGGCGAGACGGCGCTGGAAAATCCATTGCCGTGGGACACCATCCAGCCGGCGAGCTATGACAAGCTGAATCTTGTCCAGCCGTTCCTCGCCCAACTCAAGGCGAGTTCCGACGAACGCATCGCGACGAATCAGGATTTTATCTACGTCAAACAGGACATTGAGCAGTTCCAGAAGGCGCAGGCCGACAAATCGGTCGCGATTAACGAACGCGAGGCGTTGAAAGAACGCGAACGCAACTTCACCCAAAACCATGCACGCGAATCCGAACGTGCGGCGCGGAAAGCCGACGGCGTTAAGGTTTATGAAATTACCGTAAAAAATTCCGAGTTGCCCGGCCTGACCGAAGCCAGCGTCAGCACGAACACTGTTACCACCACCTTCAATGCCACCAACACCTTGAAAACCGCGTCGGCCGCCGAAAAAAAATCCGCGCCCGCGTTTGACCCCATGCTCGATGAAACCGAACGCATCCTCAAAGATTACATTTACTTGGAACAAAAGAGCGGCATTTTGATGGCGAACTAGAACCATCCATGAAACTGTTCATCCTTTGCCTTTGCCTGCTGCTGACGGCGGGAGAATCCGCTTTTGCTGCCGGTAAAAAAAAGTCCGGCAAATCCTCCGGTAAATCTTCCAACAATACTGCACCAGCCAATACCCAGCCAGCGACACCCGCCGACCCCCAGCCAGTTCAACCACCGACCACTGCGCCCGCGCCGGAACCGACGCTCGCCGCTGTGCCGGTTGACCCCGTGCTGGCGGCCACCCAGCGAAACATCGCGGAACTGCGCGCGAATTTTGCCGTGCTCAACAACTGCACCAATGACACGCCGACCGCCGAACAAAAAACCTCCCTGCTGAACAACCTCAAGGCCGCCGCGCAAGGCACGACGCCACCGGAAGATTCTATCCATCAACTGACCGACCACCTGTTGACCGCCACGCTCGGACGCAAACAGATGCAGACCCAGCAATTGCCACTGGCACGCTATGTTCACGCCGCCTTCAACGGCGCCCATCTGAAGGAAGCCCAGCAGAAGATGATTGGTGACGCCGTGAAAGGTATTTTGACCGACAGCGGCGTGCCGAAGGATGATGCCATCGCGATTGTTGGCGACCTCCAAAAAATTGCGGGCGAAACCCAATAATTCCCATCCGCCCGTGAAATGCCCGACCTGCAAAAAGTCCGGCGACTGGTTCGCCGGCAAATACGGGCCGTTCTGCTCCCACCGATGCAAGCTGGTTGACCTCGGTAAATGGTTCAGCGCTGAACACGCCATCTCCGAACCACTCCGCCCGGAACACTTTGAGAAATTTGCCAACCTCCCGCCCGGCGGTCATTTGGATAAACCGGAGGGGTGAAAATCCGGCAGGCGGGCGGCTTCCCACTTGATGTTTGTCGTAATCGCATTTTCTGATACTATTTATATCAATGCACATGTGTCGGTCTGTTTTGACGACTTTATTGATCGCTGCCTTCAGCCAGTGCCTGTTTTTTCAGGCCCGGGCCGTGATTGACCCGACCTTGCAGATGCAGTTGGGCAATCCCTCCAGTGCCATCACCGACACCAATAATCACGCCCATTACCTTGTCCGACGCCCCGTCGAGGCGTTGGATTACAGCGACAATCTGGGCCAGCCGGTTTGGGCCTCGTGGGATTTGACGTCCGGTGATGTCGGCTCCGCCACGCGCACCTCCACCTATTATACGGACACCAACCTGCCGCCGAATTTTTATCGCGTCACCAATAACGATTACAACGGCGTGGGCACCAATAATTTCAATCGCGGCCACCTGTGCCCCTCCGAAGACCGCACCGATACCGCAGCCAACAACAAGCTGCTTTTCTTCATGTCCAACATCATGCCGCAGTCCGCGCCGGGCAATCAGGGCGTCTGGGGCAATTTTGAGGCCTACTGCCGCTTGCTCCTCACAAACAACGAACTGCTCATCATCTGCGGCGCCAGCGGCTTTGGCACCGCCACCATCCCCAGCGGCAAAGCCTATATCGGCTCCAATACCTGGAAGGTGGTCGTCTGCGTTCCGCTGGGCGGCGGCACGGCCTTGAGCAGGATTACCGCCACCAACCGCGTCATCGCCATTTCCGTTCCGAACGTGACCAACGGCTTGAGCAGCGACTGGAAAACCTACGTCACCTCCCCGCGCAAAATTGAGCGGGACACCGGCTTCACCTTTTTCACCGCGTTGCCCGACGGCATCGCCAGCGTGTTCCGTGCGGAAATTGACGGCGCACCTCTGTTCTCCGCCGCCACATATACAAACAACCAGTTCAAGTTCACCGTCAACGGCTGGGCGGGCACAAACTACGTCGTGCAGGCCGCCACCAATCTCGCCGCGCCCAACTGGATCCCCCTCGCCACCAACCCCGCGCCATTCATGTTTATCCAAACCAACGCCGGACTCTTTGACCGGCGGTTTTACCGGGCCGTCATCTGGCCGTGACGGGTGTTTTCCACGGCCATCTCCGATCCGCCCCGAACATTTTGAGAAATACGCCGACCTGACGCCCGGCGACCATTTGGATAAGCCGGAAGATTAAAGCCAACGAGCGCCATGGAAAGTTGCACGCACCGGAATTTTGTGATTTAATCTCACGCACGGACGGTTCGCTCCTTTGAATGATTTTCCTGCGCCGCTGTCCATGATTTGAATTGTTATGTGGAACATGAATTACATCTGGTTTGTCATGCTGCCCGGTTTGGTCATCGGCCTCTGGGCGCAATTGAAATTGCACGCTGCCTATCGCAAATACCGCGAGATTTCCGTCGGCTCCCGAATGACCGGCGCACAAGCCGCGCGGCGAATTCTCGACAACGCCGGTCTCACCGATGTGCCGGTGGAAGAAGTGGAGGGCGAACTGACCGATCACTACGACCCGACCAAGCGCGCACTGTTTTTGTCGGCGGATAATTTTCAGGGCGCGTCCATCGCCGCCGTCGGTGTGGCGGCGCATGAAGCCGGTCACGCGCTGCAACATCAGGCCAATTATTCCATGCTAAACCTGCGCATGACATTAGTTCCGGTCACGCAGTTTGCCAGCTACATTTACAGCGGCATTTTGCTGCTCGGCTGGATCATGGGCATGATGAAAGTCATGCTGCCCATCGTAATCATCGTTTTCGCCATCATCACGCTCTTCCAACTCATCACGCTGCCGGTGGAATACGACGCCAGCAGCCGCGCGAAGGAACAGCTCTTCCGCCTCGGCCTCGTGCGCGAGGACGAGCGCGACGGCGTGAGTAAAATGCTCCACGCGGCGGCGCTAACTTATGTGGCCGCGCTGGTCAGTTCGCTGCTGACGCTGCTCTACTACATCAGCGCCGCGCGCGACAGCCGGAGTTAATTTACTTGCCGCCAGACGCCGACCGCTTAACTTTTGCCTCGTCATGGCGGTAAAAAAAATCAAACGCAAACCCGCGCCGGTAAAACGGAAGAAGAAAATTTCCGTGGCTGCCAAACCATTGCCGGTCACTCCGCCGTCCGCGCCCATCGTAGTTCCCGTTGATCCCGGCGTGCCCAAGCCCGGCGAAGGCGACACCACGGCCTTTCTCCGCCGTGAAGTTGAACGGCACGACGGCGACAGCGCCATCAAACTTTATTTGCGCGAAATCGGGCAGGTTAAATTGCTGACGGTGCAGGAGGAAATTGATTTGGCCGCGCGCATCAAGAAGGGCGACAAGAAGGCGCGTGAACACATGATTAAGGCGAATTTGCGCCTCGTGGTGAAAATTGCCCGCGACTACGAAGGCATCGGCCTGCCGCTGCTGGATTTGATTTCCGAAGGCAACATCGGCCTGATGAAAGCTGTTGAACGCTTTGACCCGGCCAAGGGCGGCAAGCTGTCCACCTACGGCTCGTGGTGGATCAAACAGTCCATCAAGCGCGCACTCGCCAACCAATCCAAGACGATTCGTCTGCCGGTGCATCTGGTTGACAAGATTTCCAAGATGCGGCGAATGTCCATGAAGTTGCAGGAAATTTTTGGTCGTGAACCCACGGACGAGGAATTGGCCGCCGAACTTGGCACCACCGCCGCGCGGGTTTCCCTGATGCGCACCGCGTCCATCCGCCCCGCGTCGCTCGATGCGCCGGTGGGCGATGATGATTCCAACACCTATTCCGAAATCGTCATGGACGAGCGCGCTGCGAATCCCTACGAAGACCTTGAGGACAAAACCGTGACCGGCATGTTGGCCGATATGGTCAAGCACCTAGACAATCGCGAAGCAACGATTCTGCGCTACCGTTTCGGCCTCGACGGCGGCAACGAAAAAACCTTGGAAGAAGTCGGAGAAAAATTCGGCGTCACACGCGAGCGCGTCCGCCAGATACAAAACCTCGCACTGCGAAAGCTCCGCAAGATGATCGAGAAACTTGAGAAAACCAAACAGAAGGAAGCTTAACCATGCCCGCCACCGTCACCGCCGCTGAAATCGAAAAAGCCATCCGCAATGTTCCCGACTTCCCGAAGCCTGGAATCCAGTTCAAAGACATCACTCCCGTGCTCGCCGACGCGCGGCTGTTCGCCGGCGCAATTGAATTGTTGACCGAAAAATTCAAGCCCGGCTCCGTGGACGCCGTGGTGGGCATTGACGCGCGCGGATTTATTTTTGCCGCCGCCGCCGCGACCAAGCTGCACGCCGGCTTCGTCCCCGTCCGCAAAAAGGGCAAGCTGCCTTACTCGACCATCGAACAGGATTACGCGCTGGAATACGGCCACGCCACCGTGGCGATGCACACCGATGCGCTCAAGCCCGGCGCGCGCGTGCTGTTGATTGACGATTTGCTGGCCACCGGCGGCACGGCTGCCGCTGCTATAGCGCTCGTCCACAAACTCGGTGGAAAAATTCTCGAAGCCGGTTTCCTCATCGAATTAAAATTCCTGAATGGCCGCGAAAAGCTTGGCGGCATTCCCGCCCGCTCGCTCGTCAGCTATTGACGCGCAATTCGATCCACCGATGATTGGCGGCAACCGGCGGGGTTTTTCGGTGTTTGATAAATTATGAATCGGCTTTCCACCGCCAAAAGGACTTTGCTTCGAGGCTTCGCTCTGGCGTTCGTCGCGCTGCTCGCTGGCTGTGTGGTCATGTCGGTTTATCCGTATTACACGGTGAAAGATTTGACATTTGACGCCGGGCTGTCGGGACGCTGGGCCAAACCGGGAACCACGAACGAGTTTTGGGAGTTCACGCCGGTAGCGGACAAATCCTATCTCGTCACCACCGCCGACGCCCACGAAACCAATCGTCTCGACGGCTATCTGTTCCAATTGCAAGGCCATCCGTTCCTCGACCTCTGCACCACCAACCGCGACGACATCTACCGGCTGCCGCTGCATCTGGTCGTGAAAGTGGGGCGGGACAAAGATGATTTGCGGCTGGCGGTGCTGGATTACGGCTGGCTGGGCAAGTTGCTCGAAGCGCATCCAGCGACCCTGCGCCACATCATCGTTCCGGAAAAACCATTGGACACAAAAAGCAGCAAGATGTTTTACCTCACCGCCGACACGCGCGACCTGCAAAAATTTCTTCTCAAGAATCTGAACAATACCAACGCCTTCACCCCGCTCGACGGGATGAAGCGGATGGCGCAATGATTCCGATCCAAATCCGCACTCGCAATTCGGTTTTCCAAATCCGCTTTTCCGCCTACACTTGCCGCCATGCACTGGCTGCAATCCCTCGACACCGCGCTGTTTCATTTCATCAACGGCGCGCTGGCGAATCCCTTTTTCGATTGGCTCATGCCGATTTTGAGCGGCAACGGCGTGCCGTGGCTGCCCGCCGTGATTGTCGCCGTTCCCGCCGTTTTGATCTGGGGTTCAACCCGCCTCAAGATTTGCACGCTGCTCATGGTGCTGGCCGTCGCGCTCGGCGACGGGCTGGTCATCAACACGCTCAAGGACGCCGTCAGCCGGCACCGGCCGTTCGTCACGCTGCCGGACGCGCGACTCTTCGGCGAAGTCGGCAAAGGCTATGTCGCGCCACTGCCCGACGGTTCGCTGCCGCCCACCGCCAACCATCACAGTTTTCCCTCCGCGCACTCGGCCAACTGGTTCGCGCTGGCGACGGTGGCGTTTCTTTTCTACCGGCGCAGCGCGAAATTCATGTTTCCGCTCGCGGCGGCAGTGGCGTTTTCGCGCGTCTACAACGGCGTGCATTATCCCAGCGATATTATGGCCGGTGCAATTATTGGCGCGGGATGCGGCATTGCGTTCACCGTGCTGGCGCAAATGCTTTGGAATTTATCGGGTAAAAAGTTTTTCCCGAACTGGCACGCGCAATTGCCTTCGTTGTTAAATCCACAAACGACTTTTAACTCGCCACTCGCCACTCGCCACTCTTCAATGGATTGGCTTCACCTCGGCTATTTCGTAATCGCGCTCGCGCTCATCGGCAACTGGATTTATCTCGCGAGCGGCGTCATCAACCTCTCGCAAGACGAGGCCTATCAATGGCTCTGGTCCAAGCACCTCGCGCTGTCGTATTACAGCAAGCCGCTGGGCATCGCGCTGCTGCAATGGCTCGGCACGCATCTCTTTGGCGACACCGATTTCGGCGTGCGCTTCTGCTCGCCACTGCTCGGCGCGATTTTGAGCGTGCTCGTGCTGCGCTTCATGGCGCGCGAAGTCGGCGCGAAAGCCGCGTTCACGCTTCTACTCATCACTTTCGCCGTGCCACTGCTCGTCGTCGGTTCGGTGCTGCTGACGATTGATCCGCCGCTCGTGCTGTGCTGGATGTGGGCGGTCATCGCCGGATGGCGCGCGGTGCAGCCGGATGGCAAGACCCGCGACTGGCTCATCGTCGGCCTTGCGCTCGGCCTCGGTTTTCTCTGCAAATACACGGCGATGCTGCAACTCGTCTGCTGGGCGATTTTCTTCGCGTTGCACAAACCGGCGCGGATTCACCTGAAAAAATCCGGCCCGTGGCTCGCGCTCGGCGTCTTCGCGCTTTGCACGCTGCCGGTGCTGATTTGGAATTCACAACACGGCTGGATTACCGTCAGCCACGTCGCTGGCGACGCGGGATTGCTTGACAAAACCCACATCAGCCTTGGCGAACAGTTGTTCAAAAGCCTGAACTACTTCCTCGAATTCACCGGCGCGGAATTGGGTCTGCTCAATCCCATCTTTTTCATCGCCGCGCTGATGGCGTTTGTCATCGCGTGGCGGCGGCGCGCGGAAAAACCGCTGTGGTTTTTCCTGTTCTGCATGAGCGCGCCGGTGTTTCTCGGCCACTGGCTTTACGCGTTTCATTCACGCGTGCAGCCGAACTGGATCGCCGCCGCCGTGCCGCCGATGCTCTGCCTGATGGTCGCGGTCTGGAGCAAAAGCAGAATTCGCGTGCGGCCGTGGCTCGTGGCGGGAATCCTCATCGGCCTCATCGCGAACGTATTTCTCCACGACACCGGCCTCATCGGAAAAATCGCCGGCCACAAACTGCCGGGCGACAAGGATCCCGCGCACCGGCTGTTCGGCTGGCGCGAGACCGCGCAACTCGTCGAAGCTGAGCGCGCAAATTTTGACACAAACGCCTTCATCATTGCCGACCACTACGGCACGACCGGGCTGTATTCGATTTACTCCGCGCCCGCCCGCGCCGCCGCCAACGCGCGCGCGCCGCTGGTTTATTGCGTGGACGCCGACCGCACGCTGAACCAGTTTCCGTTCTGGGACGATTACAATTATCGCCAGCATCGGCGAGGCGAAAATGCGGTTTTCGTTTTGCGGCTTGACCCGTATCCGCTGGAATCCGGCTGGTTGGAAAAATGGTTTCACGGCGAACCGCCAAAAGTCGTTGACCAGCCGCCGCGCGCCGCGCCCGACCGCATCGCCGCCGAATTTGAGAGCGTGACCAACCTCGGTGTGCGCGAAATCAAAATCGACGACGGCCGGATTTTTCAACGCGTGCAAATCTTCGGCTGCTACAAATTGAAATAGAATGTCCACGCGCGCAACACGGTGGGGCGAGCGTCCTCGCGAGCCGCGTCTGGCAGTAGAATCCAGCGGCTCGCCGGGAGTCTCGCCCCACCAATTTGAAATTTTGCTGCCCGTCCGCGACTACGACCTCGCCGCCACGCTCGACTCCGGTCAGGTTTTCCGCTGGCAACGCGACGGCGAAAATTGGAACGGCGTCGTCGGAAATATTTCCGTCCGGCTCACGCAAACGGAAAAAGGCATCCACGCCCAGACCGCCGCGCCGGTTAAAAATTGGCGCTGGCTCTGCGAGTTTCTCCAGACGGATATTGACCTCGCCACCATCCTGAAAACTTTTCCCGATGACGAACCGATGCGTGCCGCCGTCGCCAGTTGTCGCGGGCTGCGGCTGCTGCGACAGGAACCGTGGGAATGTCTCGCGTCGTTCATCCTCTCGTCCACCAAGCAGATTGTGCAAATCCGCCAGATCGTCGCCCTGCTCTGCGAACGCTTTGGCGAGCCTATTAAATTCTGTAGCGGCGGTCTGCGACCGTCGCAGTCTTTGACGGATGGTGAAATGTCGGCGGTCACAGACCGCCGCTACAATTCATTTCCTTCACCACAACGCATCGCCGCCTGCACTGAAGCCGAATTGCGCGCCTGCAAGATGGGTTTTCGCGCGCCGAACCTGCTCGCCGCCGCGCGGCAGATTGGCGAGGGGAAATTCGACCTGGAAAAAATCCGCCGGCTGGATTACGCCGAGGCGCGCGCGGAACTGATGAAACTGCGCGGCGTGGGCGGGAAGATTGCCGACTGCGTTTTGCTCTTCGCCTACGGATTTGATTCCGCATTTCCCGTGGATGTCTGGATTGAACGTGCGCTGCAACGGCTTTATGTCCCGCGCCGCCGCGCCAGCGGGCCACGCCTGCGCCGCTTTGCCGCCACGCATTTCGGCCCGCACGCCGGGTATGCGCAGCAATATCTTTTTCATTACATGCGGACGAAATTGAAATAGCTTTTGCTTGATAAAAAATTGCCGGTCAACTTTCATAAGCCCTGATGAAAGCTGCAATTGCAAAAATCAATCATGCCCGCGAAAGTGCATGGATTGCGGCTTAACACAATTAGTCAGTTCGCCTACACCCAACACAACAACAAACATCAATTATGAAAAAACTAATTCTAACATTGTCACTATTCACACTCCCGGCACTCGCTGCTGATATCCCGCAGTCTGGCGGCGTCATGGGTGTTTCTGGTGGCCGCTATGTTTATGGCCAGTTTGGGGATAATTTTTTGGTAAATTTTATGCTCGACACGCAGACAGGCCGGCTTTGGAAAACTCGGGTTGATAAAGACAGGGGTTTTGTTTTAGAACCTGTTACCTACACGCTTGCTGATGGTAGTGCCAGCCTCACTCCGATAGACATAGACAAGGAATTGGCGGCACTTCAGAAGGCTAGAGAAGCAGCAAAATCTAGTCAGCAAGCCAAACCGAGTGATTCAAGTTCACCGAACACCAAGTAAGATTTAGGATGATTATGGACGATAAAAGCGCACTGATTGGACAAGACGAAGCTGTTGAATTTGGCGAGCTTCTCAACAGTCTCCACCAAACCAGCCACAGAGCTTATACTTTCGAGACACCAGATGTGACAGGCAAATTAGTGGCGCGTTCTCTTGAAGAGGTTATTCGTGAGTTTCAAGATTATATTGTTGATAGACGGCAAGTTTTTAGAGTTCAGATTATATGCGTTGATCGCCAAGCCGGGACGATTACTTCCACGGATAAGAAGTTCGATAGAGTATCCAAATAACGCTGCAATAAGTAAATAGTCTGCAAATTCCCTTCGCCGCGTTCGCGTCCTTCGCGCGACGCAAAATGAAAATTGAAACCATCCTGACGCCGGCGGAATTGCCCGCGCTCGCCCAACGCGATTTGCGCGCGACCGCGTGCGTCGTGTTCGACGTGCTGCGCGCGACCAGCACGTTTGTGACCGCGCTGCACCACGGCGCCAAAGCCATCATCCCCGTCAGCGAAATTTCCGAAGCGCTGGAAATCCAGAGGTCAGAGGTCAGAGGTCAGAGGTCAGAAGCCATTTTGCTCGGTGGCGAACGTAACGGCATTCGCATCTCC
>CAIXFY010000022.1 GCA_903918885.1 uncultured Verrucomicrobia subdivision 3 bacterium
AACCAAACGGCGTCGCGGTGAACAGCGGAATGAAACCGTATTCCGAACCCATGCGGTCTTCCGACTTTACGCCGACGTAATAAATCTGACCGTGCGTGGACGCGGTGGAATAAACAAATTCCACTCCGCCCTGCCCCAGCGCCGCGCCGTTGAACACGCCCGGACTGGCCACACCAGAAAGACAATTGGCAATCGTCACCGGATTCAAATTCGTCAGCCCTGGATCGGTGCTGACATACAAATCAATGTCCGCCTCCGGCCGCGTGGCGTCCGCCGTGCTGTCCGCCAGCGTGCCCATGCGCGGCAGCGCAAGCGTGTAGGGATTGAAGGTGATGAACGCCGCGTTAGTCACATCCGCACTACTGCCCGCGCTGTCGAGACCATTGTTGGTCACCACATAGAAATGCCACTGGTTGGTCTGGCCAATCGTGACTGCGCCGTTGGGTCCCCAAACCGTATTAGCGCCAAGCGCCAAGGTATTTGTGCCCAGCAACGGTGAACTCGCACCGACCATCTGATTCATCAACGGCGTGTTGGTGGAGACGACAAACGTGATGTTCTGATCGGTTGTCGGCTGGCTAGACACACTTTCCGTTACCGAGGTGATGGCCGACGGTTCCTCGCCTTCGCCGATGCTGACCACCAGCGCATAATCCTGCACCACATTGTTCGTCTGCGCCGTGACGGCATTCACGTTCACCGCGCGACCGACAACGGTGATGGAATAACTTCCCGCCAGCAGCGGCGGCAAGAGAATTTGCTCCACGTTGTTGATGGAATCCAGATTTGGCAGCGCGTTGGTGGCCGTCGGCAGGTTGTAGCCGAGCTGCGGAGAAATATCATTGCCATAGAAAACCTCGCCGGTGTCTAAGTTGGTGATGACGAGGTCAAGATTGTTGACCAGCTTGATGGCCGCGTTCGGATTGCCGGGCGGATCCGTCCACACCAGCGTCGCCTGCAATTGGTAATACTGCGCGAAGCTGCTGGCATCGACCGTGACGAGATAAGTATGGCTATCGCCGGTGGCCAGCGCAGTCGCCGGATTCTGATCTGCAAAAAACCACGGCGAAGGACTCGTGCCGTTCGGGAGGACACTTAAATTGGTTGTCGTCAGCGGCAGCGAATTGCTGATGTTCGCCAGCCCCCAGCCCTGATAGTTGACGCCGTTGGTCAGCGCCAGCGAATAACTACCCACCGTCCGCGCGCCGTTGATGAGCATCGCTTTCAAAAGCGCCGGACTGGGCGCGACGTGCAGCGTGTTGGTGAAATAACCTTGCATCAAAGCCAACATGCCTGACACCTCCGCCGCCGACATGCTCGTGCCAGATTCGTAACGATAATACGGACCAAGGTCGTGGTCGTCCATCCCCAGCAACACCGCATTGATGTCGCTCAAATTATTCGTCGTGTAGATGGCCACCGTCACGTCGTAGTTCACCGGCACACTCGCGCTGTTGCCCACCGCAAAGTTGAAACCATTGTTCAAATATGGCGTCAGACTGGCATCTCCCGGCATGGCAAAGTTGTCCTTTGCCGTTGAATAATCAAACGTCGATGGCAACTGTGGAAAACCCGACTGCCGCACATAAATCGGTAGGTCGGACGGAAACACCGTGGAAAATTTGTTCGCCGTGATCGTGATGGTCACTGCCACTGCGTCCGGCGGCACCGACACGCTGTAATCGACCAGCGTATTCGTGCCCACCACCTGACCGGTGTAAGTCGTTTTGGAAACATTGGTCGGATTCAAAAAAATGTTCGTATCCCACTGCTGTGAACGCGTGGAGACCACGAACGTGCCCGGCGTAATGACATCCGGCTTGAATCTTCCGTTCACACCTTCCGTGCCCACGCCCACATTGCCACGCGATGAATAATCCGCCACTTGCGTGCTGGTATCCGTCCGCGGTAGCCAATAGGGACCGGAGTTCGTCACCCCATTGACCACCGTCGACACAAGATTCGTGATGTTGCGCAACTGCTCCAGCGCGCCCACCGTGATGACGTTCTTGGCCGTGCCGGGCGATAGCACTGTATCCCCACTGCCGCCCGCGCCGTCCACGTTGCCACCACCGTGATTGCCCGCCGAAAACACAAACAACACCGGCTGCGAACCGGTCGTAAACGGGAGCGCATCGCGCGTCGCCGCGTCGTAACTGGAAGCCGTCAAATCGTATTCCGTGTTGCCATTGTCCCAACTGTTGTTGGAAATCAACGCACCCTGCAACGCCGCGTTGGTCTGCATCGTGTAGTCGGAATTGTTGTATTTGAGGGAAGCAATTTTGGCTAGCGGTGCCAGACCTCGGAACTGTCCGGTCACGCCCGGCATGACCGAGCCTTGGGCGGCAGTCACGGTCGTGGATTGCGTGCCGTTGCCCGCGATGATGCCCGCCACATGCGTGCCATGCCCATCCGTGTCCACCAAATCCCCCGCCAAACCGAGAATACGCGACGCCAAATCGGGATGAATCGCATCCACGCCCGTATCATTCACCGCCACCAAAATATTGTGTCCGTCCAGACCCAGAAAATTCGTCGTCGTCTGCGTGTCTGGTGCCAACCCCACTGTGACGCGTGATAAATCATTCGCCACCTCGCGACTATGCACCGTTTCCAACGCCTGCACGCCGGGCAATTGCGCCAGTGCCGTCCAATCTTCCGGAGCCAGCACGCGCAGCACGGGGCCGAAAGCCGAACGATCGCGGCCAATAATTTTTGCGCCCAACTGTTCCAGTTGCGCCTCCGTCGCTGCCGCAGACGACGCATAAAGCCCCAGATTCAAAGTCGTGCCGGGCACCAACGGCTTTTGCTCGACAGCGCGGCCAAGCAAGGCGGGTTGCAATTTGAAATACGGCGCATACGGCAGCACCGTCTGCACCAGTGGACTCTGCGCCAGTTGCGCCGCGCCCGCCGCTGAAAGCTGGACGAGATACGCGTTGTTTGGGATGTAGGAAACAATCTCTGCGCCTGCGCCCGCAAGCAATGTGCGGAAGGACGGATTGATCACGCCGCGCGCTTGGACGATGAAGGCGCCCGGTTCGCTGCCCGCTTGCAGATGTTTGGGGATGGCGAGATTTAATTTGGTGCCAGTATCCACCAGCGCGTTTTGCAATAGAATTGCGTGCGGCGTGACCGCCAGTTGACCGATGGTTTTGGTAGTGTTGGAAAGACGGTAGGCGAGCCGATCCGAGTTCGTTGGAGCCGCTGAAGTGGCCGAGGCAACGGCAACGGTTGGCGAACTATTAGCGGTTGGCAGCGCGGTGATGGCGCGGGCGGATGGCGCGGCGGATTTTTTTGCCGCTGGCAAAAGGTTTTCGCCGGACGGCCAGAACCGCCACACGAGCGCAAGCGCGACGACGCCCAGCGCTAAAATTTTAAGACGCATCTTCATATTATCTCACATGTTTTGCCGGAAGTCAGCGGCGGTTCAGACCGAGTGCCAGACTTCTCAAACCACCAGCTCCCAACTTCCAATTTCCAAAATTCAATTCGGCGGCAGCACGTTGTAACTTTCCACCGTGGCCGAGTAATTCGTGACATTGTTGACAACCTTCGCATCCAGCCGGATGACCGCGCGGGCGGCACTCTCCGCCATGATCTGGTAATTGGTGACTATGCCGAATAAACCCGCGCCGGAACTGGTCACCACGCTGTCTTTGGCTGGTCGCAGCGACTGGCCGTAGCAATAAACCACATAGCGCGGCGAACTGCTGACGCGCAACAAGCCGAGTGCCTGCTGCGGCAACCATTCGTAAACCTCGTCGCTAATGCCTTTTTGCGCATAGTTCAAATTGAGAAACGGGGATCTATCCGAAAGTGCAGATACATTCAAAATATCACCAACATGAGTGAATACTCCCGATGAAAACATGTTGGCATTCGTGCGCGCGGCATTGATGCCATTGGCTCCGTTCAAAATCTGCCATAGTTGAGAATTAGCCGTATCCACGCCCGCCGGATTGAGGTTATACCAAGTGGTGGACGGGCGAATCGTGTAAGACGCCTGTGGATTCACCGCATTATTGGAAAGCACAACCATGCCACCAAACAACGCGGACCACGCCGCCAGATTCTTCTGGTTGACCGAAAGTGTGCCGTGAGCGGCGTTGTCGTTGAACCGTGTGGTGAACAAATCGAACAAGATTTGATCTTGCAGCGGGGACGCGTTGGTCGCGTCGAAATAATTTTGATTTCCAGTCCAAGTTGGCCATGTCAAATAGCCAGCAGCGTCTTGTAGAACATTGGTTGCCTTTAGATAAACCGTTTGCCACGGCGTGCCCCGATGGACACGGCCAATCCAGCCAATCGTCGGATACAGGTTCGTGGGGAAATCCCAATTCTCCGGACACCAGACTAGAGAGTCTTTGAACGCAGTGTTATACGCAGCAGAATCCACATTCGCCTTGCTTTGCATTTGTTTGCTCCACCCCCACGGTTGATAACGATCACCGACAGAACCCAGAGACGTGGGAGGCAAAGTGAGTTTGTCGCTATTATTCCAACCTATCGTCCCGGGATCTACATAAGCTAGGTCGCTCCCCATATAGTGCACCAAAGGATCATTCGCTTGCCACACTGCATGATAATAAACCGACCTTGTAGGCGTGTAAGGAGCCTGCACGACATATTCACCATTTAGGTAAACTTGTTGGTTGTATTGAAAACTGGGCTTGAAGAAACCATCAAAAAAGATCTTCTCGTCAGCGGGCGTTGAAGAAATTGATGCTGGCATTTGGGGTGGTCTTATCCAGTCCTTTGGATTTGGCGCACTATAGCCAGGCGATCCTCTTGAAACTAAAATCTGATCCACAATCCCAAAGGGTGGCAACAGAGATGGCGGTTGATAGGCATTGGTGCTCCACATATAACCCTGCGCAGAATTCTGCGGATAATCCGGGTCAGCCAGCACTTGGTTGACATTTGTGTGGTCAATCGGTCCACGCAATTGGACGTAATCAATCACTTTGTTACCGTCGAGAATAAATGCTTGCAACGAATTGGTAATTGAAAGCCCAAGCACTCCCTGATGATCCAAACCCCAAAGCGGCTGATTGGTTTCCCAGGTCTGGCCGCCTGAACTGGGAACCAAATAACCTGTGCTTAACCGATAGATAGATTCCGGCAACGAGTTAAACGTCCAATTGACAGAATAAAATGAATAGGCATTGGGATTCGGAGCCGCGAAACCGGGTATCGTGTTACCGGTTCCGACTCCCCATTTTGACCCCGACCAAGTAGTGATGTTTGTGGTGTAGATAAAATTGGTAGTGCTGACAAAAGGCGATGACGGTTGAAACTGAAATCCATTCGGAAAAATCTCGTTGGTCAGTGATATTTGAATCGTGTCCGAACCATAAACCGTCACCGGATGGGGATAAGTATTGGAATATGAGTTCCAGAAAGAAATCCCCAGATTGTTGGTCATGCTCATCACATACATCTGGTTGGTTTTGTAAATCGTGGTAGCGTCTAAATTCGTGTTATTGCGGCTGACCTCCGCCTTACGCGTCACCTGCAAAAGGTTGTTCATATAAAGTTGATTGAAACTTGGGATATTTTTCTTTGCCCCGATAATCCAAGGCACGCCATAGACGTTGACGAAAACATTGTTGGCCGTCGGCAGCAACACTTGCGAAGAATCAAACGCGGTCCCTAATTGAACGTCACCAATGCCGGTAACGGTGTCAATGTTGGTGTAGCCGGCAACGTAGAGATTGCCTAACGTGTCCCGCGTAAATTTCGGCCGGAACACAGAGGGATAAAAACTGTTCGTCGAGGCGTCATACAGATTCGCCGCGAGCTGGAGCACGCGGTTGACGGCGGGCGAATAGACAAAGTTGCCGTTCACCTGCACCGGAATGTTGGCGATGCCAAAAGCCGGCACCATGTTCGTGCCCAGCAGCGCATTCGTAAAACCGTAGCCCGTGTGGCGATCCACATAGCCATCGGCATAGTTCATGCCGTAATACGTCAGCAGATAATTCGACGGCCCGGCGGCAAACCAGTTGGAGGAATAAGACCGCAACATCCGGTCGGCGGCGTTGGTGAAAAATTCCAGCGGCGACCACGCGAGCAGATTGGTCTCCATGCCGGACACGACCGCGCCGTTGGTCATGTTCCGAAAATTCAAATTCATCTTGCCGCCGTCTGCCGAGGAATCCGTGCCGAGCTGATCGAGCAACCGGTAAAAAGTATAACGGTCGTAGGTGGAGTTGGAGGTGCCCGCCGTCGCGAGATGATAAACGAAATTGGTCGGCACAATTTTGGATGTGTCGAACAAGTCGGACGGCAGCGAGAAAAAGCGGTTGGTGTTGTCAGCACCAGCCCAAGAAATCGTGCCCGGATGGAGGTCCGCATCCGCCGACGGACTTAAATTCTCGTTGATGTTCGCGCTCGTGAACTGCAGCGGGCCGTCGCTGTAGGCGTCAATATTGTCGTAAGGGAAGACGTTGGCTGCATTCGGGAAAATCTGCGACGCCTTGGCGAGGGAACTGTAGTCGTTGGCATAACGCCACGCCAAAATTGATTGGGCATCATAAAAGGCAACGCCGTGATTACCGCCGCCTGGATATTGGTAGTAATAGGAAGTGTTGACATTAAGTGCATCCCCAATTACCTGCCCCCACTGGTTTGTATTCAAGTCCGCCAGAAATGCCGCGAGGTTGATTTCCCACGAGCCCACACCTTGATTACGAAAAAACGCATCTGACAAATTATTGTTCACGGTGGTAATGGCGCTATTCCCATCCATAACTTGGTTGTGAATATAATTCAAATCCAACCCATTGCCGATGGGCTGCGCCATAAACGCATAGCGCGCCACGAAATGGTTGTTGGCACTGTGCGGCTGGTCGGGCCGTTCCAGCACGCCAATCCATTCCGGGTCGCCGACTTGGAATGAAAAGTTGCCATTGGTAAAGCCGGTGCTGTCCACATCCGCAATCCAGCCGTTCGATTCAAACTGTCCGTTGCGGTTCGCATCCAGATAAAACCGGTAGTCCGCCGGGCCGTTGTTGTTCGTGATGATATAGACCGGCGCCCGCGGAAGGATGAACAGATTCGTCAGGTCGCCCAAATCACCGAAAGTCAGCGGCAGATAATTCGTCGAGACCAACAAATGATAATCGTAAGCCGCCGTGTTGGTCGCAAAGATGCTGGCCGCAATCTGTGCCTGCGCCGCCGCGAGCGCGGAGTCCGCCGCCAGCCGCGCAACCGCCGTGTCCGTGGTGGTGGCCACCGCGCTGCGTTCGCGCCGCGAGAGCGCCAGAAACGCCACCGCCATGATGAGTGTGACCGACAGCATGATGAGCGTGATGACCAGCGCTATGCCGCGCTCGCGGCGAGCGGGAGCTGGGAGATAGCAGATAGGAGATAGGCCGGGGGCAATTTTTCTTGCTCCTGACTTCTGACTTCTGACTTCTGACTTCTGGGTTTTCATTGGTAGGCCGTGCGGTCAACATTCGGGATGCTCACGCGCTGACGAAACACATGGACAGCGCCGGATTGTCCCGCAAGATAATTAGATTGGGTAATTGACGGAAAGGTCAGCGATTCGGCTCGCGCCAAGACCTGATCTTCCAGCACGCCCAGTTCCAATTCCACAGCAGCCGGAACCGCGTTGCTATACATATAAAACGCCGTCTCACCATAGGCGGATTGATTGTAATAGGGGACAAACATGGGCGCAGCGGCGGTGGGATAAAAAGTGTTCAGCCAAAATCCGTTCTTGTCATAGGCGCGCAAAGTGAGGTGCACCACGCCGTCAATGATGTGACTCAAGGAGCTGTTGGTCCAGCGGCCATTGAAAACCTGATTGGTGAAGTCATTGAACAACGCCCGCGGATCCGCCGTGATGTTCGTAAAACTGTAATACCGGTAAAGCGAGAACAGCGGGCTGGCGTCCGTGGCATCCACGGCGTAGCCGATGCCAATCCACCGGGTGTTTTCCCGGCTCAAACTGAAAAAATAGTTCAACACATTCGTCCGTTGGACGATTGGATAACTTCCCGGCAGACTCTGCTGCAACGGAGAGTAAGCGTAATAAATCGGGCCGACCGTTAAATTCACCGGACCGTTGCTCGCGCCGCCGGATGGCGTCATGTTATGGAGGTCGGTGGCAATCAAATCCATTGCCGCGCGGCTGCCTTCCAGCACGTCCGCCTGCGTGGCCGCCGCGCGAAACGCGCGCTGCGTGCTGCTGAACACCTGCATCAATGCCAGCACGATGAGCGACAGCAGCGACACCACCACCAAAACTTCCAAAAGCGTGAACGCGCCGACCGAGCGGCGGCTCACGGACAATTTAAAATTGGAAATTGGAAATTTCACGGCACGTTGGTGAACGATTGCGACTGGTAATAAAAATAATTGAGATTCGTCTGCACTAATTGTCCGGCGACGAGCGTGCGGAACGTCTGGCGACCGCTGCCAAGGTTGCCGTTGGGGAGTTGCGGCCAAAGGAACGTGAGGCGCAATTCATGTTGGTTCGCCGCCAAATGTTTGGCAAAACCCACGAGCTTGCCACTGTTATCCGCCGCCATCGGGGCGTTAACACACAGCAAACGATAGGTGAAAGAATCTTCCACCATGATCTGATTGTTTTGCGGCGGTTTTTCCGCCGCCAATCCGTTGAGCGAACGAACGTAGGCGACGATGTGATTGCTGTAACCCTTGTTGTTCCAGTCATTATTAATCGGATAGAATTCCGGATCCGTCGTAAACTCCGGCGTGCTCAAGATGCCAATGATTTTTGCGCCGGTGTCCATCAATGACGGCGAGAAACCTTTGGTATTTATTTGTGGCGGATTGCCCGGCTTAAACAGCACCTGAAAGTTGGTGATGGCATAGACATAGTTCGTCAAATCATCCGCGCCGCGCGAGCCGCTGCGGATGGTTTCCAGCAGCATGGTGGCTTCCTGATTGATGATGGTTTCTTCGCGGTTGTCGCGCTGGGTGTTCAAGCCGATGGGCAACACGCCGATGATGGCCACGAGCGCAAAGCCAATGATGGCCAGACAAATCGCAATCTCCATCATCGTGAAGGCAGCGATCGGGCGCGCGGGTTGTGTGGCGGAAAATTTCATTGCATCCTGAAATGTTGCAGCTTCGCGCGGCCGGTTTGCGGGTTGATGTCAATGACGTTGTAGGAAATGTTCGTGCTGTTGCCGGGCGGATTTTCGGTGATGTCGCTGGCGGTCAACGGCGTCACCGGAATGGTGGGCAGCTTCGTTGTTTGGTCCACACCAAAACTCACCGTTCCCTGCGCCAGCGGAATGTAGGCGTGCTGAAAATTATTTCCGTCAGCCGTTTCCGAAATCAGCCGGCCCAAATAATCAAAGGCGATGCAAGGCAGCGACACCGCCGCCGATGACTCGGTGGGAAACGGAATTGGCGTCCGCGCAAAGCCGTAGATTTGCGTCCGTGGATTTTGCCAGTTATCAATTTGCCCTGCATTGTCCGACGTCCACTGCGGAATGGTCATGGAGTAGTTTGTCCCTTGAAATTTCGCGGCGGCGATGAACGCACCTTCCGGCAACGACTGCCAGTCGGCCAAATAATGCCAAACGTGCTGTCCCGGTTGGTCGCCAACCTTGCCGTAGGAAATGAAATTGTAGGCGGCCAGTTGCTTGTCCAACAGATTGGTGACGACAGAAGCATTGGTGGTTGTGATGAACGTCGCGAAGGAAAAATTTGTCGGCACAAAAACCATGTAAACCGTCGTGCGCTGGCTGATGGCAAGCTGGCGCGCCCGGCCGATGTCATCCAGCAACTGCCGCGAGGCGCTGACTTGGAGGTTGGATTTGCCGAGGTTCTTGAGCGCCGGCACGGCCAACGCAGCGAGGATGCCGAGGATCGAAATGACCACGAGCAACTCGATGAGCGTAAAGGCAAATTGGCGGCGGACGCGTTTCACAAAAAAAGTTACCAGCTCACGACGTTGTCTTTGTTCAAACCGACCGTGGCGTTGGCGTTAGGATCAACCTGTTTATCTGGCCCGGCGGACCAGACCATGACTTTGCCGTGGTAGAGGAAATGGTCGCCGTTGCCGTTGTTATCAACCGGATTGAAGAGGCCATTATAGCCAGCGGTTCCACTTTGCTGGGAAACATTTTTGGTCGAGTAGAAAAAATCTTTCGTGCCCTGCTCGTTGTAGCTGGAATTCATCGTGATGACGTAAGGATTACCCCACGGATCACGGTAAATGCCGTTGTTGTCCACTCCGCCCAGCGGCTGGCTACCCGTGCCCGGATCACCAGACAGTTTGGCGTTGAGATATTTTACCTGCTTGGGATTTTTTTGATGGTTGATGTTTTGCGTCGGCAAACCGTTGGGATAGGTTGTCAAATCCATGAGGATGGCCACGACGTTGCTATTGTTGCCATAAGTCCATCCTGAATTAATTCCCAGCCAGGTGACGCCCGTCTGCGGATTCTGAACATAACCACAGGTGAAATCATTCGTTCCAGCAAAATATTGCTCGCTACCCGCTCCCGACGTCATGGGAAATCTTCCATAGTCGGTATCGTAGGCATTGATGGCGTTGACGAGGTCAGCCATCTCGGCCTTGGCCTTCATCTTCTTTGCTTTGTCTGGAACTTTTGCCAGCACCGGCAGCAGCATGCCCGCCAGAATGCCGATGATGGCGATGACGACGAGCAGTTCGGTGAGGGTAAAACCTCCGCGCGAAAGGCGGGGTGATGAAAGTTTAGTTTTCATATTTTTACAAGATTTTGAGGCCGATAGGATGCTTTATTTGGGCAGCTTGGGGCAATGGTTTTATGGTTATGGCACGGAGGTGTCGTTGATTGGCACTTGCCGGGTCCAGTTGCAAATCAAGTGGTTCTTTCCATTAACACTCAACTGCACCCACAAGTCATAAGAACCGGGATTTTTGATGCCGGGATACCGGTGGCGAATGGGGTTCAGGCCAGAGGTAATCAAGGGCTGGTAACTATCATCCGGCCCACCAACGGAAGTCACGAGAACGGTGGTGGCGACTCCATTGTTGGTCACAAGATTATACACTTGCTTCTGCCGTATGCCGGTCAGGAAATTTTTCGCCTTGATGTCATCGTCACCGCTGCCTTTGGTGCAATTAATAAAACCACTAACGCCATAGGCACTCGGCACATCGACCGCCTTGATGCTGGTGCTGCCGTCCAGCGTTTGAAAACCCGGAGCGCCACCAACGGTCGCCGCTTCCATACCGGACAATTCATAGTAGAGTTGGGGGAGCAGTTGAAAGAACGCAGCGTTCGTATTCATATTACTCGGCGGATAAAAACCAAACTTGGCCTTATAATTTTCCAGTGCGGTTTCGATGAATTCCAGTTCGCCACGCGCGACTTTTTTGTATTGGACCGCCTTGACGGATCTCAACACGGGTATGGTGAAGCCCGCCAGCACGCCGATTATAGAGATGACGACGAGCAGCTCGACCAGCGTGAAGCCTAGGCCACCGCCGGTTTTCAATTTAGTATTTCCGTTTGTTCTCATTTCAATTCCTGTTCCATGCGTTCGCTCAACCATTGCTTGATCATGCTCTGGTAATTCAAAAACCGCATCCGCGCCAGCCGCTTGATGCGTGCCAGCATCCGCGGGTCAATCCGCAGCGTGATGGTCACCGACTCGGATGATTCCATGCTGCCGGAGACCGCCGCCTCCATCAGCCGCAGGTCGGGACGGTTCTCCAACCAAAAACTGGCCTCAGCCAATTCGCTGTCGAACAGTGGCACGTCTTCCCAGTTGGCAAAAGTTTGCACGGTAAAATCAGTTCACTACGCGAGGGTTTGATCCATTTTGCGTTGATAGAAGAAGCGTTCTTCCGGCTCGAATGGCCGCGCCAGCAGCACCCGCACTTGTTTTCCGTTGGTGCGATAAACGCTGTAAACTCCGATGCCGGCGGCCGACATGCCGAGGTTGAAAAACCGCGCCTGCACGCCAAAACGCGGCGTGTCCGGCATCAGCCGCACAGCGAACGGATCTTCAAACGACTCTTCTATTTCCCGCTGGGTCAAAGAACCAAGCTCAAAAGGCGGGTTATTCCAATCGAACTCCATAACGGGTTAGTTGTAAATAATTCGCCCATGCTTTGTGAATACATTGTATTTACAATCAAGGGCAAAAATTGTCAAGTTTTGGTCGTAAGTAATGAATTTGAACGGGTTTTAGTCTTTTCCGCCTTTTGAACCGCCCTCACCGCTCAAGTTGGTGATCATGGCAATCAGGGGCAAAAACATCGCGATCACGATACTGCCGACGATTACCGCCAGAAAAACAATCATGATCGGTTCCAAAAGCGAAGTCATCGCCTCGACGGCATTATCCACTTCTTCGTCGTAGTTATCAGCGATCTTCAGGAGCATTTCGGGCAACGCGCCAGTTTGTTCACCGACGTCCACCATGCTGACGACCATCGGCGGGAATACCCGCGACGCTTCGAGCGGCGCAGTAATGGTTTCACCTTCCTTCACGCTTTCATGAATGGAATTGACGGCGTTGGCGATGATGACATTGCCGGCGGTCTCCTTGACGATGGTCAACGCCTGCAAAATCGGCACGCCGCTGCTGACGAGCGTGCCTAGCGTGCGCGTAAAACGAGAGATCGAAACTTTGGTCACCACACCACCGGTCGGCGGCATGACGAGTTTTACTTTGTCCCAAACATGGCGGCCAAATTTCGTTTTGATGAACAGCAAAAAAATGACCACGACCACCGCCACCGCGCCCATGGTGCCGAGAATGTTGTTTTTAATCGTGTCGCTGAGCCACAAAACAAACAATGTGAATCCCGGCATCGTGATGCCCATGCCGCTGAACACATCCTTGAACTTGGGAACTACGAAACACATCAGCAAAATCATGATGCCGACGGCGACAATCAAAACAGCGACGGGATAGAATAACGCCGCTTTGACCTTACCCTTGATCTTCTGCGCCTTTTCAGAAAACTCCGCGAGACGCTTCAAGACGACTTCCAGCACACCGCCTAATTCGCCGGCCTTAACCATGTTGACGAACAGCCGGTTAAAAACTTTCGGATGTTGCGCGAGCGCCTCGGAAAAAGTGCTGCCCCCTTCGATGGCGGTGGCAAGTTCGGCCAGAATTCTTTTCAGGTTCGCATTGCGCTCCTGTTTTTCCAAAACACGCAAACCCCGCAGCAAAGGCAAACCGGCGTCCACCAGCGTCGCCAACTGGCGAGTAAAAGTCGTCAACACCTTGGGCTTCACCCCCCCGCCAAGACCGGGAATCTTGATGTTGAGATTCATGCCGCCTTTTTTCCCACCCGCTTTCGGTTTGGCGGTGGGTTTGCCCTTGGTCTTTTTGGCGGCGGATTTTTCTTCCTTGTCTGCCTCGACAATTTTCGTCGGAAACAACTGCATTTCCTTCACGCGGCCGATGGCCTCGTTCTGGCTGCCGGCTTCAATCGTGCCCTTGGATTCACTGCCACGAGCATCAAGAGCTACATAATTATATCTAGGCATGGCGTGAGAAGATTAGGTGTATTTGACGACTTCTTCGATGGTTGTATCACCATCAAAAATGCTGCGCAAGCCGTCTTCGCGCAGCGTGACCATGCCGAGTTCCACGGCTTTCTGGCGCACCACCACAGTCGGCGCGCGTTCGTTGATGAGATTGCGAATGGCATCAGAGACCACCAGCAATTCGTAAATTCCTTTGCGCCCCTTGTAGCCAGTGTCGTTGCAAGTCGAGCAGCCGCGACCGTAATGAAACATCTTGTCGCCCAAATCATGTGGTGAAAGGCCGAGCAACGCGAGCTGCTGTTCGGTCGGCTCAAACGGCGTCCGGCAATTTTTGCAAACTGTCCGCACCAGCCGCTGACCCAGCACCGCCATCAGCGTCGTCGAAATCAAAAACGGTTCCACCCCCATGTCCACGAGACGCGTCACCGCGCCGGGCGAATCGTTCGTGTGCAGCGTGCTCAAGACCAAGTGCCCCGTCAGCGAGGCCTGAATGGAAATCTGCGCCGTCTGCAAATCGCGCATTTCTCCGACCATGATGATGTCCGGATCCTGCCGCAAAAAGGATTTCAGCGCCTTGGCAAACGTCATACCCAGCGCCTCGTTCACCGCTACCTGCATGATGCCTTCGATGTCGAATTCCACCGGGTCTTCCGCCGTGAGTAGCTTGGAATCAATCGCATTCACACGGCGCAGACAGGAATACAGCGTCGTCGTCTTGCCGCAACCGGTCGGGCCAGTGACAACGAAAATTCCGTTCGGCCGCTGGATGACTTCCGAAACGAAATCAAAAACGTATTTGGGAAAACCCAGCGATTCGAGTTCCAGGTTTACCGAGCCGCGATCCAACACGCGCAGCACGATGGATTCGCCGAAGGCCGTCGGCAGGGTGCTCACGCGCAGGTCAATCTGCTTGCCTGCCACTGTCACATTGATACGCCCGTCTTGGGGCATGCGCTTTTCCGAAATATTCAAGCCCGCCATGACCTTGATGCGCGAAGCCACCGGCAGCGCGAGGTGCTTCGGCGGCGGCGCCATTTCGTAAAGCGCACCGTCCACGCGGTAGCGAATCTGGAAGCTCGACTCAAATGGCTCAAAGTGAATATCGCTCGCCCGATCCTGCACCGCTTGCTGCAATACCAGATTTACAAACTTGACGATGGGAATCTCATTCGCCAACGCCTCGGCTGCCGCCGCATCATCGCCGGCAGCGGTGATTTCCTTGGTGATTTTTTCGTCGCCCAGTTCTTTCAGGATTTCCGCGAAGCTTTCATTCTCCTCTTGACCGTAAAAACGTTCGATGCCGCGCTGAATGTCGCCAGGGTCGGACACCACAATCAACACATCGCGCTTCGCCGCGAACTGGATTTCATCCGCCACCTGCGGATTCAGCGGATCAGCCAAAGCCACCTGCAACATGCCGTCCTGAAAACCCACCGGCAGACATTTATACATCTGCGCCACCTTCGCCGGAATCAGACTCAACACATCTTTGGGAATCTCCCGATCCTTCAATGACACCACCGCCGTGCCCAGCGACGACGCCACCACCTGCAGGATGGCGTCCAGTTTCATGATGCCAAAATCCTGCAGCACCTGCATGGCTGGCGCGGCATTGCGCTTCAGCTCCGCCAGCACTTCCTCGTATTGCAGGTCGTCAATCAGACCCTGTCCGTGGATGAGCGATAGCAGTGGATTGGAAATATCTTCAGACATGAAACAAAATTATTTCTTTTTGCCGCCGCCCTTGTCGACCGCCTGCGCCAAATCCATTTCCTGCAACTTGGCCATGATGGTTGTTGGATCCTGCGACTTGTTGATGACTTCCTCGCGGGCAATCATCCCCTTCTCATATTTTTCAATCAGGCACGCATCCAACGTCACCATGCCGTATTTCATGCCCGTCTGGATGTCCGACTGGATGCGGAACGTTTTGTTATCGCGGATGAGCGCGGCGATGGACGGCGTGTTAATCATGATCTCAAATGCCGCCACGCGGCCCGGCTTGTCCACACGCGGAATCAACAACTGCGAAATCACCGCCTGCAACACCGTCGAAAGCTGGATGCGCACCATTTCCTGCTGGTTCGAGGGAAACGCGTTCGTCAAACGATCAATCGTCTTCGCCGCGCCCGTCGTGTGCAGCGTGCCAAAGACCAAGTGGCCTGTTTCCGCCGCCGTGATGGCCGCCTCGATGGTTTCCAAGTC
This sequence comes from uncultured Verrucomicrobia subdivision 3 bacterium, assembly GCA_903918885.1. GTDB lineage: Bacteria > Verrucomicrobiota > Verrucomicrobiia > Limisphaerales > UBA11358 > UBA11358. Next base: position 15,690 of record CAIXFY010000022.1, read on the forward strand.
GCGCATTTCGCCGACCAGAATCATGTCCGGATCTTGGCGCAGCGCGCGGCGCAACGCCTCGGCAAAATTCGGCACATCCACATGCACTTCACGCTGCGTGATGAGCGCCTTCTTCTGCTTGTGGTAATATTCAATTGGATCTTCCACCGTGATGAGATGCACTTCCTCGCGCGTCTCATTGACGAGGTTCAGCAGCGACGCGAGCGTCGTGGTCTTGCCGGAACCCGTCGGGCCGGTGACGAGAATCAGCCCGCGCGGCTTGAACAAAAGTTCCTTCACCGATTCCGGCAAACCAATTTGCTCAAACGTGAGCATCTTGCTCGGAATCTGCCGCAGCACCATGCCGAAATTTCCCTTTTCCTTGAACACGCTCACGCGGAAGCGCGCTGCCTCGCCAAACGCAAACGCAAAATCCGCGCCGCCGCGTTCACGCACCTGCTGGATGTGTTCCTCGCTCGTGATGGAGCGCATCAATTCCTCCGAAGTCTCCGGCGTCAGCGGCGGGCCTTCCACGCGGTGCAGCGTGCCGTGAACGCGGATGGTCGGCGATGTGCCGACGCGCGTGTGCAAGTCAGAAGCGCCTTCCGACACCACCAACTGCAACAAGTCTGACATGGCGTATGACATAAAAAATCAAGCTTCGTCTCCAACCGTCGCGCGGATTACTTCGTCTGGCGTGGTCAAACCAGCCAACACCTTGCGGATGCCATCTTCGCGCAGCGTGCGCATGCCCATTTCGCGGGCGCGCTGGCGCAACACGGTCGTCGGCACCTGATCGTAAATCAATTTCCGAGCCTCGTCTTCAATCACAAAAATTTCAAAAATGCCAAAGCGCCCACGGTTGCCGGTGTTATTGCAATTCTGACAGCCGCGGCCTTTCTGGATGTTGGCATTTTTCACATCCTCCATTGTCAGTCCCAACGCGCGCATTTCCGCTTCGGTCGGCGTGTAGGGCGCCATGCACTTTTTGCAAATCTTGCGGACGAGCCGTTGCGCCATCAGACAGCGCGTGGACGACGCTACCAAAAACGGTTTCACGCCAATATCCACGAGACGCGTGACGGCACCGGGCGCGTCGTTCGTGTGCAAAGTGGAAAAAACCAAATGGCCGGTGAGCGACGCGTTGATGGCGATGGAGCCGGTTTCGATATCGCGAATTTCCCCGATCATCACGATGTTCGGTGCCTGACGCAGAATCGCGCGCAAGGCCGTCGCAAACGTGAAGCCAACTTGTTCATGCACCTGCACCTGGTTGATGCCCGACAAAACATATTCCACCGGGTCTTCCACGGTGATGATTTTGCGGTCAGGGCGGTTGATGAAATTCAGGCACGAATAAAGCGTCGTGGTTTTTCCGGAACCCGTCGGGCCGGTCACCAATAAAATTCCATCTGGCAGCGCAATAATCCGCTCGAAGGTCTGTTGGTCGTCCGTCAAGAAACCCAATTCCGGCAGACCGAGGCGGAGACCTTCCTTGTCCAAAATACGCATCACGATGCTTTCGCCGTGGTTCGTGGGCAAACAGGAAACACGCAAATCAATTAGCTTGTTGCCGATTTTCGTCTGGATGCGTCCGTCCTGCGGCACGCGATGCTCGGAAATGACCATGCCCGCCTGGATTTTCAGACGCGCGATGACCGGTGCCTGCAGGCGTTTCGGCGGCGATTTCATCTCCTGCAACATGCCGTCAATTCGGTAGCGCAGTCGAAAGCGTTTTTCCAGCGGCTCAAGATGGATATCTGACGCGCGCAGTTTGAACGCGTCCACGACAATTTGATTCACCAACCGGATGAGCGGCGCATCGGTTTCCAGTTCACCACCATCTTCGACGACGACTTCCTGATTGCTGACAGCAAGCTCGTCAATGACGTCTTTGAAGACGCCAGCGTCCATGGATTTTTTCTCGCCGCCGTAGTAGCTGGCCAGTGCTGCTTCGATGTCCGAATCGGAGGCCACGCGTGGCTCAATTTCTGCGTTGAGCAAATGCTGCAATGTATCCAGCGTGTTCAAGTCGGACGGATCGGCGATGGCAATGCCGACTTTGCCTTCAGCTTTGAAAACGGGGATGACGCGGTATTTTTTGGCGATGTCGCGCGAGACGAGCGAAATGACTTCGTCGTCTATCTTCATGTTCGTGAGATGAACGACTTCTGCGCCGAACTGCGCAGCCTTGGCCTGTGTTACATCGCCGGGGCGGATGATTTTGTTGGCTACCAAAAAATCCACGACGCCCACGCCGGCGGCGCTGGCTTCCTCGCGAGCCTTGGCTACCTGCTCGGCGTCGGTGAAGCCCAGGTCAACCAGCAGGTCCAATAAATAATCGTCTTTTTCTGCCACGAGATTTTATCCGGCCAACTTACTATTGAATTCAGGCGGCGCGGGACAGAAAGTTTTCATTTGCAGGCCTAAAAGTCAATGCTGACCGCGAAACATTTGGCGGGTGCGGTGGGTAATTTTTAATCACCCCGCCACAAGCAACTTCAGTTTCTCCACTAATTCCGGCGGCAACCGTTTCGGCCTTTCATCCCGGCTGGTGCAGCAGTGAAATGTTTCCGCCTCCAAAATCAGTTTGCCGTCCTGATTCAGAATCCGGTGGCCGAAATTCAGCCGCACACGCTCGACCAGCGTGGGGCGGACTTCAATCGTCAGCAAGTCATCGTAACGCGCGGGAAATTTGTAGCTCAACCGAGCCTCAATCACCGGAAAAATATAATCCGCATCCTGTAACGACAGCACCGTCGTGCCAAGCGAACGCAAAAACTCGCCGCGCGCCGCCTCCAGCAAATCGAGATAGCGCGAATGGTAGATGTGGTTGCCGACGGTGCATTCGGCGTAACTGACGCGGTGGTGATGACAAAACGGTTCAGCCATGCGGGCAGCGTAGCGGAAGCTGCCCAAGTTTCACGCTGAAAATTCCATTTGCGCGATTCGGGTTTGCGGCTATGTTGCCGTCATGAACTGGCAGGAAATTCTTCCGTTGATCATCGTCTTGTCCGTGGCGGCAATATTCGTCTGGCGCAGTTCCAGCCCGGACAAACATGAACACAGTTGCAATTGCGACTGCCACCATGGCCACGAGGAAAAATCAAATAAAGAAACCCCCGTCCGCTGAATTGGCAAAGCCGAACGCGCAAAAACATTTTCATCATGGCTGTCACCAAAGTCAGTTCCACCACGCATTTCTTCCACCGCCAAGGTGGAGGCGAACCCACCACCGGACAATGGACGCCCAACGCGGACATCTATGTGAAGGACGACGGTCTCGTCATCAAAGTCGAGCTCGCCGGCATGAAGAGCGACAGCCTTGAAATAACGGTCGAAGGCCAGCGCCTCCGCATCAACGGCGTCCGCCCCGACTGCTGCCGCTCGCCGAACTGCAGTTTTTTGGTGATGGAAATCAGCTACGGCCCGTTTGAAACCACTTTGGATTTGCCGCCCGGCTACGACTTAAGCCAGGCCAAGGCGATTTATGTTAACGGCTTTCTGCGCATTGATGTGCCACCCGCACGTCAGCCAAAAACCAAAACCACCAAAGTTCCCATCAGTGAAGGAGTTTGACCCCGTCTGAACTTTTTGGACGCGGCACTGTTTATAATTTGCGGGAATGCGATGAGCACACAGGAAACAGAATTTGTCAGCATCCTCGGAACCGGTGAAAAAACCGGCTTACCCGGGCGTGTCTCCTCGCGTTCACTGCCGGAAACGCTGCCCATCCTTGGCCTCTCGGACATCGTCATTTTTCCCGGTGCCATCGTGCCATTGCTCGTTGAGACCGGTCCGAGCATAAAACTCGTGGACGACCTCGTTGCGGGCGACCGACTGCTCGGCGCGGTGCTTCAGAAAAACGCCGATGTCCCCGAACCTGGCCCGGACGATCTTCATCCGGTCGGCTGCGTCGCGCGACTGAACAAGATGGTGAAATTTCCCGACGGCACCGTGCGCATTCTCGTTGAAGGACTCTGGCGCATCCGCCTCAATTCCTACCTACCGCCCGCGCCGTATCTGCGCGCCAAATTTGAGCTACTCCGCGACGAAACCGAAGAATCCGTCGAATTGCAAGCCATGCTGCGCAACGCGCACAAGCAGTTCGAGGAAATCGCCAAAACATCCAACTCCCTTTCCGAGCAGGTAAAAATTGCCGCGCTTAACACCGAGCATCCCGGCCATTTCGCCGACCTCATCGCCGCGAACCTCGGGCTGCCGCTCGACGACAAGCAGAAACTGCTTGAGACTATTTCCGTCCGCGAGCGACTGCAAAAACTCCTGCCGCTGCTCAACCGCGAACAGGAGGTGCTCAATTTAAGCTCCAAAATCCAGAACGACGTCGCCTCCAACATCGCCAAGACCCAGCGCGATTTTTTCCTGCGCGAACAGATGCGCGTCATCCAGCGCGAACTTGGCGACACCGACCCGAACGCCAACGAAATCCGCACGCTCCGCGAAAAAATTGAGAAGGCAAAATTGCCCGACGACGCGCGCAAGGCGGCGAATCAAGAACTTGATCGGATGCAGCAGACCTCGCCTGCCGCCGCCGAATACGGCGTCTCGCGCAATTATCTCGATTGGATTCTCGCGCTGCCGTGGGAAACGGAAACCGAGGATAAATTAAATCTCAAAGCGGCGGAAAAGATTCTCAACGAGCAGCACTTCGGCTTGGAAAAAGTCAAAGACCGGCTGATTGAATTTCTCGCCGTGCTCCAGCGCCGGAAGGAAATCAAAGGCCCGATTCTCTGCCTCGTTGGCCCGCCCGGCGTCGGCAAAACCTCGCTCGGCAAAAGCGTTGCCGACGCGCTTGGTCGCAAATTCGCCCGGATTTCATTGGGCGGAATGCGCGACGAAGCCGAGATTCGCGGTCATCGCCGCACTTACGTTGGCGCGCTGCCGGGACGGATTTTGCAGACACTCCGCCGCGTCGAGAGCCGCAATCCCGTCATCCTACTCGATGAGTTGGATAAGATTGGTTCCGATTTTCGCGGCGATCCGGCGTCTGCGCTGCTCGAAGTTTTGGATCCGGCGCAGAACCACACGTTCACCGATCATTATCTGGATTTGCCGTTCGATTTGTCACGCGTGCTGTTCATCGCCACCGCGAACTGGCTCGACCCGATTCATCCCGCGTTGCGCGACCGTTTGGAAGTCATCGAACTGCCGAGTTACACCGAGACGGAAAAATTGCAGATTGCCAAACGCTACCTCGTGCCGCGCCAGTTGGAGGAACACGGCCTGACGCGCAGCGATGTGAAATTTTCCGATGCCGCGCTGCGCGAACTCATCCGCGAATACACGCGCGAAGCCGGCGTGCGCCAGCTTGAACGCGAGATCGCCGCGCTCTCGCGCAAGGCCGCGCGCAAAATCGTCGCTAAGAACGGTGCGGCGCAGATGATCAAGCTGGAGCCGAAGGACGTGAAGGATTATCTCGGCCACGCGAAATTCGTTCTGGAAAGCGCGGAGAAAATTTCCGAGATCGGCATCGCCACCGGCCTCGCGTGGACGCCCGTGGGCGGCGATGTGCTGTTCATCGAAGCCACGCGGATGCGCGGGCGCGGCAGTTTGATTCTGACCGGTTCGCTCGGTGAAGTGATGAAGGAAAGCGCGCAGACGGCCGTGAGTTATCTGCGTTCTCAGGCGAAGAAGCTCGACCTCGATTTTGACGACTACGGCAAATTCGATTTGCACATCCATGTGCCTGCCGGCGCGACGCCGAAGGACGGGCCGAGCGCGGGCGTGACGATTTGCGCGGCGCTGGCGAGCCTGATGAGCAAGCGGCGCGTGCGTTCCGACGTGGCGATGACCGGCGAAATCAGTTTGCGCGGCCGCGTGATGCGCGTGGGCGGCATCAAGGAAAAGGTGATCGCCGCGTCACGCTTCGGCGTAAAGCAGGTGATTTTGCCGGAAGGTAACAACCCCGATTGGGAAGACGTGCCGGCGGAAGTGCGCGCGAAATTGAAGGTGCATTTCGTGAAGCAAATTTCCGAAGTCCTGCAACTGGCACTCGCGGCCAAGTGAGTGCTTGCGCACGGCCACAATTTTTATTTTGAACCTATTTCCGCAAATCAAATCGGCTTGGGCGCGCTTGATTCTGGCGCTGGTTTTATTTTTGGCCGTGGGCGCGACGGCGGAGACCACGAATGATTCGGTTGAAGCAATTATTCAAGGACGTAAGTTGGCATTGCAACTCCTTGAACAACGCCCTGCTGAAAACGCCACCCAGACCGGGCTTTTGAAAATCCGCGATGCAGAAGGAAACCGTCTGGAAATCCCGATAAAAATTGAAGTCTTGTTCACCTCGACTAATTGGCAAAGCATTTATGAGGTGCTACGCACAAACGCAACGGAAATACTAACAGTCACCCATTATTGCTTCCCAAGACAACCACTTGAAGGTGATTTCCCAAGTTTAGAGACACAAAAACCTGAGAACAGCTTTCCTGAGAATGGTGGCAATCAAAGACGATATATTATCGGGTTGAAAAATATCTTGGTTGGAACTCCAAATACATATAGTTACAGTTTTCCGAGTAAAAAACATGAATTGGCGGTTAAAGAATTATGGAAAGACCATCTGATTCCATTTGCTCAATCAGACTTTTGGCAATGCGACCTCGGATTGGAATTTTTTCACTGGCCGCAACAAAAGGTTTTGCCGAAGACGACGAACTTGAAACGCGGGCGCGATTACACGCTTTTGGAAAGCACCAATCCAAATCCAGCCACGAACGGCTATTCGCGCGTGCTGTCGTGGATTGATAAGGAAAGCGGCGGCATCCTCGAAGCCGAGGCATACGACGCACAAAGCAAATTGCTGAAAGTTTTCGAACCGAAGTCGTTCAAGAAGGTCAACGGCCAGTGGGAACTTCAGGAGATGGAAATCCGCAACGTCCAGACCGACTCGCGCACGCGACTGGAGTTTGACCTCGGCTCCAAGTAAACCGCTTTTGCGTTTGCCATGTTTCTTCCGGCCAGCTAGGCTGCGCGTTCACTTTTTTCACTATGATTGGATCAATTCGCAAACATTCCGCGTGGCTCTGGTGGGTTATCGCCGGCCTCACGATTATTTCCTTTGTGGTTTTCATGGGCTCCGGCCCGGCTCGCAACACCGGCGGCACGCGCGCGGTGGGCGACTATGGCACGATTTACGGCCACGCGGTGACGGCGGCGGAATTCGCGCGAGCGCAGCGGGAATTTTACATCTACTACTGGATGCGGAACGGCCAGTGGCCCAACAAAGGCGCGGCGGTTTCGGCAGAAGACATGGAACGCGAGACCTACATCCGCCTGCTGCTGTCGCAAAAGGCCACCAAGCTCGGGATTGAAATCGGTGAAGATTCGCTGGTGACGGCGGCCAGTGAATTCCTCCGCTCCCTCGGCCGCAACGGCCAATCCGTGCCGATGGACAAATTCGCGGAACAGGTGCTGACGCCTGAAGGTCTGACGGCGGCGGATTTGCAGAATTTCCTCCGCGACGAATTGGTCGTCCAGCAGATGATTCAATCGCTCGGTCTGGCCGGCGCGCTCGTCACGCCGCAGGACGCGGGTTTGATTTACGACCGCGAAAATCAGGAGATTTCTGCGCAGGCGGTATTCTTCACCGCGTCAAATTATCTGGCGCAAGTCGCCATCACGCCGGCGGCAGTCGCGCAATTTTACACGAACTACATGGCCGCTTATCGCGAGCCGGATCGCGTGCAGGTGAATTACGTTTTTTTTGAACTCTCGAACCAGCTCGCCGCCGCCGAATTGAAAATCGGCAAGACGAATCTCGATGCGCAGGTGGAAACGCTGTTCGCCCAACACGGCATGGACACCGTGCCCGGCGCGAAAACGCCCGCCGAGGAAAAGGGCAAAATCCGCGACGCGCTCATCAAGCAGGAAGCCGCTGGCACAGTTCGCAAACTGGCGAATGATTTCGCGAATGCACTGTATGCGGTTGAACCGGCCAAGCCGGAAAACCTCGCCACGCTTGCGAAGCAGAAGGGGCTGACGCTGCGCGCCACCGCGCCGTTTGCGGCTAATCTTGGACCTTCAGAATTCGGCGCGTCAGCAGCCTTTGTCAAGGCGGCGTTTGAATTGACGGCCGACGAACCGCTGGCTGGCCCGCTCGCCGGTGCGGACGGTTACTATGTCATCGCCTTGGCTAGGCAGTTGCCGAGCGTAATTCCATCGCTCGACGAGATTCGCGGCCGCGTCACGCAAGATTTTCAAAATCGCACGGCGGTGTCGCTGGCCCAGCAGGCGGGCGCCAATTTTTACAACACCGTCAGCCAAAAGCTGGCCACCGGCCAGAGCTTTGCCAAGACCGCCATTGCCGCCGGACAATCGCCGCTGGTGTTACCCGCGTTTTCGTTGAGCACCACGGAACTACCGGAGATTGAAGGCCGCGCCAGCATTGGCCAAATCAAGCAGGCGGCGTTCACCACGGCGGTCGGGCACGCCGGCAATTTTGTGCCAACGGCGGACGGCGGCTTCGTTCTCTTCGTTCAGGAATTGCTGCCGATCAATCAGCAGTTGAAAAATCAGGCGTTGCCGCAATTCGTCGGGCAAGTCCGCCGCGCGCGCCAGAACGAAGCTTTCAACCTCTGGCTGCAGGGCGAAGCCAACCGCGAACTGCGCAACACGCCGTTCTTCCAAAAACAGACGGCCGGCGCGGCGAAACAGCCGTGAGTCTACCCGTAAAACTCTCGTCGCCTGCCACCAAGGAATTTTGGGAAATCCCCGTTCTCTTTGAGGACGAGCATCTGTTCGCGCTCGACAAGCCGAGCGGTTTGCAGCTGACGCCCGACGCCGATCAGCCCGAACAACCCAGCCTCCTGGCGTTATTGCACGCCGCCATCGCCGCCGGCAAACCGTGGGCGAAGGAACGCGACCTAGCTTACCTGAACCAAGCGCACCGGCTGGATTTTGAAACGAGCGGCGTCCTGCTCCTCGCGAAAACCAAACCGGCATTTGTCGCCCTGGCGGATTTATTCGGCGTAGAAAAACCGGCTAGAAAATACCTCACCCTCGCTTGGGGAAACCCGCCCGCAAAAAATTTCGCCGTGGACGCCAAGCTCGCGCCGCATCCGATTCGCGCGGGTCACATGCGCGTGGATCCAGATAACGGCAAGCGTGCGCACACGGATTTTGAAGTGCTAGAGCAGTTTTCCGACTGGTGCCTGCTGCGCTGCTCGCCGGTGACGGAGCGCGTCCACCAAGTGCGGATTCATTTGAAGCACGCTGGATTTCCGATTGTCGGCGACGAACTTTACGGCGGTAAAAAACTTTGGCTTTCGCGCATCAAAAAAGATTTTCGCCTCAAAGAAGGCCGCGAGGAACGTCCGCTCTTTGCCCGCTCCGCACTACATCTAGAAGAATTGGTTTTCCCGCATCCGGTCACGCATGAAGCGCTCACAATCAAAAGCGAGTGGCCAAAGGACTTTAAAGTCGCCGTGAAATACTTGCGTCAATACGCGACCGGTCCCAGCCGTCGCGGCCATCAAGACGAAGAAACAGAATTCGAGCAGAAATAATCTTCTCTGTGCACTCTGTGCCTCTGTGGCTTGTTTAAGAAACCGCCCAGTTCAAAATCGATTTCTGCACATGGAGCCGGTTTTCCGCCTGCGTGAAAATCGTGTCCGCGTTCGCCTCAAACGTTTCCGCATCAATCTCCTTGCCGCGATATGCAGGCAGACAGTGCATCACCAGCGCGCCCGGTTTGGCGAGTTTCACCAGCGACGCATTGATCTTATAACCATTGAAGATTTTGATGCGCTCAGCCGCTTCCGCTTCCTTCCCCATCGAAACCCAAACGTCGGTGTAAAGCATGTCCGCGCCCGCCGCAGCGGATTTCAAATCTTCCGTGACCACAATTTTTCCGCCCGCTCGTTTCAAAATTTCCGCGCTCGGCTGAAATTCCTTCGGCGCGGCAATGCGAAGTTCAAAACCCAATTTCGCCGCCGCAAAAATCCATGACACCGGCATATTGCACGCGCCGTCGCCGATGAAGGTGACGACTTTGCCCACGATGGAACCGCACATTTCTTTAAAAGTGAAAATGTCCGTCAAGACTTGGCACGGATGCTCGTCGTCCGTCAGCGCATTGATGGTCGGGATTTTAGAAAACTCCGCGAACGTCTCCACGTCGCTCTGTGCGTAGGTGCGGATGACCGCGCCGTGGGCCATGCGCCCGATGACGCGCGCCGTGTCCTGAATCGGTTCGCCGCGTCCGAGTTGAATGTCGTTCGCGTTGAGAAACATCGCGTTGCCGCCGAGTTCAGAAATCCCCACTTCAAACGAAACCCGCGTCCGCGTTGACGATTTCGAGAACATCATTGCCCACGTCTGACCTTTGAGCGGCTGCGTTTTGTGCGCGCCGCGTTCCTTTTTGAAAACTATCGCGTCGCGCAAAATCGTTTCAAAATCCGCGCGCGACAATTTTTCCAATGACAATAGATGTTTCATTTCCAGTTGGGAATTTACGTCCAAAGAAAATTTTATATCCGAATCAAAAGCCCGCGTCACTTCTTTTTCTTGGCCAGCTTCGCCGCGTCCGCCGCGCGCCAGAGATACCACGCCGCCGTCGTCGCGTGCGGACGCCAGCGTTCGCCGAACTTGAGCAGGTCGCGCGGCTTCGGCATTTCGCGTTTTTTGTAGGCCACGCGAAAACCGCTGCGGACGCCAAAATCATCGGCGGGCAAAACGTTTTCGCGTCCGAGTTGAAAAATCAAAAGCATCTCCACCGTCCAACGCCCAACGCCGCGCGCCGCGGTGAGGCGCTCAATGATTTCCTCATCCGTCAGCTTTTCGATTTGCCGTGACGATGGAATCGTCCCGTCCAAGGTTTTCGCCGCGATGTCGCGGATCGCGGCAATCTTGGCGAAGGAAAAACCGCAGGCGCGGATTTGTTCGTCGGTGACGCTTGCCAAATCTTCCGGCTTCGGAAACCGGCGCTTCGGAAACAGTTTTTTGAACCGCGTGAGAATGGTATTGGCCGCCGTGCCGTTGAGCTGCTGGTGGGCGACGGCCTGCACCAGTGATTGAAACGGCGAGCGCCACGGTTCGTGTTCCAGCTTGCACGGGCCATGCTCGGCGATGAGGTTTTTCATCGCTGGATCGGCGGCAGAGAGGTGTTTGAGCGCGGCGGCGGTCATGGTTTCAAAAGAGATGCTGTAGCGGCGCTCTGTGAGCGCCGTTTTCGGCGGTCACAGACCGCCGCTACAGAAATTAGGCAAGCGACTTGACGACCTCCTCAATCTTGGCAATGCCTTCGCCCGCTTCATACGAACTGAGATTTAGCGGCGGCAGCAACCGGATGATTTGATTCCCCGCCGGCACGGTTAGCACGCCCGCTGCGTGCAGCCGGTTGACGAATTGCAGCGCGGGTGTCTTGTCGCTCGCGGCAAACGCGGGGATGTTCTCCGCCAGTTCGAGGCCGAGAATAAAGCCCATGCCGCGCGCGGATTTCACGACCGTCGGACAAGTTTTCGCCAACCGTTCAATTTCTGATTTCAGCCACGCACCTAGTTTCCGGGCTTGCTCGGCGAGATTTTCTTTTTCGATTACCTCGAGAATTGCCAGCGCCACAGCGCAGGCGAGCGGTGTGCCGCCGTAGGTCGTGCCGTGCGTGCCGGCGCTGAGCGAATCCTGATACGGCGACCGCACCCAGAACGCACCGATGGGAAAGCCGCCGCCGAGTGACTTGGCCATCGAAAGGCCGTCGGGCAAAAACTTGTCACCGCCGGCAACGCCTTCGAGAATTTTCTGAAAGCTTTGGAATTTTCCCGTCCGGTAATGACCGCACTGGACGCCGTCTATGAGCAGGAGCATTTTCTTCTCGTCGCACAATGCGCGGAGGCCGAGCAGATATTCCGGCGTGGCGGGCGTGACGCCGCCTTCGCCTTGCACGCCTTCGATCATGATGGCGACCGTCGCCGGCGAAATCGCGGCGCGCGCGGCTTCCAAATCGTTGTAAGGAATGTGCCGGAAACCCGGCATCATTGGCTCAAAACCTTTTTTGACTTTGTCCTGACCGGTGGCGGCGATGCCGGCCAGCGTGCGGCCGTGAAAGGAATTGGTCGCGGTCAGAATTTCAAACCGGCCTTCGTCGTGGCCGAATTTGCGCGCGAGCTTGAACAGGCCTTCGTTCGCCTCCGCGCCGCTGTTGGCAAAAAAGCATTTGCCCGCGCCAATGCGCTTGACGATTTCGGCGGCAAGCCGGCCCTGCGGTTCGGTGAAATAGAGATTCGAGACGTGAATCAATTTTTTTGATTGCTCGCCGAGCGCTTCGGTGATGGCCGGATGCGCGTGACCCAGCGAGCAGACGGCGATGCCGCTGCCGAGATCGAGATAGCGCTTGCCGGTGACGTCGAACAGATAGCTGCCCGCGCCGTGGCTCAACACGATTTCAAAACGGCCGTAGCTCGGCACGACGTTTTTCGCAAACAGTTCGCGGATGGATTCGTAGTCGTTGCGGACAATCGCCGGCGGCGCAGGAACAATTTCTTTCATGAAAGGATTTATTTAACCGCAAAGGAACGCAAAGAACACAAAAAAGTTTCTTTGCGCTCTTTGCGTTCTCTGCGGTTAAAATTCGGTTTCAAAGCACAACTTCGGTGCCGACGCCCTGATCGGTGAAAATTTCCAGCAGCACGGAATGCGGCACGCGGCCGTCCACAAACGAAACTTTTTCCACGCCGGATTTGATGGCCGCCACGGCGCTGTCCACTTTCGGAATCATGCCTTTGTCCACGATGCCGGCGGCTTTGAGCGCGGGGACTTCGCTGATCTGCAAATGGGCGATGAGCGTGGTCGGGTCTTTGAAATCGCGCATCAAACCGGGCACATCGCTCATAAACACGAGCCGTTTGGCGTTGAGCGCGATGGCGCACATCGCGGCGGCGACGTCTGCGTTGCAGTTGTAAATTTTTCCGTCCTCGCCGCGCGCCGTCGGGCTGATGACCGGCGTGTGGCCGCACCAGATGCATTCTTTCAACGGCGCGACGTTCACCTCGATGACTTCGCCGACGTAGCCGATATCAATTTTCTGTCCGAGGTTTTCCTTGTCGTCGAGATAAAGTTTTCTGCATTTAAAAATGTCCGGCCCGGCAAAACCCACGGCCTGGCCGCCAAGCGCGTTGATGGTTTTGACGACTTCGGGATTGATTTCGCGCGACAAAACGTCGTCCACGATTTTCACCGTGGCTTCGTCCGTGACGCGCTGGCCTTGAATGAAGTTGGCGATTAAACCAGCTTTTTCCATCGCGCGGGTGATGGCTTTGCCGCCGCCGTGGACGACGACGGGATTGATTTCCACGGCTTCGAGAAAAACAATGTCGCGCGCGACGCCTTCGCGAACGGACGCATCGGGCGAGTCCATGAAACTGCCGCCGTATTTGACGACGAAGGTTTCGCCGGAAAACTTCTGGATATACGGCAGCGCCTCGAGGAGCGTGGCGGCTTTGGCAATCAGGTCTTGCATTTGTCAGGCAAATTTAGCCACAGATGGAACACGGATGAAACACTGATTTTTCAAAATTAAAGAAAGAATTGTTTCGTAACCGGGTTCGGCGATAATCCGTCCAATTCCAAATCAAATGAAAACCTTCAAAGTCTCTGCACTGGTTGCCATCATCGCCACCCTGTTTTTCGCCGCCGGGTTCACCGCCTCGGCCGCGCCGAAGAAAGTTTTATTCTTCAGCAAATCCAGCGGCTTCGAGCACGCGGTCATTTCGTGGAAGAATGGCCAGCCAAGCTATGTGGAAAAAATCTTGCTCGACCTCGGCGCGAAGAACGGCTGGGAATTCACTTTTTCCAAGGACGGTTCGAAATTCAGCCCGGAGTATCTCGCGCAGTTTGACGCCGTGTTTTTTTACACGACCGGCGATCTGTGCAGTGAGGGCAACGATAAGCAGCCAGCGATGACGCCCGCGGGCAAGCAGGCGCTATTTGATTATGTGCGCGGCGGTAAAGGGTTCGTCGGCACACATTCGGCGACCGACACGTTTCACACCGGCAACGAGTCGGGGAAAGGCCCGGATCGCTATGTAAATCACGGCAAGGATGCCGATCCGTATGCGTGTTTCATTGGCGGTGAATTTATCATCCACGGCTCGCAGCAGGTCGGAACGAATACGGTGATTGACCCGAAATTTCCCGGCTTTGAAAACGTCGGTGATAGTTTTGCGTTTCAGGAGGAATGGTATTCGCTCAAGGATTTTGCGCCGAATGACCATGTGTTGACGGTGATGAACGCGCCGCACATGAAAGGCCCGATGTATGAGCGCCCCGCTTACCCGAACACATGGGCGCGCGCCGAGGGTAAGGGGCGCGTGTTTTACACCGCAATGGGTCATCGCGAGGATGTGTGGACGAATCCGACCTTTCAGCAAATCCTGATCGGCGGCGTCAAGTGGGCGCTCGGCGAAGTTTCAGCCGATGTGACGCCGAATATCCAGACCGCCGCGCCCGGCGCTTACACGAATCCGAAATACGTCGAAACTAAGGCGGCATCCCCAAAAAAAAGTAAAACTAACGAATCCGCAGCCAACACACTGACCGCGGAGGAAAAGGCGGCGGGCTGGCAGCTTTTGTGGAATGGCAAAAATTCCGACGGTTGGCGGAGCGCGAAGTCGGAGGAATTTCCCAAGGAAGGCTGGACGATCCACGGCGGCGTGCTGACCGTCCATGAAAATGGCGGCGAGGAATCGGCTGCCGGCGGCGACATCATCACGCGCCAACGCTATGCGAACTTTGAGCTGACGGCGGATTTCAAGATCACGCCCGGCGCGAACAGCGGCATCAAAATTTTTGTGCAACCAAACCTTTCGCCGATTGACAAAAAGACCGGCAAACCAACCGGCAAAGGCTCCGCCATTGGTCTGGAATTTCAGATTCTTGATGACGCGAAACATCCCGACGCCAAGCTGGGCAAAGACGGCGACCGCACCATCGGCTCGCTCTATGATTTGATGCCCGCGCCGAAGGATAAAAAAGTTCTGCCCATCGGCGAATGGAATCACGCGCGGATTTTGTCGCAGGGCCAGCACGTCACGTTCTGGTTGAACGGCGAGAAGACGGTGGAATTTGAGCGCGGCTCGCCACCATTCCGCGCGGCAGTCGCGGCCAGCAAATACCACAACATTCCTGATTTTGGCGAATGGAAAGACGGACACATTTTGTTGCAAGATCACGGCAACGAAGTTTCCTTCCGCAACGTGAAGCTTCGCGAACTGGCTAATTAATATTTCACCTACCACCACACCAAAATGAAAACTAACAAACAACTCCAAGTCTCCCGTCGCTCATTTCTCAAAGGCTCGCTGGCGCTCGGCGCGGCGGGCGTGTTCGCGCCACGCCTGCTGCTCGGCGCGGAAAAAAGCTCCAAGATTCGCCTCGCCTGTGTCGGCGTCAGCAATCGTGCCGCCGAAGACATCGCCGCGTTTCGCAAGACCGGCTTGGTGGAGTTCGTCGCGCTCTGCGACACGGACATGGGTGCGCCGCACACGCTCAAGACGCTGACAATGTTTCCGGACGTGCCGCGTTTTCAGGATTTCCGCCAGATGTTCGACAAGCTGGGCAAGGACATTGACGCCGTGTGCATCGCCATTCCCGACTTCTCGCACTTTGCCGTGGCCATGCACGCGATGTCGCTCGGCAAACATGTCTATTGCGAAAAGCCGATGGCGCATAGCTTCCGGCAAATCGAACTGATGATGGCGGCGGAGAAAAAATACAACGTCGCCGCGCAGATGGGCAATCAAGGACATTCCGACGCGAACTATTTTCAGTTCAAGGCTTGGACCGAGGCGGGCATCATCAAAAACGTCACCAAGATCACGGCGTTCATGAACAGCAAACGCCGCTGGCACGGCATGAAAGTTTCGGGACTGCTGCCGGAACAACCCATCCCGGCTACGTTGGATTGGGAAACCTGGCTCACGACCGCGCAGGAACACAAATACAACGTCGGCTATACCGACGGCGACTGGCGTTCGTGGTTCGACTTCGGCAACGGCGCGCTCGGCGACTGGGGCGCGCACATCTTCGACACCGCGCACGAATTTTTGCAACTCGGTTTGCCGACGGAAGTTGAGGCCGTGAAGCTTGACGGCTACAGCCCGTTCATTTTCCCGCAGGCTTCCACGCTGGCGTTTCGTTTCCCCGCGCGCGGCACGCAGCCGCCGTGCGAACTCACTTGGTATGACGGTGTGAACAATCTGCCGCCGCTGCCGGAAAACATGGGCGAATCCGTCGTGGACCCGAACATCCCGCCGCCGTCCAAAGGCTCGGTAGACACCTCCAAACGTCCGCCGGGGAAAGTCATTTATGGCGATGGCCTGACTTTCAAGGGCGGCTCGCATGGTGCGACGCTGGAGATTCTCCCCTCGGAAAAAGCCAAGGAGATTCAAGGCAAACTTCCAATCGTGCCGAAGAGTCCGTCAAACCATTACGTCAATTTCCTCCGCGCCTGCAAGGGCGAGGAAAAATGCCGCTCCAACTTCGCCGTGGCCGGGCCGCTGTGTCAGGCGATGGCGCTCGGCGTCATCGCCCAGCGCGTGAACGCCAAACTCGAATTTGATCCCGTGACGAAGCAAATCACGAATCACAAGGTTGCTAATGAACTGCTTGCCGGCGTGTCGCCGCGCCCGGATTGGGAGCAGTATTACAAACTGGCCTGAACACGGAAATCATTCTCACGCATCGCCGCTGACCTCACCGGTCGGCGGCGGTTTTCTTTTCCATAATTTCACTTGGACGCGCTCGCGGCATTCACTAGATTGCGGCCATGCCTGAAATTGCCAAGTTCGTTAACAACGGGGCCGCGGCCATCACGCCGGCACTCGCGGAAAATGTTTTGCGCCATCTGCCGCAGTGGAAGCTGGAGTTCACGCAGATCAACGCGCCAAAATTTCCGCACCTCGTGGACCAGCTTGAATTTCTCGCCGACGCCGTCGAGGACGCGGTTGAGGGCGCTTACAAGGAACTGCCTTACGTCGCCGTCGCGCAGGCGGTGTTCGCGCTGATTTACGCGCACAAAAAAACTGGTATCATTCCCAGTGCGATTTTGGAACTAGGCCGCGCCGACGATTCCAGCGTGGTGCGCGCCGTGCTGATCCAGAACGAAAAAGCCTTCGCGATTTACGCCGGTAAGCAGGGCGTGGACTGGCGCAAAATCACCAGTCAGGCTTAATTCTATTTCACCATCATGTCGATTCCATTGGTCATAACTCTCGTCGGCGCAGATCGCACCGGCTTGGTAGAATCAGTGGCGCGCGTCGTGGCGGAACACGATGGCAACTGGCTGGAAAGCCGGATGTGCCGGCTCGGCGGCGAATTCGCGGGAATTTTGCGCGTCGAAATTCCGGCGGAGAAAAAATCCGCGCTGCTCGCCGCGCTGCAAAAAATTTCCGGCCTGAACGTCGTCATACAGCCAACGCAATCGGCGGTTGCCGCAACTTCCGGTCGGCAGACAAAGTTGGAAATTGTCGGCAGCGATCGGCCCGGCATCGTCCGTGAAATCACCAGCGCACTTGCGCGGGCGAACGTGAACGTGGAAGAGTTTTTCAGCGAACTCGTCAGCGCGCCGATGTCCGGCGAAACCTTGTTCAAAGCCAGCGCGCGTTTGCAATTGCCGGAACACTGCGACCTCGCCGCGCTGAAGCGTGATCTGGAAAAAATCGCCGCCGACTTGCTGGTGGACGTTTCATTCGCGGAGTTAAAGGCTTGATTTGTTTGAGTCCTCCGTAAGAAATTCGGGCATCCGTGGCTGGAAGACGTTTCTTTATGATGAAAAAATATTTTCTGGGCATATTCTTTATCCTTTTATGCTTGAGTCTGGCGACTGCCTGTAGGCGTTCCAACCCATCCGCCAGACACAATCCCGGCGATTATTTTCAGACGCATTTCCAAGACGAATCTCAGTTCATCGTGGAGACCATTGCCACGGATCTTGCCGAGCAGGTTTATTTCGCCAAGTTTCACCGGCTGCCAGCGGCTGATGTTTTTTCCGTTACCGCCAGCGAACCGAGCGAGTCACAATTTGGTGCGCCGACCTACGATGTGCTGGTGGATTTAGATGCCAAGCACAAAGGGCTGAAAGTTCGGCTAAGCGTCAACGGGCCGATCTGGTCGCCGGAAATTTATGATGGCTTGACCGCCAGCCTGTTCAAGGCCGTCGGCCTTGTTCTGGGTGACACGGAGGTTTCAAAAGACACAAAGTTGCTGGCCAAATTGACCGATGGCAAGGCCATGACCATTGAATCAGAAAACCAAAAAATCTCAGCGGCGCTGGAAGACAATTTTACAAACCCCAAACTGCATGAAGAAGCGGCATTGCTTCTGGGCGCATTCATGTTGCGCGAACATTCGGGATATTTTTTTGAAATCCGTTCACCGCTTTGCCGGATGACGGCACATCTGGCGATGGCAAGCTATTTGGGCAGTGGAAATCCGTCTGCGATCAACAGGCGCATGGCCGAAGCGATGCTGCTGACTATGATGAACAACCAGTCCGATGCCCTTGCCGCGTTGCACGGCATCAAGACCGACAACGCCAGCGTAACGTGCTGGGTGCGGGCTTTGATCGCGCGAAATTCAGCCGACTATCGCCCGCTGGAAAAGCTCGACAACCTGTCGCCGGTGGAATGCGCCGAATGGTTTCACGCCTTGAGCCGGTCGGCCAACTCAGATATCGCCTGGAGCAAATTGAATGATGTGCAGAAAAAAAACATCAGCTTTGTTCGCATCGCCAGCCAGGGAAATTTTTCGGTGGGCATGGGGCATGAATTGCTTGCCGTCGCCCTGCCGCTGGAATTTGATGAGATTGGCACGGTCTATGGTCTTTCGCAGTCAAAAAAACTGACGAAGGAAAAATTGGTTTCCGTGTTGAACTCAATGCCGGAGCGGGTCATTTCAGCGGACGCCCAAAATGCCGTTCACGCCCACGTCATCGGCTGGGGTTTATGGGCCGGTTTTTTGCAACGGCAGCTATGCCACGCCGTGTGGGTTGATGCCAATTTTCTCCAGTGGAAATGGGGTGTTCCAGATGAGGCTAAAAAGTTTTCCATGCAGTCAGATGCTTTGTTTTCCAAGTTGCGGCTGTATCCTTTTGTGCGGCGGTTCAAGGCCGTGGATACTGAAACTTACCATCAATCGGTGGATGACGGTTTCAAGGCAACGGTCGCCACCCCGCAACTCGTTTCACCCCAGTGCTGGAATTATATCTGTTATGACCTCTCGCCGGGAGAACGTTACCAGCCCAACCCCAACCCGCATGTCAACGAATGGCACAAACATAATCCGCCGCCGGGAACCGCCTATGATCTGTATTCCCGACTGAACCACCCCAGTTTGGTTGAGAGGGCGGATAAGGATGCGATACTTGACCAATTGCACGACCGCGCGCCCAACGACTCGGATTTGAATTATTACCTGATGAAATTCCGCTTCAAAAATGCGCCGACGTATTCGCAGGCCACCAGATTTTTTGGCGCGTCCGCCGAATACAATATCCAAGCGATGACTTGGCTGGCTTGGGCGGTCAAGGATGAACCGGAGAAGTATGAGGTGTTGATGAAGCGGGCGGCCGAAGTGAATCCCGCCGAATACGGCCGGTTGGGCGATTATTTCTCCGAGCGGAATCAGGACGACAAGGCGGCCAAGTATTACGAGAAAAACTATGGCAACCCCGACCCCGTGGCTGTCTCCCAGCAGTGCGGCTGGCTGGTGCGTTATTATTTGAAAAAGGGACGGGTGGAAGATGCGCGCCGAGCCGCCGATTTTGGTGGCGAGGTCTATTCATTTGCCGGCCTCAAAGCCAAGGCGGAGTTTTTCGAAGCGGTGAAAGATTACGCCAGTGCTTATGACTGGTATTTCAAAATTGAAGAGCGTTATGAAGATTCCGGCCCGCTGGTCGGCTTCTGTGTCCGTTACAAAAATTTCACCGGCGACACTCGGTATGACGACTTGATTTCCAAAAAATCAAGCAAGGTTTTTCCGAATGACTTTGAAAAGGTCCGGCTGGCTGATTTTACCGCCGCTCCCGAGGATGGCGTCCAGTTCAAGGGAGCAAGCGATTTGCTCCGAGCGGCGGGAATGAAGTCCGGAGATGTCATTGTGGCCATCTACGGTATTCACGTTCACAACCAAGCCCAATATGAATTTTTACGCGATAATAACACTAATCCTGAACTTGACCTGATTGTCTGGCAAGGTGATGGCTACCATGAAATTAAGGCGAGCCCGCCTAATCACCGCTTTGGAGTAGACATTGGTATCTACCGGAAAAAATAGTTTTCTGAATAATTTTCATCTGCCAATCGCGCTGTTTTGATTTATCCTGCGCGCGATGTTTGAACTTCTCAAAACCGATACAACGACGAAAGCGCGGCTGGGTAAATTGACCACCGCGCACGGCGTCGTGGACACGCCGGTCTATATGCCCGTCGGCACGCAAGCCAGCGTCAAGGCGATGGATCCGCGTGAACTTTTGGAGTGCGGCACGCAAATCATTCTTGGCAATACCTATCACCTGAACATCCGGCCAGGCTTGGAAGTCATCACGGCGGCGGGCGGCTTACACAAGTTCATGAATTGGAATCTGCCGATTCTCACCGACAGCGGCGGCTTTCAAGTTTTCAGTCTCGCGAAAATTCGGAAGGTAAAAGAACACGGAGTGGAATTTCGTTCGCACTTGGACGGCTCGCTATTATTTATCGGCCCCAAGGAGTCCATGGAAATCCAGCGCGTGCTCGGCTCCGACATCGCGATGGTTTTTGATGAATGTCCGCCGCACGACGCGCCCGCCAAGGAGCAGCGTCTCGCCGTCGAACGCACCATCCGCTGGGCGCGCGAGTGTCGCACGCAGCCACGCGCGGACGGACAGAAAGTTTTCGGCATCGTGCAGGGCGGCAACAATCCCGCGTTGCGCGAGCAATGCGCGAAGGCGTTGGTCGAAATGGATTTTGACGGTTACGCCATCGGCGGCGTGAGTGTCGGCGAACCGGAGCCAGAGATGTTGCAGGCGATTGAATTTTCAGTGCCGCACTTACCCGAAAACAAAGCGCGCTACGCGATGGGCCTCGGCACACCCGCGCAAATGCTCGAACTCATCGCGCGCGGCGTAGACATGTTCGACTGTGTGTTGCCCACGCGCGTCGCCCGCAACGGCACGGCTTACACGCGGCGCGGCGCACTCGGCATCAAGGGCGGCAGCTACAAAATGGATTTTCGCCCGCTCGAAGAAAATTGCGACTGCTTCGCGTGCAAACATTTCACCCGCGCATATCTACGGCATCTGCTCAAGGCGAATGAAATTCTCGGTCTGCGGATGTTGAGCGTCCACAACACGCACATGTATTTGAAGGTGATGGCGGATGCCCGCGCGCATCTGGCCGCCGGAACGTTCGGCGAGTTTTACCGCGAATTCATCGCGAACTTCAAGCCGTCAGAAAAAATTCTGGCGCACCGGAAAAAATCCCTGGCCACGGAATGAACACGGATTTTTGTTTTTATCCGTGTTCAATCCGTGTTCAATCTGTGGCTAGATGAATTGCAATCCCATCATCGTGGCGCTCGATGTGCCGTCAGCGGAACAAGCATTGAAACTTGCGGAACTCGTCGCGCCCGCCGTCGGCGCATTCAAGATCGGCAAGGAGCTTTTCGTTTCCGCCGGACCGGACATCGTTCGCCGCGTGCGCGCGACTGGTGCCAGCGTGTTTCTAGATTTGAAATTTCACGATATTCCAAACACCGTCGCGAAGGCCGTCGCTGCCGCCACGCGACTGGACGTGCAGATGCTAACGATTCACACCAGCGGTGGTGGCGAGATGATGCGCTCGGCGGAAAAATCTGCACAGGACACCGCCAAATCACTTGGCTTGGCCGCTCCGCTCGTGCTCGGCGTGACCGTGTTGACGAGTTCGGATGCGAACACGCTCGCTGAAATCGGTTGTCAGGCGAACGTCGGTCAACAAGTCGAACGGCTCGCGACGCTGGCGGTGAAATCCGGCCTGCGCGGTTTGGTTTGTTCGCCGCTGGAAATCGCGGACTTGCGGCAGATTCTTCCGCCGGAGATTCAGCTCGTCACGCCCGGCATTCGCACCGGTGCGGAAAAGGCCGACGACCAAAAGCGCACGCTCTCGCCGCGCGAGGCGATTGCCGCCGGCGCAAGCTGGCTGGTGATCGGCCGCCCGATTTACGCGGCGGAAAATCCACGGCTCGCTGCGGAGAAAATTTTGGAATCCATTTTTTAACCCCGAACGGCACGAAATGAAAACCATCACCGTCATTGCTATCTTTCAGGCGCGTCCCGGCAAGGAAACGGAATTGAAGCAGGCTTTGATTGGCCTTGTCGCGCCGACGAGCAAGGAAGCAGGTTGCTTAAATTACGATTTACACGCGGCGCCCGAAGACCCGGCGAAATTTCTCTTCCACGAAAATTGGACGAGCAAGGCGCACCTCGACGCACATTTGAAATCAGATCACATCGCCGCGCTGCTGCCGCGCGTGGACGAATTGTGCATCACGTTTCCAGAAATAAAAATCTGGGAACGAATCGCCTAGCGCGAAATGATTTCGAGGACGAGCGGAACCTTGTCAGGACGCTTCGAGGAAATTTCAAAAGCCGTTTTCAGCCGGGCAATCGCCGTCTTCGCCTGAACGGAATCAGCGGCGTGAACGCGGCACAGAGCGGCTGATTTTTCCAAGCGCTCGCCGGGCTTGGCGATTTGGTCCACGCCCACGTCGTAATTGATTTTGGAATCTTTCGTCAAACGCCCGCCGCCGAGGTCGCGGATGACTTCGCCGATGATGCGGGCGTCGCACTTGGAAATGAAACCAGCTTTTTCTGATTTCAATTCAGCGACAACTTTCGCGGTGGAATCCTGCGCGAGTTTTTTGTTGAACGCTTTCAAGTCCGCGCCTTGGGCGACGAGCATTTCATCCCATTTTTTCCGCGGCTGGCCGGAGTTCAAACACTCCTCGGCCTGCTTGCGCGCGGCGGCGAGCGATTTTGTTTTGTGCGTTTGAACGAGCAGATGCGCGGTGGAATCAATGACCAGTTCGCGCAAGTCGCTCGACGCTCGCTGGCTGACCGGCAGGTCAGCCCTACCAGCTTCCAGACATTCGACGCTCTCTTTGACTTCCAGCCAGTTGCCGGCGGCGCGGCCGAGCGGCGTGTTCATGTCCGTCAACATCGCGCGCGTGTTGGTGCCGCATTGGTTGCCGAGCGCGACCATCGCCTTGGCCAGTTTGCGCGCGTCGGCTTTGGTTTGCATGAAGGCGGCGCTTCCAAATTTTACATCGAGCATCAACGCTTCCAAATTTTCTGCCAGTTTTTTGGAAAGGATTGAGGCAACAATTAAGGGAATGCTCGGCACGGTTCCGCTCGCGTCGCGGAGCGCGTAAATTTTTTTATCGGCGGGAACCATCGTGTCCGTCTGACCGCAGATGACGCAGCCGACGCGCTGCACGAGCTTGGTGATTTGCGCGGCGGGCAACAGCGTTTGGAAGCCGGGAATGGAATCGAGTTTATCAAGCGTGCCGCCGGTGATGCCGAGGCCGCGCCCGGAAATCATCGGCACGCGGAAGCCAAGGCACGCGAGCAGCGGCGCGAGCGGGAGCGAAACCTTGTCGCCGATGCCGCCGGTGGAATGCTTGTCCACGAGCGGGCGCGGGTCGCGCGGAAATTTCAGCACGTCGCCGGAATCGCGCATGGCGAGCGTGAGCGCAGTGGTTTCGGCGGTGTTGAGGCCGCGAAAATAAATGGCCATGAGCATGGCGGCCATTTGGTAGTCGGGAATGTTTCCGGCGGTGAATTCGCGGATGAATTCTTGAATCTGCTCCGGCGCGAGAATTTTTCCTTCGCGCTTCGATTCAATGAGCGAGAGAAAGTTCACAATAACACAGGCGGTCTGGCAATGTGCTTTTGCCAATTTTTAATCAAGTCGTCGGCATCAATGTTTGAAGGTAAAGCTGCTCTTGGAATGCTAAAAATATTATGACCTCCTGATAAAAGATGAATCCCAATTGGTTCGATTTTTATCTCATCAATTAGTTGCCATTTGTATTCGAGTTTGCGCGCAGGCATTGAAACCTTCAACCATTCTTGATCCCAAGTTACCAATCTTGTGGTTCCCAATTTTGCTTGAGCCTTTCGATTTTGTTCCTTGATTCTAACCCGAAGGTTTGTCCTGATAAAATATAGTAAAAGCCAAGTTCCGCCAAAACCCAAAACAAAACCAACCAAAGCCGTAATAGTTCTGCCTATCGTTGGGTAATCGTTGCCGCCAATTTGACATTTACCATCACCAGACAGGAACAGCACGGAAACAAAAACACCAATTATAGTTGGCAGATGCCAATGTTTTCCCCGAAAGGACTCAATTTGAATTGCCGCCTGTTCAATGGCTAGTTTTTCTGCCAATTCCAGCGGCAACTGATATTCAAATTTTGTTTCCAAGTTCACCCCACAAACTTCTTCGCCGCAATCGTCGAGTTGTGGCCGCCGAAGCCGAAGGAGTTGTTGACGATGGCGTTCACCGGCATTTCGCGCGCGGTGTTCGGCACATAGTCGAGGTCGCAATCGGGATCGGGCGTGGTGTAGTTGATGGTCGGCGGCACGATGTTGTGCTTGATGGCCAGCGTGCAGGCGGTCATTTCCACCGCGCCGGCGGCACCGAGCATGTGGCCGGTCGCGCCCTTGGTGGAGCTGACAACGAGCTTGCGCGCGTGGTCGCCAAAAGTGGTCTTGATGGCCTGCGTTTCGCAGACGTCGCCCTGCGGCGTGGAAGTGCCGTGGGCGTTGATGTAGGAAATATCCGTGAGGTTCAAGCCGCCGGAGCGGAGCGCCATTTTCATGCAGCGCGCCGCGCCTTCGCCGCCGGGTGAGGGCGCGGTGAGGTGGTGCGCGTCGGCGGTGTTGCCGTAGCCGGAAATTTCGCAATAGATTTGCGCGCCGCGCTTCTTGGCGTGTTCCAATTCTTCG
The DNA here is from genome assembly GCA_903918885.1 of uncultured Verrucomicrobia subdivision 3 bacterium. GTDB lineage: Bacteria > Verrucomicrobiota > Verrucomicrobiia > Limisphaerales > UBA11358 > UBA11358. The sequence goes on from CAIXFY010000022.1 coordinate 40,648, forward strand.
AGGACGAGGACGCCCGCGCCTTCGCCCATGACAAAGCCGTCGCGGTCTTTGTCGAACGGACGCGAAGCCTTTTTGGGATCGTCATTGCGCGTGCTCATGGCTTTCATCGCGCAGAAGCCGCCGATGCCGATGGGGATGACGGTGGCTTCCGAGCCGCCGGCGAACATGACTTGCGCGTCGCCGGCCTTGATGGTGCGCCAGGCTTCGCCGATGGCGTGGTTGGCGGTGGCGCAGGCGGAGCAGGTGGCGAAGTTCGGGCCGCGCAAATTGAAATACATCGAGATGAGGCCGGACGCCATGTTGCTGATGAGCATCGGAATGGTGAACGGCGACATGCGGCCGGGCCCGCGTTCGAGCAGGATTTTCAACTGGTCGCTGGTGGTGGCGAGGCCGCCGATGCCGGAACCGAGGAATACGCCGATTTCGTCCGTATTTTCCTTGGCGAGATCGAGGCCGGAATCCTTCAGCGCGCTCCAAGCGGCATAGACGCCGAATTGCGAGTAGCGGTCGGTGCGGCGGATTTCCTTGGGCGAGGGAAAGGCGGGCGTCGGGTCGAAGTTTTTCACTTCGCCGGCGATTTGCGTGGCAAAGGCCGACGCGTCGAACGCGGTGATTTTATCAATGCCGCACTGGCCGTTGATGAGGTTTTGCCAGAAGGTATTGAGGTCGTGGCCGAGCGGCGTGACGACGCCTAAGCCGGTGACCACTACGCGACGGTCAGAATAACTGTTTGCCATAGGAAAATGAAACGGGGCAGTTCGAGCTGTGTCCAGCCAAAACTGCCCCGCCGGTTGAATTTTTGGTTATTTCTGGGCTTCTTCGACGTATTTCATGACGTCGCCGACGCTCTGGAGCTTCTCGGCCTGATCGTCTGGCACTTCGATGCCGAACTCTTCTTCCAGCGCCATGACCAACTCGACGGTGTCGAGCGAGTCAGCACCGAGGTCTTCGATAAACTTGGCGGACGGAACGACTTGATCCGGCTTCACACCGAGTTGTTCGACGATGATATCTTTTACGCGTTGTTCGATAGGTTTGTCTGACATAATTTGACTGTCTTTCTAGCTTGCAACCGCCGTCGGCGTCAAGCCTTGAGTTGAATTTTATTTTGCACGGGGAAACCTTTTTAATTGCCCAAGTTCACATCACCATGCCGCCATCCACCGTCAACACCTGACCGGTGACATAGCGCGCGGACGGACTCGCCAAATAAAGCGCCGCGCCCGCGATGTCGTCCGATTGGCCAAGACAGCCGAGCGGAATCTGCTTGAGCAGCGCCTCTTTCATCTCCGGCTTCAGCTCCGCCGTCATGTCCGTCTCGATGAAGCCCGGCGCGATGGCGTTCACCGTGATGCCGCGCCCGGCCAACTCTTTCGCGCATGACTGCGTGAAGCCGATCAAGCCCGCCTTGCTCGCCGCGTAATTGCACTGGCCTGCGTTGCCGATGAGACCGATGACCGAAGAAATATTGATAATCTTACCCGTGCGCGCCTTGATCATCGCGCGGCTGAACGCTTTCGTGACGAGGAACGCGCCCTTGAGATTCGTGTTCAAGACCGTGTCCCAATCCGCATCGCTCATGCGCATGAGCAAACCATCGCGCGTGACGCCGGCGTTATTCACGAGAATGTCCACTTTGCCGGCCTCTGCCAAAATTTTCTCGGCGGCGGTGTTCACGGCGGCGGCGTCCGCCACGTCCACGGCGAACGCCCACGCCTTGCGGCCGAGCGCGCGGATTTCCGCCGCGACCTTCTCGGAGTTTTCCTGCGTGCGCGAAACGACGACGACATCCGCGCCTTCATTGGCGAATTTCAACGCAATGGCGCGGCCGATTCCACGACCCGCACCGGTTACAACGGCAATTTGATTGGCAAGTTGGCTCATAAATTATTTTGTAGCCACAGATGAAACACAGATTGAACACAGATTCAAAGCGTAATTTTTCCATCTGTGTTTCATCTGTGGCTAAATAATTTGCCCATCAAACATGGATGTGGCATTATCTTGTCGTTGTAACAACAAATTTTGTAAAACTATGAGCAAACCAAAAATCATCGCTTACTTGAAACCGTCCTGTGGTTGGAGTGCTGGTGTCCGCGCCATCCTCAAAAAATATGATTTGCCGTTTGAAGACCGCGACATCATAAACGATCCGGCGCAACGCGCGGAGATGATTGAGCGCAGCGGCCAGATGCTGAGCCCGTGCGTCGAAATCAACGGCCACATGCTGCCCGACATCAGCGGCGACGAAGTCGAAGCGTGGATGATCGCGAACAAGATCGTGACGCCGAATGACCTCGTGCCAGACGCGCCGACCAACGAGGCCTGCAGCAAACACAAACATCTGTTTGCCGAGGCCTGAAATTTTTGGGTGGGGAACAAACGCCGCGCTGGAAAAATTCCGGCGCGGCTTTTTTCTTTCGTGAAATTGCGGCGGAATTCGGTTAAATCATTTCCATGCGAATCATCTCCAGTGCCGCCGCCATGCAGAAATTTGCGCTGCAATGGAAAAGCGCTGGTGTCAAAATCGGTTTTGTGCCGACGATGGGCTATCTGCACACCGGCCATTTGAGCCTCGTGCGCACGGCGCGCAAACGCGTTGGCCCCAAGGGAAAAGTTGTTGTAAGCATTTACGTCAACCCGACACAGTTTGCGCCGACTGAAGACCTTTCAAAATATCCGCGCGACTTGAAACGCGATTTGAAACTGTGCCGTGAAGCGGGCGTGGACATCGTATTCACGCCGGGCGATGCGGAAATGTATCCGGGCAAGGCGGAAGGAAATTACAGCACTTACGTCGTCGAGGAAAATCTGGGGCGCGTGATGGAAGGTGCGTCTCGGCCAACACATTTTCGCGGCGTGACGACGGTGGTGGCGAAGTTATTTAACATCGTGCTGCCGGATGTTTCCGTGTTCGGGCAAAAAGATTTTCAGCAGGCGGCCATCATCCAGCGCATGACGCGCGACTTGAATTTTCCGGTGAAAATAATCATCGCGCCGACCTTGCGGGAACGCGACGGGCTGGCGATGAGTTCGCGGAACAAATATCTCATGGGCGATTTGCGGCGGCAGGCGACGGTGCTTTGGTGCGCGCTTCAAATCGCCAAATGGCTTGTTGAAAAATCAAAATCAGTTTCGGCGGCGGACTTGAAAGCGGATTTGAAAAAGCTGATTGAAATCGAGCCGGACGCAAAACTGGATTACGTTGAATTTTTCAATCCGGAAACTTTGCTGCCCATGGCGCAGGTTAAACGCGGCACGCACATGGCGCTGGCGGTGTTCGTCGGCAAAACGCGGTTGATTGATAATGCGAAACTATAATCAGCCACAGAGGCACAGAGTTTTATTTTCTCTGCGACTCTGTGACTCTGTGGCAATCAAAATGAAACAATTTGATTATCTCGTTCTCGGCAGCGGCATCGCGGGGCTGACCTTCGCGCTGAAGGTCGCGCCGCGCGGGCGCGTGGCCATCGTCACGAAAAAAGATCGCGCGGAGTCGAACACGAATTACGCGCAGGGCGGCATCGCGTCGGTGACGAGCAAGGAGGATTCGTTCGAGTCGCACGTGCGCGAC
>CAIXFY010000023.1 GCA_903918885.1 uncultured Verrucomicrobia subdivision 3 bacterium
CGCTGGGGCAGGGCGGAGTGGAATTTGTTTATTCCACCGCGTCCACGCACGGTCAGATTTATTACGTCGGCGTAAAGTCGGAAGACCGCATGGGTTCGGAATACGGTTTCATTCCGCTGTTCACCGCGACGCCGTTTGGTTCGCTGGACCAGAATGGAAATCAGATTGTGAATGGCCTGCTGCTGCCACAGGAAATTCCTGACGGCGATAATGCGAATCCCGGTCTGGTCAATGTCTTCGCGCTCGCGGTGATGCCGATGACCGTGGAACAAGTCACGGTGACCAATTTGAATCAACACGAAAATTTCGGCGATTTATTTGGGGCAATTACGTTGGGCGATACTTATGCCGTGTTGAACAACCATGACGGTCTGCACAATACTTTCGCCGCCGCGCCACGCGTTTACGACGACAGCCGCAATCGCGCCACGGGCACCACCAATACCGACGGGCCGGGTCGGCTGACGGATTTCCGCGGCAAGTCCGCCCTCGGTCCGTGGATTTTGACCGAGATGGATAATTCGTCGACGCAGACCGGTCGCGTGAGTCAGTTGACGCTGCTCATCCAGCCGCATCGCAATCTGGCCGGCGGCATTACCAACACCATTCCGCCCGGCGGCTGGTTTATTGACTACGTGGATGTCACGCCCGGCTACACGAACCTGACTTTTGCCGCGACCAATCTGCCGCCAACCATCGCGCCGTTGCCGCTCCAGATGTTTGAAAAACTAGGCAACGATCCGACGCTGACGGATTACGATCAGGAAAAAGATTTGACGAACTGCATCAGCGGAACCTATCCGGGCGGACTCGATCCGGGCAACAGCATTTCCGTTGGACCGCCGCTGAATGCGGGTCGCTATTTCATCGGCATTTACAATCCCAGCCAGACGCAGTCAGCGACGGTGTATCTGTCCGCCACGCTCGGTTTTGGTTCGACGGCGAATAACACCTTCAACTACGCCTCGACCGGCGCGACCCCGCTGCCGGACGATGCCGTTTCCGGCAACACCTTCACCGTTCCCAACACGGTCACGCAGCTCGTCTCGTCGGTGAATGTCGGCATGGTGGTCAATTCACCACGCATTTCGGATTTGACCTTCACGCTCCTCAGCCCGGCGGGCCAGCGGATTTTGCTCATGGAAAATCGCGGTGGCACGGACACCAACGGCGCAGGCCAGACGTTTGTTTACACCAACATCCTGAACACCACCGCCAACGGCGGCGCGGCGCCGGACACGAATTACCTCACGGTTTCCCTCAGTGGCGAAACTGTGCCAGTCACTTACAACTTCTACACCGTGCCGGATGAGATGACGGTTTATTCCGGCTCCGACCCGACGACTTTCTATCTTGGCTCGCCGAATTTGCTCTACGATACCGGGTTCACCAATAACGTTTCTGCCGGTGGTGGCGGCCCGCAAAATACTGCGCCCGCGTCGTTCAATGTGTATGTGCCGCCGGGCTACACCAACATCACCATCATCATGAACGAGTTTGGCAATCCGTATGTCACGAGTGGTGATGCGTGGACTTACACCGCCGGTGCGCCGATTACCAATTACCAATATCTCGTTTTCACCGACGACACTAATCTGGCCAATGTGCCGATCAAGTTCGCGCAACCGCCTTACAGCTTCACCGATTTGGCGTCTAATTTCACGCTGTGCGATTTTGAGCTGGCGACGAACGGAAATTATTTAGCACCGACGAACATCAATGATGCGTTTGGCGGCTGGACTGTGCCGACAAATCTGATTTCGGTCAGCACCGTTTTCAGTCTGACGAACAATCAATTCGTGCAGTTGACCAACGTGACCATTTTCACCAACAACGAAGTCAGCGTGTTGACGGCTCCCGCCGACGCGATCGGCGACAACGCCGGCAGCAATCTGCTCGCGCTGGCAAACGGAACCATCACGCGCTCGCTGGCGACGGTTCCCGGCCGGATTTACAACGTGACCTTCTGGTATCGCGGTCCCGGCATCGAGAGTTGGTGGCGTGGCGAAGGCAATGCCACCGACAGTTCCGACCCGGAAAAAAATGGCAACAACGGCTCGCTCGTCGGGCGGTTTAATTTCCCCGCCGGTGAAGTCAGCCAGGCGTTTGGCTTCGGCGACTACGGCCAGCAATTTCAATTCGCCGGCACAAACACCTATGTGCAGATTCCGCAGAACACGTCGCTCGACGTGGGCAAGGGCGGCGGGTTCACGGTAGAAGGCTGGATCAATCCGACGAATCTAACGCAGCCGCAGCCGCTCGTCGAATGGCTTGCGCAGGTGCCGACGAATTCAGCGGTGAGCAACATTGTCATCGTTGCCGGGCCGTATCTCAACCCGGCTACGAGCCATTTTTATTATTTGCTCGGCGCGACGAACTGGAAGACTTCCGAGTTGTGGGCGACGGCGTTGGGCGGACATCTGGTGACGCTTGACACGGCGAATGAGCAGAACTGGGTGTTCGATAATTTTGCCAAATTCGGCAGCACGAATCACAACCTGTGGCTCGGCCTGACCAACAGCGCGGCCACGCAGTTCGGCTGGACCAGCGGTTTAACGAATGTTTCCTACACGAACTGGGCGTCCGCCCAGCCGCTGAATTGCGATGGCAACCGGAGCTACGCTTTCATGTTTGGCGTGACCAATCTGCAGGCTGGCCTCTGGACTTTGGCGAACGCCAACGGTCTCGTCTGCGGTTCCACCACGACGAACAAGATTTACGGCGTGGTCGAAGTGAATCAGATTCAGACCAACGGCGTGCAGTTCTGGCTGTCCGTCACCAACTCGCGTCCCGACGGCACCAATTTCATCGCTGGCACCGGTGGCCTTTACGCGAACATCATGGACACCAATTTTGTCTCCCACGAAATTTATTCTGCGACCAATCTGCTCTCAACCAACGTTTATCAGCACGTCGCGTTGACGTATGACACGAACAGCGGTCTCGCGGCGTTGTATCTCAACGGAACCAACGTGGCTGTCACCAACCTCGGCGTGTTTGTGCCGAAGATGGATGGCGATGTGTTGCTTGGTCGCGACCTGACGCTCTACACAAATAATTATTTCGCCGGGGCGATGGATGAAGTGAGCATCTACAAACGCGCCCTGTCCGGCGCGGAAATCACCGCCATTTACCGCGCGTCGGCGACGGCGACGAACGGGCTGACCGGCAAGTTTGATCCGTCGGTCACGCCGGCTTACGGCCTAGCCGAGGCAGCGGTGGTTTTTGGTTCTAACAGCAATGTCATCTTTGGCGTCAACAACCAGTGGGAAGTGAATAGCTATACGTTCACCGCCACTTCCAATTCCATGCCGCTGCGCATCACCGGTCTGGAACCGGGCATTCTGTTGGACAACTTCGCCGTTTCCGAAGCGCCGCTGTATAATCTTTATTATCTGCCGGAACAGGCATTGTCCTCGCTTGCGGGCAGCACGGCCAACGGCAACTGGCAGTTGCAGGTCTGGGACAACCGTGTCGGCGCGTATGTGACCAACTCGTCGCTCGTAAGTTGGCAATTGTCCTTCGTTCTCGAATCCAACTCGCCCATCGCGGCCGCGCTCGCGCCGCAGACGCCGACCGCCAGCACTGTCGGGCCGGGACAGATCGTGGATTATTCCGTGACCGTGCCGAGCTGGGCGAATTTCGCAACGAACATTCTCGTTTCCTCCGACCAGCCGGTGGACTTGTTCTTCAACCAAAACACGCCGCCAACGGGGACGGTTCCGCCGGACACGCAACTGCTGGCGAATTCCACCGTGGGCATCGGCACGCCGGTGTTGTCCGGCGCGAGCACGCCGCCACTGCTTCCCGGTCTGACTTATTATTTGGGCGTTCGTAACAACGGCATTCACGCTGCCTCGATCGTGTTGGAAGTGGATTACGACATCACGGCGCTGACGAACGGCGTGCCGTTCACCAGCGTGTTGACTACAAACATCAGCGATGCCGTGCGCTATTTCTCTTACACGGTCAGCTCAAACGCCTACGCGGCGACGTTCCAGTTACTCGGCATCACCAACGGCAATGCCGATCTCGTTCTCCGCAAAGGCGTGCCGCTGCCGGTAACGACCAGTTCCGACTACGGCAGTTTCAACGTGAGTAATGTGAATGAAAACATTTACGTCTTCACCAATTCCACCCCGGTGACGCTCTCCGCCGGAACGTGGTATCTCGGCGTCATCCGGCGCGACAGCGGACCCGTGGGCTATTCTGTGCTGGCGAAGGAAGTGGATTTGGCCGGCGGTTCGCCCGCCGTCAGCATCATCAATTTGACGAACGGCGTGCCATTCAGTTTCACCGCCAGTCCGGGTGCGGCGCTGACGAATTTCTTCCGCTTCACGGTCACGAACGCGCTGACGAGCGGTCTGCGCTTTGAACTTTACGGCTTGAATGGCAATGGCGATTTAACCGTGCAGACCAATGCGCTGCCGCTCTCGCCGCCGTTCTTCCAGACCAGTTTGAATGCTGGCACGACGCCCGAAATCATGTTCATCCGCACCAACAGCGCGCTGACGAATCTCACGGCGGATTGGTATCTCGGCGTGCCGAACAACGAGGTGACCAACATCAACTACACCATCCTTGCGGTGGTGGATACGAACGCGTATTTCCCGGCATTCCCCGGCGCGGGTGGCGCGGGCGGCGGCGCCGTGGGTGGGCGCGGCGGTGATATTTATCATGTGTTCTCCACGGCGGACAACGGCCCCGGCACGTTGCGTGCGGCGGTGAATACGGCGGTTACCAATCGCACGGTGGTGTTCGATGTTTCTGGCACGATCAATCTGACCAATGTTTTGGTCATCACCAATTCGTATCTCACCATCGCTGGTCAGACCGCGCCGGGCGGCGGCATTACCGTGGCTGGCCAGATGACGATGGTGCAATCCGCGCACGACGTAATCATTCGCGATGTGCGGTTCCGGCGCGGCACGACGGACGATTCGCTGCAACTGACGAACGTGGTCAACGTTATTGCCGACCACGTTTCCACTGAGTGGAGCGACACGGCGATGTCCACGTTGAATTCCTCCAACGTCACCGTGCAGTGGTCCATCATCGCCGACACGCTCTACACCAACAGCACTCCCGCGCCCCTCGGCTCGTCGTTGCGCTACGGTGGCGGCGCGTTGAGCTTCAATCACAATTTGTATGCCGATAATTTCGGCGGCAATCCGCGCCTCGGCGACAACTTGAGTTTGGATTTCGTCAACAACGTCATTTACAACTGGGGACTGTTCTCCGGCCAGTCCGACACGAACAGCGGTTTCACCAATCAGTTGAATTACAGTTGCAACTATCTTATCGCCGGGCCGGACACGGTGACGTTTGGGACGAATTACGCCATCACCAATATCGCGTTCTGGGGCGGTAGCACGAACACGAGAATTTTCCAGACGAATAATATCATCGACAGCAACAACAACGGCATTCTGGACGGTGTGGACACTGGTTGGAGTATGTTTACCAACCGCTACACGCGGTTTAGTCGCCCGTTCCCGCTGGTGCCCGTGCCGACAGACGAGGCGTTTTTGGCGTATGAAAAAGTTTTGGATTTTGCCGGCGTGAGCTTGAGCCTGCGCGACGCGGTGGATACGAATATTGTGGGCAAAGTGCGCTCGCAGACTGGCACGCTGATTTCTGCGCCACCGCTGTCTGGTGCCATTGGCTTATGGAAAGGTGAAGGTAATGCGAATGACAGTATTGGCACTAACAATGGCACGCTTTTTAGCGGCACATATACGAATGGTATTGTGGGGCAGAGTTTCAATTTGAACGGATCAAGTTCTTATGTGCGAGTTGCTGATCCGTCTGGACAACTCAATTTTGATGCGCGGTCGAATAGTTACACAGTAGCTTTTTGGGTCAACCTAGCGGACACCAGCTACTGGCAGAACTTCATGGTTGATAGGGATTCAACCCAAAACCAGCCAACGTCATATCAAATCTTTTTTGATCCTGCCAATTATCGTTTCTGTGCTTTTTGTTGGGATGGAACGACCACTCTTGCTGCCTCGGGTATCACCTTTCCCACCGTTGGCGTATGGTATCACATTGCCGTGGTATGCGATACTCATGCGATTAAGCTTTATGTCAATGGCGTTCGAGAAATTGGGCCATTTACGACAGCAGGAAATGGAGCCATACCTGCCAACTTTGGCAGCACACGCAATACGGAAGGTGCTCGGGATATCGGAAGATTTGCAGGTAGCTATTTTGGAAACTACACCCATGGTTTAATGGATGAAGTTCAGATTTTCAAACGTGCTCTTTCATCAAGCGAAATCTCAACAATATACAATACTGGTAAAACCGGTATATCTACAACTCCACCCACGGTATCGCCCTATCTCGACACCGATCAAGACGGCTTGCCGGATTTCTGGGAAATGACTTTCGGGCAGAATCCGTATGTGACCAGCAACAATCAGCTCTCGACCAATGCCAATTATCTTGGTTACACGGATCTGGAAGAATACCAAAACTGGCTCGCTGCGCCGCACGCACTCACCGTCACCAACACGCCCGTCGGCGTGGACTTGCTGCAGGTCTGTGGCAAGACGGGCAACTTGAGTTTCTCCGTCGGCAATCCCGTCAACGGCTCGGTGTCGCTCACCAACGTCCTCGGCGCGGTCACCAACACCGGCACGTTCAGCAACAGCTTCGCCATCTTCACGCCCACCAACACCGCGCCCGCATTCAGCGGCTACGCATCGTTTGACCTGTATGTGACTAACAATGACACCGCCGCTTATTTCGGGCCGGTGCCGGTCAGCATCGTGGTCAGTGCGGTGCCGATTGCCTACGCGAGTTTCCCGCAGACCAATTTCATTCCGCCCGGTGCCACGCAATGGTATTTGATTAATGTGCCGACGAATGCGGATCTGGCCAGCAACGCACTGGTGTTTGCCACCGCGCCGCTGAATATGCTTTTCAGCACCAACGTGCCGCCAACGACGAACGCACTGGGTGATGTGACGTTGCTCCAAAATTCGTTGGGCGGAACCAATTTGCTCGGCACGAACGGTTCGCCGTTCAATGGCACCTCGGCCTACATGGTTCCCGGCGGATTTTATTATCTTGGCGTGCACAACCCCAACTTGGTCGGCGCGACTTACGCCATCAACGTGACCTTCCATTACCTCGGCAGTCCGTTCGCACCTTATGCCTTCACGGAACCGGCCACGCTCGTTCGCGGCAATAGCGCACAGTTGAACGGCATGGCCACGCCCAATGGCGCGGCGGCCACGGCGTGGTTCGAGTGGGGTCCGAGCGTCAGTTACGGCCTAGCCACCACCACAACGAACATCGGCACGAATTACAACGTGGTTTTTATCACCAACTCGATCACGGGTTTGATGACGAATGTGCCGTATCACTTCCGGCTCGTGGTCAGCAATGCCGTGGGTGTCACCTACGGCTTCGACCAGATTTCTGATCAGGCGAACGTGGTCGCTTGGGGCGCTGATTTCTTTGGCCAGACGCTGCCGATTCCTGCCAGCCTTACCAATCTCGTTGTTGGCATCGGCGCGGGTTACGACTTCAGCCTCGCGGTCAACAACAACGGAACCGTCGTGGCTTGGGGCGACAACACTTTCGGCCAAATCAACGTCCCCGTCGGCCTGAACAACGCCGTCGCCGTCAGTGGCGGTTTCAAGAGCAGCCTTGCGTTGCGGAGCGACCGCACGGTGAAAGTCTGGGGCTCCAATCAGTTCGGGCAAACGAATGTTCCAACCAGTTTGACCAACGCCATTGCGGCGGTCAGCGGCTTTGAGCATTGCCTAGCCTTGCGCACCAACGGCCTTGTCAAAGGCTGGGGCAATAATTCTTTTGGCCAGACCAACGCGCCGGCGACATTGAGCAATGTCGTGTCTATTGCCGCCGGCAGCTATCACAACCTCGCCATCAAAAATGACGGCACGGTGACGGCGTGGGGCTATAACAATTCAGGCCAGACCAATGTGCCAGCCGGTTTGATCAACGTCGTCGCGGTCGCCGCCGGCGAGGAACACAGCCTCGCATTGCGGAACGACGGCACGGTGGCGGCGTGGGGTGATGATTCCTTGGGACAGATTGATGTGCCCGTCAACCTGACCAACGTCATCGCCATCGCAGCCGGTGGCTTCCACAGCCTCGCGCTGACAGCCGATGGCAACGTGGTGCAATGGGGCGATACCACCTCCGGCCAGACGAGTGGTTATCCCACCAACTTGAGCAACGTCTTTGCCATTGCCGGTAGCGTCGGCGGATTCCACAGTCTCACGCTCAGTTCCGTGTATGGCCTTAACTCCGTCAACACCCCGCCGTTCTGGACGAACAACATCAACGGCACGAATCTCACGATGAATGCGTTGACCACCTTGTTGGTCACCAACACCGCGACCGACACCAATGTTCCCGCGCAGACCTTGAGCTATACTTTCGGAATTGCGCCGCCTTGGGCGAGCATCAATTCCACCAACGGCCTCATTACGCTCGCGCCGCCGAGCGCGGCGGCTGGCTCGACCAATACCATCACCACCATCGCCACCGACAACGGCTACCCGCCGATGAAGGCCACCAATAGTTTCACCGTCATTGTGCTGCCACCGGTGAACTTGACCAACGGCGTGCCGCAGACGAATTCCGTCGTGCCCAACGGCATTAATTATTATCTCGTCAACGTCCCGACCAACGCAGATTTCGCGACGAACAGTCTGCTGTTCGCCTCGCTGCCGCTGAATGTCTGGTTCACCACCAACGCGCCGCCGCTGGCATTTGTCTTCGGTGATGCTTTGTTAATCACCAATGCCACCAGTGGCATCGCCGTCATCACCACCAATCCCGCGCCGCTGCTTGTGCCCGGCGCGAGCTACTGGCTCGGCGTGCAGAACACCAACAGCGTGTCCGCGAATTACGGCCTGCAAGTGGATTTCCATCTGCTAACCAACGCGCCCGCGATTGTCATCAGCAGCATCGTCGCCACCAATATCAGTGGTAACGTAGGCTTTGTAATCACCTGGTTCGCGCCGACCAACGACCAGTTCAATGTGCAATGGACGACCAATCTCCTGCCGACCATCAACTGGACGTTGTTCTCGAACGGCGTGTCGCCGCTCGTCGTCACCTCGACCAACGGCACGTTCAGCTTCACGGACACCAATCTGCCGTTCCTGCTGAAGTTCTACCAACTCATCCTGCTGCCGTAAAAAACTGCTGAAAATTATGGCAACTCCGGCTTTGCATTTTTCCGTGCGTGGCGTAGTGTGATTTTTCGTTTCGACGAGAAATTCGCACTATGAGCAAAGAGTTCATCAAGATTGGCGGCGCACGTGAGCACAACCTCAAGAACCTCACGTTACAAATCCCGCGCGACAAGCTGGTCGTTGTCACCGGCTTGAGCGGCAGCGGCAAATCGTCGCTCGCCTTTGATACAATCTACGCCGAAGGGCAACGCAAATATGTCGAGTCGCTCTCGGCCTACGCACGGCAATTTCTCGATCAGTTGCAAAAGCCGGACGTTGATTTCATCGAAGGCCTGTCGCCCGCGATTGCGATTGAACAACGGAGTTCCGGTTCCAGTCCGCGTTCCATCATCGCCACGACGACGGAGATTTACGATTACCTGCGTCTGCTTTACGCGCACATCGGCCAGGCGCATTGTCCGGAAACCGGCGTGTCCATCTCCACGCAGAGCACGAGCGACATCGTGGATAAAATTCTTGCGCTGCCGCCGAAAACCAAAGTCATGTTGCTCGCGCCGGTCGTGCGCCGGCAGAAGGGCGAGTTCCGCGATGTGTTTGAACGCTTGGCGCGCGAAGGTTTCGTCCGCGTGCGCGTTGACGGCGAGATGTTGGAACTGGGCGAACAGGCGGCGCGTATCAAGCTCGATAAAAAAAAGTTTCACAACATCGAGGCGGTGGTTGATCGGTTGGTGATGGATGACAAAGTTCGCGTGCGCTTGGGTGATTCGGTGGAAACGTGTCTTCGTCTCGGCGAAGGCGTGATGTTCGTGCTGCATCAGTTACCGGGCGCGGAAGCGACGAGCTGGATCGAGACGCTGCACTCCAACAAAATGTGTTCGCCCGCAACCGGCAAGAGCTACGATCCGCCCACGCCAAAACATTTTTCCTTCAACGCGCCGTCCGGTGCGTGCCCCGTCTGCCACGGCCTCGGACAGAAAATGGTTTTTGACGAGGCGCTGGTCGTGCCGAATTTTGACGAGCCGCTCGAAAGCGCCATCCAGCCGTGGCGGCGCGCGGGTAAGCGGATGAACATTTACTACAAGGCGATGCTGCGCTCGGTCGCCGCGCATTTCGAAGTGGATTTGCAGACGCCGTGGCGCGATTTACCGGAAGATTTCAAAAACGTTTTGCTGCACGGCTCCGGCGAGGACAACGTGGAATTCAAATTCTGGCGCGCGGGCAAAGTGAGCAGCATTGATCGTCCGTTCGAAGGCGTGCTCGTCAATCTTGAGCGGCTGGCGACCGATAGCGAAAGCGAGTTCATGCGCAACCGCCTCAAGCAATACATGGCGCCGGAGTTTTGCGATGTCTGCGGCGGCAAAAGATTGAAGCCGGAAATTCTGGCCGTCACCTTGGGTGGCGAGCAATTCACCTCGCTGTTCAAAAACAAAAAGTCGAAAATCAAAATCCCCGGCCTGTCCATCATGGACGTCTGTGGTTTGTCGGTGGAAAAAGCTGATGATTTTTTTGTGGCTCTGAAATTGACGGAGTTTGAGCAGAAGATCGCCGGTGAAGTCATCAAGGAAATCCGCGCGCGCCTCGGCTTCCTGAAAAATGTCGGCCTCGGCTATCTGACGCTCGACCGTGAAAGCGGCACGTTGAGCGGAGGCGAGGCGCAACGCATCCGGCTCGCCACGCAAATCGGCGCGGCGCTTGTCGGCGTCCTTTACGTTTTGGACGAACCGAGCATTGGCTTGCATCAGCGCGACAACGACCGGTTGCTCGCCACGCTCAAAGGCCTGCGCGATTTGGGCAACACGGTGCTCGTCGTCGAGCATGATGCGGACACGATTCGCGCGGCGGATTACATTTTGGATCTCGGTCCGGGCGCGGGCGTCCACGGCGGCGAACTGGTCGCGGCGGGCACGTTGCCGGAAATTCTCGCGTGCACGAAATCGCTCACCGGCCAGTATCTGACGGGCGAATTGGAAATCGCCGTTCCTAAAAAACGCAATATTCCATCCGAAGAAAAGGGCTGGCTCGAAGTCCTGGGCTGCAAGGAAAACAATTTACAGAACATTGACGTGCGGATTCCGCTCGGCACGCTGACATGTGTGACCGGCGTAAGCGGTTCCGGCAAGAGCACGTTGGTGAGCGACATCTTGCAGCGCGCACTGTTTCGCAAATTTTACGGCTCAAAAGAAAAGCCCGGCGAACACAAGGTTTTGCGCGGTTTTGAATCGCTCGACAAAGTCATCGTGATAGATCAGTCACCCATCGGCCGCACGCCGCGCAGCAATCCGGCGACTTACACCGGGATGTTCAACCAGATCCGCGACCTCTTCGCCAAAATTCCTGCCGCGAAAATTCGCGGCTACGAGCCGGGCCGGTTCAGTTTCAATGTGAAAGGCGGTCGTTGCGAAAAATGCGAAGGCGACGGCATCCTGAAAATCGAGATGAATTTTTTGCCGCCGGTTTATGTGACTTGTGAGACGTGCAACGGCAAACGTTACAACCGCGAGACGCTAGAAATTTCCTTCAAGGGTAAAAACATCGCCGATGTTCTCGACATGACGGTGGACGAAGGTGTGGATTTCTTCCGCGCCGTGCCGAAGATTGCCACGCCGCTGGAAACGCTCCAGCAGGTCGGCCTCGGCTACATCCGGCTCGGTCAGCAGGCGACGACCTTGAGCGGCGGCGAGGCGCAGCGCGTGAAGCTCGCGACTGAACTCGCGCGCCGCGCGACCGGCCAGACGCTTTACATTTTGGACGAGCCGACGACCGGTTTGCACTTTCACGACGTGGCGAAACTGTTGGAAGTGCTGTTCAAACTGCGCGATACCGGCAACACGCTGGTCATCATTGAACACAATCTCGACGTGATCAAGACGGCGGACTGGATCATTGACCTCGGGCCGGAAGGCGGCAGCGGCGGCGGGAAAATTGTTGCGGAAGGTCCGCCGGAAAAAATCGTCCATGTGGCGGAAAGCCACACGGGGCATTATTTGAAAAGCGTTTTGAATTAGGTTTGAAACCACCAAGACCCAAAGACACAAAGTTTCAATTTGCTTTGTGCCTTGGTGTCTTGGTGGTTAAATTCAGGTCAGTGAAATTTTTCCGCCGAGCATTTCTGGTTTTGTCCGCGCTCATTTTGTGCGGCGGACAAATTTTCGCCGCGTCCACCCGCGAAGACCGCGCTTATGCTTCGGCGGTGGCGGCATTTCAGGACGGCCTGTGGAGCCGCGCGGAATCGGAATTTGCCACGTTTATTCAGCGCTATCCCAAGTCCGACCGTGTTGCCGAGGCGCTGTTATGCGAGGCGCAGGCGCAGATCAAACAGGAAAAATTTTCGGCGGCCGTCAATCTTTTGTCGGCGGCACGCGGCAAGCCCGGTGATTTGGCCGACCGCTATGCCTACTGGCTGGGCGAGGCGCAATTTGCGCAGGGAAATTTTACGAACGCGGCGGCAACTTTTACCTCCTTGGTAAAAAACTTTCCGGAATCGCCGCTGCGGCTGACCGCCACCGTCGAGACGGCGGCGGCGTTCGAGCGGCTGGGGAATTGGCCGCAGATTGTCGCGTTGCTGGAAGCGCCGAACGGCGCGTTTGCCCGGATGGCGGAATTGGACGGGGCGAACGAACTGGTTTCGCGCGGTCGGTTATTGCTGGCGAAGGCGCAATTTGAGCAGCAGGATTTTTCGGCGGCGCTGGCGGTGCTGGGTTTGGTGAACCCGCAAAGTCTCACCGCCAAGCTGGACTGGCAGCGCGCCAATCTTCTTTGCCGTGTGCAGGCGGGAGCCGACGATTTGGAGGCGGCGCTGGTGACCACGACCAATTTACTGCAGTTGTCGCGCGGTCAAAAAGATGTCACCCGTCTGGCCGACAGCGTCGCGTGGCATGGCACGATGCTGGAAAAGTTGGGACGCTGGGCGGATGCGGGCGCGGCGTGGTCGGAAAACCTTACGAATGCGGTTCCGCTGGAACGTCAACGTGAAGCCATCCTCAAAATCGCCGGCGCGGCCATGGCACAGAAAAATTTCTCGGACGCGGCGGCCATGTTGGAAAAATTTCTCGTCCAGTTTCCCACCGCGCCGTCGGCGGATTTGGCCACGTTGACGCTCGGCGAATTGCAGTTGAAAGCCTTCATCGCGGATTCATCGGCGACTAACCAGCTCGCCCAAGCGCAGGCCGGTTTTGCCCGGCTGCTGGCGGCATCCACGAAAGGTCCGTTATCCGGCAAGGCGTATTTGAACCGTGGTTGGTGTTTCTGGTTGTCTGGAAATACGCCCGCCAGCCTTGCCGATTTCCGCGCTGCGTCCGCGCGTTTGCCGTTTTCGGAGGATCTTGCGCTGGCGAAGTTCAAGACGGGTGACGCGTATTTTGCTTTGAAAAATTTTCCGGCGGCACGCACCAATTATCAGGCAGTGCTGAAACAGTTCGCGGATTTGCCCGGAGTCGTGAAGTCGTTGGGCGACCGTGCGCTTTACCAGATTTTACGAGCGGATTTGGAATTACAGGACATGCCGGGCGCGGAAGTGGCGATGCGCCAGTTACTGGAAAAGTTTCCGACGAGCGAGCTGGCCGACAACAGTCTACTCCTGATGGGCGAGGGATTTTCCAAAACCGGCGCGACGGACGACGCGCTGAAACTGTTCCGCGAATTTGAAAAACATTTTCCGGATTCGCCGCTCACGCCGCAGGTGCAGCTCGCGCGGGCGCGGACGTTTGAGCGGGAACAAAACTGGCCGGCGGCCATCACCAATTATCAGGGCTGGCTGAAAAATTATCCGACCAACGAGCTGCGTCCACAGGTGGAATACTCGCTCGGGCAGGCCAGCTTTCAGGCGGGTGATGACGCCACGGCAGCGTCGGCTTTCACCAACTTTGTCGCGCGCTATTCAACCAACGAGCTGGCACCGCTGGCGCAGTGGTGGGTGGCGGACAGTTGCTTCCGCAGCGGGACAAATTTTTCCGAAGCGGAAAAAAACTACGAGTTAATCTTTCAGACGCCAGCGTGGAGGAGTTCGACTTTGTATTACCCGGCGCAGTTGATGGCCGGACGCGCAGCGGCGGGTCGACTAGGTTTTCCGGATGCAGTCAATTATTTCACCAAGTTGCTGGCCGACACCAATTGTCCGCCCGCGCTCTGGACGCAGGCGATGTTTGCCTACGGCGGCGTGTTGATGCGGATGGATGCGCCGGATGCGAGCCGACCACTCGCCAATTTTGAACTGGCGACGAATGTCTTTGCCCAAATCAGTATGGCCAATCCGACGAACGAATTCGGCGCACTCGCCGCCAGCGAACTGGGTGACTGCTATCTACAGATCGGCGCGCTCGACGCGGCGACGAACGCCTATGTGCAGGTGATGAATTCGCCGTATGTCGGC
The DNA here is from genome assembly GCA_903918885.1 of uncultured Verrucomicrobia subdivision 3 bacterium. Taxonomy (GTDB): domain Bacteria; phylum Verrucomicrobiota; class Verrucomicrobiia; order Limisphaerales; family UBA11358; genus UBA11358. The sequence continues at coordinate 14,551 of CAIXFY010000023.1, forward strand.
GTCGCTTTGCGCAGCCGCGCGCAGGTCGGGCTGGGTCGCGGGCTGGAGAAAAAGGCCGAGACCGCATCGCTGGAAGGGCGCAAGGTGTTGCTGAATCAGGCGCTCAAAAATTATCTTGATGTCTTTGAGACCAGCTATGGAAAAGGGCTGGGTGATAGTGAGCAGGCCAGCGCATTTTGGGTGAAGAAGGCAGGCTTGCAGGCGCTGCCGCTGTTGTCCGCAGACAATGTCCCCGCCAATTTTTTTGCGCGGATGGAGTCTCTGTTGCCGCCGTTGAAAGATGCGCTTGAGAAAAAGAAGGCGGCGCTGAAAAACTGATTTTTCGGAAACTAAAAATGCCGCTCCGATTTTTTCGGAACGGCATTTGGTTTTGCTTGAAAATCAAATCCACTTTTTGCTCAGCAGCCAGGTCTTGATGACTTGGGTTAGGCCGACGTAGCACAACAGCGTGGTTGCCAGAATCGGCCAGAACTGCCACGGCAGCGGCACGAAGTGGAGGATCGGCGCGAGCGGCGAATACGGCAGATACGCGCCGATGCCCATGATCAAAATCGTCGTCATCGAAAGCTGCCAGCTCGAACGCGACTGCACGAACGGAATCATGTTCGTGCGGATGACGTGGATGATGAGCGTCTGGGTCATGATGGATTCGACGAACCAGCCGGTTTGAAACAGCGAGGCGGCATAGACTTTGTCCGGGTCGGTAACACCGGCGAAACGCGCGGACATTTCTACGGGCATCATGGCGAGGTTGCTGCACTTGAAGAAAAACCACATCACGGCAAACGTCGTGTAATCGAAAATCGAACTGATCGGGCCGATGAACATGATGAATCGCGCGATTTCGCCCATTGCCCACGGACGCGGCTTGGCGATTTGCGACGTGGCCACGTTGTCGGTCGGGATGGGAACCTGCGAAAAATCGTAGAGCAGATTGTTCGTCAGCAATTGAATTGGCAGCATCGGCAAGAACGGCAGCCATGCGCTCGCACCGAGCACGCTGAACATGTTGCCGAAGTTGGAACTCGCGCCCATGCGGATGTATTTCAAAATGTTGACGAACACTTTGCGGCCTTCGATCACGCCTTCTTCCAGCACCATCAAATCTTTTTCGAGAAGGATGACGTCGGCGGATTCCTTGGCGATGTCCACGGCGTTGTCCACGGAGATGCCCACGTCGGCGGCGCGCAGCGCGGGCGCGTCGTTGATGCCGTCGCCCATGAATCCGACGACATGCTTGTTTTTCTGCAACGCCTGCACGACGCGTTTTTTGTGCGCGGGCGAAAGACGCGCGAACACATCGGTCGTCTCAACGGCGACGGCAAGTTGCTCGTCGTTCATTTTTTCCACATCGTTACCGAGAATAATTTTTTCGGCGTTGATGCCGACCTCGGTGCAGACTTTGCGCGAAACGAGATCGTTGTCACCGGTCAACACTTTGATCGTAATGCCCTGCTGGCGCAAAACGGCGATGGCTTTTTTCGCCGTGTCTTTCGGGGGATCGAGAAACGCGAGATAGCCCGTCAACACCAGTTCGTTTTCGTCCGCCTTTGAATACGCGGTCTGTGTGCCAACTTTTTTATTCGCAATCGCGAGCACGCGAAAACCATCGCTGCTCAAATCATTGACCTGTTCGATGAGGTTGCCGACGAGGATCGGTTCCATTTCAAAAATTTCGCCATCGCTTTCAAAATGCGTGCAGCGCGCGAACACCGCCTCGGGTGCGCCTTTCGTCAGCATCTGACGCTGGCCGTCCGGACCTTCGACGACGACCGACATCATGCGGCGCGAGAAGTCGAACGGAATTTCGTCCACCTTGATGTGTTTGTCCACGGAAAGTTCCTGGTGCAGCTCGGTGTATTTCAACACCGCGCGATCTAGAACATTTTTCAAGCCGGTTTGGAAATGGCTGATGAGATACGCATCGCGCAAAACTTCATCGCTCTCTTTTTTGAAGACGTCGCAGTGGATTTCGAGGATGACGTGGTCAATCGTGAGCGTGCCGGTCTTGTCGGTGCAGAGCACGTCCATCGCGCCGAAGTTCTGAATAGAGTGCAGCCGCTTGACGATGACTTTTTTCTTGGACATCGCGAGTGCGCCTTTGGAAAGACAGACCGAAACAATCATTGGCAACATTTCCGGCGTCAGCCCGACGGCGACGGCGAGCGAAAAGAAAAACGCTTCTTTCCAATTATGTTTCGTGATTCCGTTGATGACGAACACCAGTGGCACCATCACGACCATGAACCGCAGCATGAGGTAGGTGAATTTCTTTACGCCTTTATCAAAAGCGGTTTCCACCTGATTGTCGGCGAGGCTGCGGGCAAGTTTGCCAAAATAGGTTTGCGCGCCGGTGGCAACGATGACCGCCGTGGCCGAACCGCTTTCCACGCTGGTGCCGAGAAAACAGATGTTCGTGTGCTCGATGGAAGAAACATTTGTGCGCGCGTCGCGCGCGTCGGTTTTTTCCACCGGCATGGATTCGCCGGTCAACGTGGCTTGAATGATAAATAAATCCTTCGCCGATAGCAGCCGCACGTCGCCTGGAATCATATCGCCAGCGGATAGTTTTACCACGTCGCCGGGCACGAGTTGTTTGAGCGGAATTTCTTCCGGTTGCCCGTCGCGCACGACCGTCGCGGTGACGCTGATCATCGCTTTTAATTTTGCCGCCGCGTTGTCGGCCTTGGTTTCCTGAATGAAGCGGAGCGAAATTCCCAATAGCACCATCGCCACCATCAGCACGCCGCCGGCGATGTCCGAGGCGCCGCCCGCCGTGGCGAACGTGATGATCGCCAGCACGGAAAGCAAAATCACCAGCGGATTGCGCACGGCGAGATAAATCCGTTGCAGCCAGCCCTGATGCTTTTCTTCCGCGACCTGATTGGGCCCAAATTTTTCCAGACGCGCCGCCGCTTCGTCCTCGGTCAGTCCGTTGGGCGTGGTGCCGTGCCGTTGGAGAACTTCGGGAATCTCCTTGTTCGCCGCCTCGTTGGTAGGATTGACGACGGACTCGTTGCCTCGGGAAAAATTGGGGATGTTCAAGCTGGCCATAAAATAAAACCTACGGGACAAATTAACCAAACGCACTGGCAACGGCACGTTAAGTTTTCGTAAAATAAATTTTCCGCCGCGCATCTTTTGGTTTTGAAAATCTAAGACCGTCCGCGCGCTTGCACGACTCGGGCGAATCGCATAGCTTAAAGCCGTTCGGGGAGCCAAATCGCCTTTGGGCGACGCTGAGAGTTTGACGCGCGAGCGCCAATGACCCGTGAACTTGAACCGGATAATGCCGGCGAAAGAATTACAAATACTCTCCGGCTTTCCTTCCAAAAAATTATGATCGCATCCAAAGAATCGTTCGAACCGCACAGCAGCGAGCAGTTGCCCAACTCCAAGCGCGTCTATGTTGCCGGCCAGTTACATCCCGACATTCGCGTGCCGATGCGCCAGATTACGCTCACGCCGACGACGATCAACGAATGCGACGTGCGCCCGAACAAACCCGTGCGCGTCTATGACTGCTCCGGCCCGTGGGGCGACCCCGCGTTCACCGGCAAATCCGAAGAAGGTCTGCCCGCGCTGCGCCGCGACTGGATTTTGAAACGCGGCGACGTGGAGGAATACGACGGTCGCGAAGTGAAGCCGCAGGACAATGGTTATCTTTCCGGCAAACACGCCGAGTTCGCCAGCAACGCCGAGAAGAACCGCCTCGTGGAATTTCCCGGACTCAAGGGCAGCCGCCGCCGTCCGCTCCGCGCCAAGGCGGGCAAAGTCGTCACCCAATTGCAATACGCCCGCGATGGCATCATCACGCCGGAAATGGAATTCATCGCCATCCGCGAGAACATGGGCCGCGCCCGCATTTCGGAAATGTCCAACGACATCGTCCGCAATCAGCTCGACAAACAGCACGCCGGTTCCCAGCAGCTCGCCAGCAGCGAATTCACACCCTCCATCTTCCGCAAATTTCCGCAGCGCATTCCCGCCGAAATCACGCCTGAATTCGTCCGCAGCGAAGTTGCCGCCGGGCGTGCCATCATTCCGGTGAATATCAATCATCCGGAAAACGAGCCGATGATCATCGGGCGCAATTTTCTCGTGAAGATCAACGCCAACATCGGCAACAGCGCCGTCGCGTCGAGCATCGAGGAGGAAGTCGAGAAGATGCGCTGGGCCACCAAGTGGGGCGCGGACACCGTCATGGATTTGTCCACCGGCAAGAATATCCACGCCACGCGCGAATGGATTTTGCGCAACTCACCCGTGCCCATCGGCACCGTGCCGATTTATCAGGCGCTCGAAAAAGTCAACGGCCGCGCCGAAGACCTCACGTGGGAACTCTTCCGCGACACGCTTATCGAACAGGCGGAGCAGGGCGTGGATTACTTCACCATTCACGCTGGCGTGCTCCTGCGTTTCGTGCCGATGACCGCGAGCCGCATGACCGGCATCGTTTCGCGCGGCGGCAGCATCATGGCCAAGTGGTGCCTCGCGCATCACAAAGAGAATTTCCTCTACACTCACTGGGACGACATCTGCGACATCATGGCCGCGTATGACGTTTCATTCTCCATCGGCGATGGACTTCGCCCCGGCTCGATTGCCGATGCGAATGACCGCGCGCAATTCGGCGAACTCGAAACGCAGGGCGAACTCACCAAACGCGCGTGGGCCAAGGGCGTGCAAGTGATGAACGAAGGCCCCGGCCATGTGCCCATCCACATGATCGAGGAGAATATGGTCAAGCAGCTCGAATGGTGCGGCGAAGCGCCGTTCTACACGCTCGGACCGCTCACCACCGACATCGCGCCCGGCTACGACCACATCACCAGCGGCATCGGCGCGGCGATGATCGGCTGGTATGGCTGCGCGATGCTCTGTTATGTGACCCCGAAAGAGCATTTGGGATTGCCCAATAAAAAAGATGTCAAGGATGGTGTGATTACCTACAAGATCGCCGCGCACGCGGCGGATTTGGCGAAGGGACATCCGGGCGCTCAATACCGCGACAACGCCATTTCCAAAGCCAGATTCGAGTTCCGGTGGGAAGACCAGTTTAACCTGTCCCTTGATCCTGTGACGGCCAGGGAATTCCATGTTGAAACCGTGCCGCAAGACGGCGCGAAGACG
>CAIXFY010000024.1 GCA_903918885.1 uncultured Verrucomicrobia subdivision 3 bacterium
CCGAGCAGGAAGCCGTGTTCCTTGTAGGAGCGCAGCATGAAATGCGTGGCCGTGGAGAGCACGCCCTCGATGGTGGAGAGTTTTTCCGAGACGAACGCCGCGACCTTTTGCAGGCTCGCGCCGTTGACGAACACCAGCAGGTCGTAGCCGCCGGACATGAGATAGCAGGATTCCACCTCGTCGAACTTGCTGATGCGCTCGGCCAGGCGGTTGAAGCCGCCGCCGCGTTCGGGCGTGATGCGCACCTCGATGACGGCGCGCACGACGCCGGATTCCTCGTCGGCGAGGTTCAGCACTGGACGGAGGCCAAGCAGCACGCCGTCTTTTTTCAGCGCGTCGAGCTGGCGGTTGACTTCGGCTTCGGACAGGTTGAGCACCGCCGCCATCTGCGCGGTGTTCAGGCTGCCGCCTTCGAGCAAAAGTTTAATAATCGGCTTCATTGGTGGGGGAGTTTCGCAGAAAACCGTCGCAAATCCACACTAAAGTCGGGCGCGGCGGAACGGGCGGCGGGATTATTTTTTACCGAGGGAAATCACCATGCCCTCACGCGCAGCCTCCACTTTCATTTTCGATTTGGCCTTGGCGACGAGTTGGCGGGCGTATTTCACGAACGAATCGATTTTCCGGTCGTCGTGGTCGGGGTCGTGGTGGAAGAGGACGAGTTTTTTCACGCCCGCCTTGAGCGCGAGCGCCACGGAATCATCCACGCAGCCGTGACCCCAACCGGTGTGGGTTTTGTATTCGGCGCGGTCGTATTGTGAGTCCAGAATCAGCACGTCGGCGGCGCGGATGAAATCCAGCAACTCGTGGTCGTCGCCGCCTTTGCGCGGTTCCGTGTCGGGGAAAAACGCGATGATGCCGTCCGGCGAAAACAGCCGGTAGCCAACGGTGACGCCGGGATGATTGGCGCGGTGTGCGCGCACGAGCACGTTGCCGATGGTGAAGCTAAAATCCTTGAGTTCCTCGATCTCAATGTTGCTCGGCAGCCGCGAGAACGGCACGGGAAAATAGGTGCTTTCCATCTGGCCGGTAAGCGCGTCCACGAGGCCTTTGCGCGCACCCTCGCAGCCGACGATGCGTAACCGGCAGCGCGATTCGTAAATCGGCCCGAAGAACGGCAGACCCTGAATATGATCCCAATGTGTGTGAGAGAGGAGCAGGGAAAGATTGAGCGGGCGGCGCTTGAATTCTTCGAGCAACGCGATGCCGAGGTGGCGTAGGCCGGTTCCCGCATCGAGAATAATAATGTCCTTGCCGCAGCGGACTTCGACGCAGGTGGTGTTGCCGCCGTAACGCACGGTTCCTCGCCCCGGCGTGGGAATGGAGCCTCGAACCCCCCAAAACTTGATGTGCGTGCCCGTCTTGATGGGGAAACTCTAGCGCAGGTCAGGCGAAAAATAAAATTGAAAAATAAAACAACGGCCTCAGGAAAAAACCGCGCCGCGCCACCGACACAGGGAGCGCGGCGCTCTGATTTCTTCCAAATTATTTTTGAACCGTGTTTGCGGCAGCGGTGGCGGCCGCTGGCACAGCTGATTCCGGCTTGGCCTTGGCGGCGTTCTCGGCGTCGGCAGACTTCTTATTGCCGAGGCCGATGATGACCGTTGAGCCAACAAGGAAAACCAACATCATGACAACCAGTTTTTTGGTGAATGACTGGGCGCCACGCCATTCCTTGAAGAAAATTCCCCACAGCGTGCTGAAGATGATGATGCTCGCCATATGCAGCGTCCAACTGGAGAACTTGTAGTTGCCCATCTGGCTTTCGCCCATCTGGTAGAAGAAAAATTGCAGATACCAAAGCGTGCCCGCGCAGATGCAGAACAAATAATTTGCAACCAACGGAACCGCGCTGCCAACTTCAAAGACTTCGCCGGAGATTTTTTCGCCGTGACCGCTGCCGCCTTGGGTGTGACCAGCCACTGGTTTCACCGTCGAACTCAAATATTGGTGCGCTGAGCCGTTCTTAATGTGCAGCAATACGCACCAGATAAAATTCGTCGTCAGGCCGCCGAGCAAAATAACCACGATGACTGGCAAACCAACCCACAGCGGTCCGGTGCCGTGCGCGGCGGTGATTTTGGTGATGGGTTCACCGAATTGAAAACCGAATGAAAAGCACGAACTCATGATGCCGGAGAATGTCGCGATGCCGAGGCCTTTCCATAAATGAAATTCTTGGATGCTCGAGGCTTGCGCACCCATTTCTTTTTCTTTACGGACGCCGGCAATGCCACCGATGAGAATGCCCAGCAAACAAATCGCCACGCCGAGCAATACGATCGGTCCGCCCGCACTCGTGCCAGAATGGTTCAGCAATTTGTCGGCGAATTCACCTTTCACAATCGGCGGAACGAGCGTGCCGAACGCCGCGCAGTAGCCGAGCGCGATGGCCATGCCGAGCGACA
>CAIXFY010000025.1 GCA_903918885.1 uncultured Verrucomicrobia subdivision 3 bacterium
CCATTCTACAGATTTTAAGCCTCACGCTCTTTGAGAAAACGCCCATTTTACAGGCGCTTGCTCAACTGCCACCTGCTACACAACCGCCAGACACCGAAAATCATCAATGTTTACTCGGTTTTTAAACCGGACAGTAGTGTAGCCTACTATATTTTGGCTATAGACTTGTGCGTGAACTATAATACTAAATTCAAACCAGCAAACTAGTCCGAATAAAATGATAAATCTATATAACCCTTGCTTCATCCTTAAAAGAGGCTGTCATTTCAGATATTGATGGTCAAATAAGTTTGTTGAGGATTCAAAAATTTTAGTCGGCTCAATTGTCTAAGACAAACAGCAGCCCCCGCACTTGAAAAAATCTTGCGCCTATTCCATGAAGAAGATAGCCTTTCACTCCTTTTGATTGCACCCATAGCTCAATTGGATAGAGCGGCTGACTACGGATCAGCAGGTTTCAGGTTCAACTCCTGATGGGTGCACCAATTTGACAACGACGCCAACCTTTCGTATTAACTGTTTGGCAACTCTAATAATCAATGTATACCTATAAATTTGGTTGCTGAGAATTTTTTGTTTTCCTTCACTGGAGAACCTTGAATAAAGCACTAAAATAACTTGAACTCGTTGTTGATTTGCCCCATGTAGCAATCAAATCCTGTAGTGACCCCGAATCAGATTTTGTAAAGTCCAAGGTTCATCCCATCTAGCCGCCCATTTGATGCGACAAACCAGAGCTAGACACATAAAATAATTTAGTCGGTATGCATCGAACGCTTCAAACTGATATCCAAATAGCTTTGCCAATTTGCAGCACTCGTTAACTGCATAATCATCATTGAAACTATAAATTAAATCTGTTGTGTTTTCATATCCCAAAAAATATGATGTCATAGTTGTTGGCGCAGGGCATGCTGGAGTTGAATGCGCATTGTCCTCTGCTAGAATTGGTTGCACTACATTAATGTTAACCTCAAACGCGGACACAATTGGTCAAATGTCCTGCAATCCGGCGATTGGAGGTCTTGCTAAAGGACATCTTGCCCGAGAAATTGATGCGTTAGGGGGAGAAATGGGAAAAGTGACTGATTTGTGCGGCATTCAATTTAGAATGCTAAACAAAAAAAGAGGCCCGGCAGTTTGGGCGCCACGAGCTCAATGTGATAAAAAAGCATACCAATTTCGATTAAAATGGATTTGCGAATCGCAGGAAAATTTAGATGTAAAACAAGGTCAAATTTCCAAAATACTCTACCGTGATGCCGTTGCCTATGGAGTAGAAACTACGCTTGGCATTCAATTTTTAGGCAAAGTTATTGTCATTACTACTGGAACATTTCTTCGTGGATTAATGCACATAGGTTCAAACCAACAATCAGGCGGTAGAGCCGGTGATGCTGCAGCGATGAATTTATCTGATTCGCTTAAAAAAATTGGACTCGATCTTGGCAGATTGAAAACCGGCACACCACCACGGTTACTTAGAAAGTCCATCGATTTTTCAAAAACAGAAATTCAACCAGGCCACGATCCCATCCCATATTTTTCATTTTGGAAAGATGATTTGTTCCACATGGAACTTAATGATTCCGATAAAAGATTTCCAATTGGGTCTATGCTGAGTAGAATTAAAGGTCAAATATCTTGTTATTTGACATACACATCTAAAAAAACTGCTGAAATCATTAATTCCAATTTACATAAGTCCCCCATGTATTCTGGAATCATTGAGGGCGTTGGACCGCGCTATTGTCCTTCCATAGAGGATAAAATTGTGAGATTTTCAGAAAAGGATCGCCACCAAATTTTCTTAGAACCAGAGGGTTTCGAAACGGATGAATTCTATGTTAATGGACTTTCTACAAGTTTACCTTTCGATATACAAATACAGATTGTTCAATCAATTATTGGATGTGAAAATGCAGAAATTTTAAGGCCGGCATACGCTGTAGAATATGATTTTGTATATCCCACTCAATTGCAACCGTCGCTCGAAACTAAAGTCTGTAAAAATTTATTCCTGGCAGGACAAATAAATGGCACATCCGGTTATGAAGAGGCTGGTGCTCAAGGAATTATAGCTGGAATTAATGCTGCAAGACGAGTTCAAAATTTAAATCCCCTCATACTACGTCGCGATCAGGCCTACATAGGAGTATTAATTGATGATTTGGTGACCAAGGGAACATTAGAACCGTATCGAATGTTCACATCGCGAGCTGAACATCGGCTATTGCTTCGTCAGGATAATGCCGATTTAAGATTGTCACAAATTGGCTATGAAATGGGATTACTTCCAAAACGGAATTTTGACAAATTTAAAGCCAAGGAGTTGGCCATTAATAATGAAATTAAACGCTTAGCATCATCATATTACGAATGTAATACGCTTGCTAAATTACTATCAAGACCGGAGGTAGGCTATCAGAATTTGCCAGATAAAAATTCTGCTCTTAACGAAGATACCATTCAACAAGTCGAATTTGCGATTAAATACGCTGGTTATGTTGAACGACAGGAAAAAGATGTTGCTCGCACCCGCAGCCTCGATGGTAAAATTATTCCCACAAATTTTGATTATACATTAGTTCCAAGCCTACGTATTGAAGCACGCCAAAAACTTTCAAAAATCCGGCCGGAAACGATTGGACAAGCATCGCGAATTTCAGGTGTTTCACCTGCTGATGTAACAATTTTGCTAGTTTGGCTAAAACGCACGGCCAGCCTGTCTTCAGAGAAAACTGATGACCCACTTCATTAGGCTATGTTTAGGAACATTATAAATTTGATAAATTAACTGTTGGAATTTAAGCCGTTGCCTTGAAAACTTGATAAGCCCATTCCACTCACCAGAGCAATTGACTATTTTCAAATGATTCATTAAGGTCGCTACCAGAAATTATAAAACTCAAAATAACACATTTATGGCCGCTAAATCTTCCGATAAAATCGAAAAAACCGCCTTTGAAACCAAAGCTGCTGCAACCCGCGAACGCGAATTGGACGCCGCGATTTCCAGCATTCACAAAGCCTACGGTGACGGTGCCATCATGCGCCTTGGCGATGCGCGCGCGCAGACAAAAATCGAGGTTATCCCCACCGGCGGACTAGCGATTGACCTCGCCCTCGGCGTCGGCGGTTTGCCGCGTGGGCGCGTGATTGAAATCTACGGGCCGGAATCGTCCGGCAAAACCACTTTGATGCTGCACGTCATCGCCAACGCGCAAAAAGCTGGCGGGCTGGCGGCTTTTATTGATGCCGAGCACGCGCTTGATCCCGGCTACGCAAAAAAACTTGGCGTGAACCTCGATGATTTGCTCGTGTCGCAGCCGGATTCCGGCGAAGAGGCGCTGACGATTTGCGAAACGCTCGCCCGCTCGAATGCGCTCGACGTGATCGTAATCGATTCCGTCGCCGCGCTGGTGCCGAAGGCTGAACTTGACGGCGAAATGGGCATGGCTACGATGGGCATGCAGGCGCGCTTGATGAGCCAGGCGTTGCGTAAACTCACCGCGATTCTAAGCAAGTCCAAGACGACATGCATCTTCACCAACCAGTTGCGTGAAAAAGTCGGCGTGATGTTTGGTAGCCCCGAAACCACGCCCGGCGGCAAAGCGCTGAAATTTTATGCGAGCGTCCGCATGGACATCCGCCGCAAAGATCAGCTCAAGGACGCCGCCGGCAATGTTTATGGCAATCACACGCGAGTGAAGATTGTGAAGAACAAAGTTGCACCGCCGTTTGCCGAAGCCGAATTCGACATCATTTACAACCACGGGATTGACAAGGAAGGCAGCATCCTTGATGTGGGCATCGCGTGTGGCGCTGTCGACAAGCGCGGTGCGTATTTGCAATTCGACGGCGCGCTTATCGGCCAAGGCCGCGATGCGGCGAAGAAGGCGCTGGAAGAAAAACCCGAACTCGCGAAAAAAATCATCGAAGCCATCATGGTCAAACGCGCCGCGCCGCCGGTGGATGCCAAAAAATAATTTACCCTGACTTATCTAGGCGCAGCCCGCTTTCGGGCTGCGTTTTTCACTTTGAGCTTGTCGTTACGAAGGCTTTACTCGCGCCTTCAATCCGTGTTACGATTTAATTTCAACCCCGCGTGTCGGGGCATTTTTATCATGAGCAATGTTCCTGACCTCGATCTCGACCTAGACAATCTTTTCCAGCCCGCTTGGGCGCAGGGAAAAACGGAATCCAACAAATTCGCCAAATTCACCGGCACCGAAGGCGTCAAACCTGAGCGCTCTTTTAGCGGCAAGCCCGGCGAACGCCGCGCCCTGCGTCGCGATAGCGCAAGCGGTGGTTTTGGCGGTGGTGGTGAACGGCGTGGCGGTCCGCCACGCGGGGGTTCCAAATTTGGCGACCGCAAGGGTGGCGGCTTTGGTCGGCGGGATGATCGCCGTGAGGAACGCGCCGAACGACTGGCTCCGCAGCCGTTGCCGGAGTTCAGCGTTGCTTTCATCCCCGAAGAACGCGGCGTCGAGCAGCTCGCACGACAAATCAAGATGACTGGTCGTGCGTATCCACTGTTCCAGATTGCGCAATTAATTTTGGACAAAGCGGAACGTTATTCTGTCCAGCTCACGCCGAAGAAAAAAGCTGATGGCACGACGGAGAAGATTTTCACCTGCGCGCTCGACGAGACCCCGTGGACGAGCGAAGACGAGGCCGTTGCGCATGTGCTGAAGAATCATTTTACCACGTTTTATCAGGCCGAGCGCACCCAAACCGAGCCGCCGAAAGGCGTTTATACATTTGTCGCACAATGCGGCATGAGCGGCGAGATTCTTGGCCCGCCGAATTATCACGATTACCAAAATCAGCTGCGCAAGCTGCATGCGGAGAAATTTTCGCGGATGCCATTCGACATGTTCAAGGCGCGCGTGAAAATCGTGAAGGACGAGGCCGTCGTCAAAAAATGGATTGAGGAACAGAGCTTCAAGACCGAATACAGCGCGCTGAACGTGCCAGAACCGCTCAAGCTACCGACCATGGAAGAAGTGGAAAAACATTTTCGCGCGACGCACAAGGATTCTATCATCAAGGTGGTGGACACACTTACTGTTGCCGGGCTGCCCAGCCGTAGCCTGAAGTGCGGCGGATTACAGCGGGTCATCCGACAGGAATGGGAGCATCAAAAATATTTTCCGCTGCCCATCGCCACGAAGCTCAGCCAGCAGTTTGCGCACTACGGTCTGCAGTTTTTCAAGGTCAACAAGACGGTCACGCACGTCAGCGTCGCGCGGCCGACCTTCCTCGACATCGAAAGTAATCCGGTGTCCGACGGTATTAAGCGCATCGTGGAATTCATCAACGCCACGCCGAAATGCTCGCGGAAGAAATTAATTGAGGCACTTGCGCCAGCGCCCAAAGTGACGCTAATCCCGATTGTGGAAACGCCCGCTCCGGCCGCGCCCACTGCTGAAGGTGATGCCGCTGCTGCTCCAGCGAAACCTGTGGAACCGAAAGCCCCTGAACCGACGCCGGAACAAACCACCGTCATGGTAGATTTGCACTGGTTGATTCACCAAGGTGCCGTCTTGGAATTCGCGGATGGCCGCATGGAAACCGCGAAGAAGCCCGCGCCGAAACCGGTGAAGCAGGAAAAGAAATCGCAGGAAAAACCGGCAGCGGAAAGCGAAACGGTTTCTTCAACTGAAACACTGACACCCGCGGACATCGCCGCTTGCACCGAGACAGTCGCGCCGGTTGCCGAAACTGCAGCTCCCGAAGTTTCCGCGCCGGAAATTCCGCCAGCGGCCGAGACCGCGCCCGCAGCGTAACCATAAAATCAATAATTCATCACCCCGATTTCAAAAAGGAGATTGGGGCGATTTTTTGCTGGCCAGCCGCTGTTCGCTTCATTTGAAAACCGCATATTGATGCAGTTGAAAGGAAAAGGCTTCGTGTTAACTTCTATTCCATGCGTCCTGCCGTCCAAAAACTTTTTGCCACAGTCATTCCGCTGCTTTTGATTTGCGTTTGCGTTCGGGCCACGCCGTATCATGTGCCGGTCACGTTTGCCATCACCACGAATACGACCGTCGGACAAAGTATTTTTGTGATTGGCAGCGTTGCGCAGCTTGGCAACTGGCAACCCACCAACGCCATCAAACTGGTGCCCAGCAACTGCAACAGCTCGAATTGTCTTTGGTCCATCACCCTCGGCCTTCCTGAGGGCATCATTTACGAATACAAATTTGTGAAGCGCGACGATTGCGTGACCTGTTTGAGCAACAACGCCAACGTCGTCTGGGAGCCCGGCCCGAACCGCACCAACAGCACGCCCGCCGGACCAGCCGCACCCATCATCGGCAAGTCGATATTTTATTTTTCCGGCTGGGCTAATCCCTCGATCATCTACGCGAATTCATCTGGAACATTCACTTCCAAAGTCATGACCGCGTTTGCGCCGGGGCGAACTGCGGGTGAAAAAATCTGGCACGCGGACGGTCTGAATTTTCCCGGCCAGACCAATTTCACCTTCACGTTCTCCGATAACAGCGGCCACTTTGACAACCCTGACGGCGTGGCCGGACGTAATTATGACACGCCGCTCGATGCGTTCGTTGTGCAGGATGGACAGATTTTCAATTACTGGCCTGCCGCCACAATTGCCGCGCCGTGGGTGGAAACTTTTTCCAGCACGCCAACCAACGGCATTCAGTCGCGCACCGTGCGCGTCTATCTGCCGCGCGGTTTCACGAACAACGTCACCAAGCGTTACCCTGTGCTTTACATGAACGACGGCCAGAATCTTTTTCTTGGCCAAGGAAATTTTGGCGGCTGGAACGCCGACACCAACGCCACTTATCTCATCCGCTACGGCAAAATGCGCGAACTCATCATCGTCGGCATCGATAATACCTCCGACCGCACCTGTGAATATAATCCCTGCAACCTCAATACTTGCGGCGCGTCCAATTCGCTCGCGCCACGCTACATTGACTACGTTATTAACCAGCTCAAGCCCTACATCGACACGCAATATCCCACCACGGCCGGCCGCACGCTCACGAACGCCGACAACACCGGCATCGTCGGCTCCTCGCGCGGCGGTTTGTGCGCCGCGTGGTTTGGCTGGGATCGCTCCGATATTTTTCACAAGCTTGGCGGCCTTTCCCCATCGTTCTGGGGCTGCGACACCACCAAAAACAATCTCGCCGTTGGCCCTAAACATCCCGTGCGTATCTATCTCGACAGCGGAACCATCGGTGATTTCCCCATCACCGATCCCGTCTGCAATCCTTGTTTCGACGGCGAAGCACAAACCTACGCCGCGCGCGACAACCTGCTCAACAACGGCTACATCCTCAACGTGGATCTCTATCACTGGATCAGCTACGGCGACCAGCACAACGAATTTTATTGGAATCGCCGCCTACCCGTCTGCTACCAGTTTTTGTTTCCGACCACGGATGAACCGAACACCATTCTCGAAACCGTTTCGCCTTTGCGCATCACCGGCTTTCAGCTGACGAACAATAATTTCACCGTCACCTGGCCAAGTTTTCAGGCGCGGATTTATTCACTGCTTGGCTGTAGTAATCTCGAAGATAATATTTCCAACTGGAACACCCTCTACACCGCGCCCAGCGAGACGCGCCCTTGGAACACTCTCACCGCGCCGCCGACCAACGGCTTCCGCTTCTTCCGTGTGATGGAAACGGCCGCGCCATATTAATCTCGGTAAACTCGCATGACCAGTGCCGTGCCCGTGGTCGGATTAAACACCGCATACACCCGTCCGCGCTGGTGCTCCTCGCTTTCCTTGAAGACCCGCTGGAAATAAATTGCGCTGGTCAGCGGCGGTAGATTTTGAAACACCCTGCTCGTTTTGATGGCGGATGACTCAATCGTTTTTCTGAATTCAAACTCATCCACCGGCAACAGTTTCGATTCGGCCACCATCTTTTGAAAATCCTTTCCCTCTGCCTGAAACACCGCCAGCCATTCCTCGCGCAGAAAAGTGGAATAGCCCGCGAGCCGGACGTGGCTCACCGACGCAGGCGCGTTCCCGATGCAGATGTAAGCCAGCCGATGCGCGGGCGACTTGAACGCGCCCAGCAGGCCGAGCGCCAGCGTGATCACCAGCGCCGGCCCGACCAGCAACGCCACGCCTGTGCGCCGAGGCAACGAGTGTTTCTCGATCCAGATTTTTGTCAGCGCGAAGACCGTGCTGCCCGCGCCACCCACCAACACCATCACCGGAATGAGCGGCAGCAACGCCATGGCGCAGGCGCGCCCGAAGAACTCGTAAGTGCCGTAGTTCGTGGCAAGATAAAACAGAAAGCCCGCGCTCACTAGCACGGTATCAAACAGCCAGAGCCACCAATAAGTGATGGGGCGTAGGTTCGCGTCAGATATGTTTTCAACCGTATTCACGTTCGTATCAGGAAAGCCGACTGGCCTGCAAACGCAAGGTTTTATGACGGCCTTCCTAAGATAGCTAAAGTCACTTTTGTATTTGGTCTTGAACCCGCCGCCGACGGAAATTACAAATGACAACATGAACATGCGTTGCGCCAAATGCGGGGCGGAGATTCCCGAAGGCTCGCCCGTGTGCCGGTCCTGTTTCGAGCCGGTCAAATCCCAAGGCTTTTTCGACCGGCTGCGAAGCGCGTTCGGCGGCGGCGCGACGACGACGGGCCAAACCACGCCACCCGCCACGCGGGTGAACGTCAAGGTGAAGGAAAAGTTCAAAATCCGCGATCCGAAGACCGGCGAAGTTCGGGAATATCAATCGCTGGACGACGTGCCGGCGGAGTATCGGGAGAAAATCCGGCAGGCGCGCGACGCGGCGATGCACGGTCAGGGCGGAAAGAAGATTTCGTTCACGGACGCCGCCGGACAAACTCACACCTACAATTCGCCCGACGAAGTTCCGTCGGACATCCGGGCGCTCATCGAAAAAAATTGCGGCTGATTTCCCGTGCACGAGTCGCGGAGCGACGGATGGAAATTAGCCAGCTACGAAGTGGCTGGAGGAGGCGGACGAAAATGAATTCGTGCTGAAGGCGCGATGGATGGCGCGAAGGTTCCGTCGTCCTTTCAGGACGGAAATTTGTTTGGGGCGTTTCCAGACACTGCGTGTCTGGCTAATTTCCGGTTGTCCCTGCCGGGACGATTATTTGCCGAGGCTGGTGCGCAAATCTTTTTCCAGCCGGGCGAAGGCGCGGGCAAAGGCGGCTGTAGCGGCGGTCTGTGACCGACGATGGTGCTGACACAGCGCCGCTACAGGAAATCGGGGCTGTGATAGTTGCGGACGGCTGCCGCCAGATTTTTAAGTCCAATTAGGAATTAAGAAAACGATGGTTTTGATGCCACTCCAAGTATTCACGAGCCGGACGCTCTTCAGATTGTTCGGGTTTGAATTGAAGTTCCTTGCCATGAAATGCGTAATACTCTTTTCCGTTTGAAAACTCCTCGCGAATTCTTTTGCTCACCTCAACACGATGTTCGTTCGTAATCGTTATGTAACCACGGTCAAAAAGCGTGTGAAAATCTGAACGAAGAAAAACTCCGTTAGAAATTGTATGCGGCCCGTTGTCCGCATACGGCTGAATGTGGGCGGCTTCTAAAACAGGAAGCGTCTTTTCACCGGTAATAGCACACCGCCGTCCATAACTTTCCATTACCACCACTCGAAAGCCCCCTTGCCCCAACCTTGGTTTAACAAGCTGTTCGCTTCCGTAACGGCTCGCTTGCTCTTGAAGAATCATTCCCGAAAAACGGTCGCTGCTTTCCTGTCGAGCAAGCGCAAGTTTGACGTTTTCGTAAAGTCGCGCTCCCTCTCCCGTCTGTGCATCGTAGCTTTTTCCAGTGACGATGTTTTGAGACCAATCTAACGGCGGCGGTAACGCATCTTCATCACTAAAGTAAAATGGCTGTGTTAACACCGTGCATCCAATGACTGGATTTCGTTCATTGTCTTTTCGTATCGAGCTAATCTTTTGTTGAAATGACTGATGTGATTGAACGCCGTTAGCTTCTTTGAATACCTCCCAAGCCAGTTGAAGTGGAAGCGTGGTATGCCGAACGTAATAAGCACCGCCTACAATTCGGTTATCAGGAAAACGTGTCTTGAATAGAAACAGCTCACCCGGATTTATCGCGCCAAAGTTTGTGTTACCGCCAGGTCGCCAGAAATTCATTTCTTCCGCGTTGCGAGCGCGAAGAAATTTGAACCAATCTGAATCTGTGATGCCTACATACAGTTTCATTTTTCACTTCGGCATCTGCAAGCCGACCTTGTCCGCCACTTGCGCCACGTCTTTGTCGCCGCGGCCGGACAGGTTCACGATGATGAGCGCGTCTTTGCCCAGCTTCGGCGCGCGCACCATGCACTCGGCCACGGCGTGGGCGCTTTCCAACGCGGGGATGATGCCTTCCAGCCGCGCCAGTTTCATGAAGGCGGCGAGCGCCTGATCGTCGGTGGCGTAGGTGTATTCGGCGCGGCTGGCGTCGCGCAACCACGCGTGTTCCGGCCCGACGGCGGCGTAATCGAGTCCGGCGCTGACGCTGTGCGTGGATTGGATCTGGCCGAATTCGTCCTGCAAAATGTAGCTCCGTGTGCCCTGCAACACGCCGAGCGAGCCGCCTTGAAACCGCGCCGCGTGCATCTCCGGCTTGATGCCGAGTCCGCCGGCTTCCACGCCGACGAGTTTTACGGATTGGTCGTCGAGGAACGGATAGAACAGGCCGATGGCGTTCGAGCCGCCGCCGACGCAGGCGATGAGCATGTCCGGCAGGCGTTTTTCCTTTTCCAAAATCTGCGCGCGGGCCTCGTCGCCGATGATGCGCTGAAAATTCCGCACCATCACTGGATACGGATGCGCGCCGTAAGCCGTGCCGAGGATGTAATGCGTGCTGCGGAGGTTCGTCACCCAGTCGCGCATCGCTTCGTTGACGGCTTCCTTCAAGGTTTTTTGCCCCGCGTGAACCGGCACGACTTCCGCGCCGAGCATCTTCATGCGATACACGTTGAGTTCCTGCCGCTGGCAATCCACCGCGCCCATGTAGATGACGCATTTCATCCCGAACATCGCGGCGACAGTGGCGGATGCAACACCATGTTGCCCCGCGCCGGTCTCGGCAATGATGCGGGTCTTACCCATGCGCTTGGCGAGGAGGATCTGGCCGAGGGCGTTGTTGATCTTGTGCGCGCCGGTGTGGTTCAGGTCCTCGCGCTTGAGATAAATTTTCGCGCCACCGAGTTCCTTGGTGAGCCGCTCGGCAAAATAAAGCGGCGAAGGGCGGCCGACAAATTCCGTAAGATAATACGAAAGCTCGCGCGCAAATTCCGGATCGTGCTGGGCGCGGAAGTATTCTTCCTCGAGCTCCTGCAATGGATGCATCAGCGTCTCGGGCACATAACGTCCGCCGAACGGGCCGAAGTGGCCGGTGGCGTCGGGAAGATTCAAATTGGCAACTGCGCTCATGCGGTAATTCTCACGCAAAGACGTAAGGCGCGCAAAGAATTATTTGCCACAGAGACACAGAGAACACAGAGTCCAAAGGTTTTTCTCTGTGGCCTCTGTGCCTCTGTGGCTGAAAATCAACTCGCCTTCACCGCCGCAACGAGCGCGTTGAGCGAGGCCTTCGCGTCACCGAACAGCATCCGCGTGTTGTCCTTGTAGAAAAGATGGTTCTCGATGCCCGCGAAGCCTGCGGCCATCGAGCGTTTCATCACGATGCAGGTCTTGCAATGATCGGCGTCAATGATCGGCATACCGTAGATCGGACTGGATTTGTCTTCGCGTGCCGCGGGATTCACGACGTCGTTCGCGCCGATGACGAGGCAGACATCCACACGATCCATCGAGGGATTGATCTGTTCCATTTCGATGAGCTGGTCGTAAGGCACATTCGCCTCGGCGAGCAAAACATTCATGTGCCCGGGCATACGGCCGGCGACCGGATGAATCGCAAATTGCACTTCGACGCCGCGCTTGCCGAGTTCTTCGGTGAGTTCGCGGACGGAATGTTGCGCCTGCGCCACCGCCATGCCGTAACCAGGAACAACCACGACGCGTTGCGCGTAAGCCAGCAGCATCGCGACTTCGTCGGCTTGAATCGGTTTCACCGTGCCAGCCGGACCGCCGGCGGCAGCCGCCGCACTGCCGCTGGAGCCGAACGCACCGAACAAAACATTGGAGACGGGACGATTCATCGCTTTGCACATGAGCAGCGTGAGCAACGTGCCGGAGGAACCCACCAACGTTCCGGCCACGACCATCGCGAGATTGTTGATGGCAAAGCCATCCGCCGCGACGGCGAGACCGGTGAACGAGTTGAGCAAAGAAATGACGACCGGCATGTCCGCGCCGCCGATGGGCAAGACCATCGCGACCCCGAAGAACAACGCGAGCACGAACATCACGATGAACGCCATCGTTGCGTTACCGTTGGTGGCATTGAACGTCAGCAGGCCGCACAGTCCAAGAATCACCAGCAAGATCAGTCCGTTCAGAATGTTCTGTCCAGGAAAGGTGTGGGGCTTTTCAAATTTTCCTTCAAGTTTTAGATAGGCGATGATGCTGCCGGAGAACGAGAGCGAGCCGATGAGTGTAGCAAACAACATGGAGCCAGCGATGAAGGCTGTGGATTGATGCACGACGGGCAAATCGATGCCGGCCAATTCCTGTGGATGCGCGCCCTTGATGAATTCCAAACTCGCGACCAAAGCCGCGGCACCGCCACCGAGGCCGTTGAAGAGCGCCACCATTTGCGGCATCGAGGTCATCTTCACCGAATACGCGCCGATTGCGCCGATGATAAGACCGATGATGGTGCCGATGACGATGAGTGTGTAATTAAAATTCCAGCCGTGCGACCACACGGAGGTGCCGTCGGTCTTGAGCAGCACGCAGAGCGCGATGATCATGCCGGCGGCGGCGACGAGGTTGCCGATCCGCGCGGTTTTCGGCGAACTCAAAAACTTGATGCCGAGGATGAACAGAACCGAGACGCCGATGATGATGAAAGCAATGGTGGAACTCATGTTATTTCTTTTTCTTGAACATTTGCAGCATGCGGTCCGTGACCATGAAGCCGCCAAACACGTTGGCTGAACCGAAAATGACCGCGACAAACCCCAGCGCCATCGCCAGCGTGGTTTCCGCATCCGCCAGCACCAGAATGCCGCCAAATAAAATGATGCCGTGAATGGCGTTCGTGCCCGACATCAGGGGCGTGTGCAACATCGAAGGCACTTTGGAAATCACCTCGATGCCGACAAAAATGGCGAGGATGAAGATGAATAATACGTTGGTATCCATAAAATTTTAGCTGGCTTTGGGGAGCAGTTTTTCGTTCACAATCTTGCCGCCGTGCGTGACGAGGCAGCCTTTGATGATTTCGTCGTCGAGCTTGAGCACGAAGGTCTTTTCTTTCTTGTCCCAGAATTCTTCGACGAGCGCCACGAGGTTCGCGGCATAGACCTGGCTGGCGTGCAACGGCACGCGTCCGGGCAGATTGGCGAGGCCGACGATCTTCACGCCATTGCGGTCGGTCACTTTGTCATAAACTACACCTTCGACGTTGCCGCCGGTCTCCACCGCCAAATCCACCACCACGCTGCCGGGCTTCATGGCGTTGAGCATTTCGCTGGTGACGAGAATCGGCGCTTTGCGACCGAACACCTGCGCGGCGGAAATCACCACATCGGAATCGCCGCAGGTTTTCTTCATCGCGTCGCGCTGCTTTTGGATTTGTTCTTCGGTCAATGCTTTCGCGTAGCCATCCTTGGTCTGGCCGGTTTCACCGATATCTATCTTGAGAAACTGCGCGCCGAGCGACTTCACTTGTTCTTCGACCACGGGCCGCGTGTCATAAGCCGTGACTTTAGCGCCCAGTCGTTTCGCCGTTGCGATCGCCTGCAAGCCCGCGACGCCGACGCCGATGATGAAAAATTTCGACGGCAGAATCGTGCCCGCCGCCGTGGTCATCATGGGGAAAATTTTGTTAGAATAGCGCGCCGCGAGAATGACCGCTTCGTAGCCGCCCAAGTTCGCCTGCGACGACAGCACATCCATCTTCTGCGCGCGGGTCGTGCGCGGCACGAATTCCATGCTGATGGCGCTGACGCCGCTCTCCGCAAATTTCTGAACCAGTTCCTTTTCGTTGAACGGATCGAGCAAGCTCGCGTGAATCGCACCTTGTTTGAGCCAGGCGATTTCTTCCAGCGGCGGTTTGCGCAAGCGCAGCACGATATCGCCGGACGCGACTAGTTGCTTGCGGTCGGCTGTGAGGATCGCGCCGGCCTTGAGATAGGCTTCGTCGGGAAAACCGGCGGCGATGCCGAGGCCGGCCTCGACCTCAACCTGCGCGCCGAGTTTGACGAGCTTGGCAACGCTGTCCGGTGTGAGGGGCGCGCGGGTTTCGCCGGGATGCGTTTCGCGGGGAACGGAGATTTTCATGGCTGGATTTCTATCGGGGAAACTATCACTGCCACCGGGTGAGGCAATCCCGTTTTTGTTTTTTACGTCTCAATCTTTGCCGAAAAAACCCAACTACTTTTGCCATTTCACCTCGCCGGGCGGTCTGAACGTTTTTAATTGCTGTAATAATTTTTCCGCGCTGTCCGCCTCCAACACCAGCTCGCGATGCTGTGGGCGAATGAAGCCCTCATCGCGCGTGTGGTTGAGAAATTGCAGCAGCGGCGTATAAAAACCCGCCGCGTTCAGTAGGCCGAACGGCTTGGGATGCCAGCCGAGCTGGCTCCACGCCAGCACCTCGAAAAATTCCTCAAACGTCCCGTAGCCGCCCGGCAGCGCGATGAAACCATCCGCCAGCTCCGCCATCAGCGCCTTGCGTTCATGCATGGTGTTCACCACGCGCAAATCCGGCAGACCGTGATGGATGATCTCGCGGATATGCAGCTTCTGGGGAATCACGCCGATGACGTGGCCGCCGTGCGCGAGCGCTGCGTCCGCCACGATGCCCATCAAACCCACGCTGCCGCCGCCATAAACCAGCTCAATCTTTTCGCGCGCCAGCAACGCGCCAAGCGCTTGCGCCGCCGCCCCGTATTCCGGACGAACACCTTTGTTGGAACCACAATAAACTGCGATGCGTTTCATGATTTAATTGCGCTTTTGGCCGCCGCAATAAACGCCCGCACTTTCGTCGTGTCCTTTTTTCCGGGCGCGGATTCCACGCCGCTGGAAACGTCCACCGCAAACGGTTGAACTTTTTTCACCGCTTCCGCCACATTCTGCGGCGTCAGGCCGCCCGCGAGAAAAATTGGTTTGCCAAATTTCTGCGCTTCCACCGCCAAGTCCCAATTAAATTTCTCGCCCGTGCCGCCGAGGCCGGCTTTGGAATGGGCATCCAGCAGAAACGCGTCGGTCTGGAAATTCGCCAGCGTTTGTAGGCTTTCCGCGCTTTGCACGCGCAGGGCTTTTACGCTCATCACGCCGAATTGCGTGCAGAAATCGGAATCTTCGTCGCCGTGAAATTGCAGCAGGTTCAGCCCGCACGCGGCGATGGCTTCCAGCACCTGCGCCGGTTCGGGATTCACGAACACGCCCACGCGCAGCACGAACGGCGGCAGCGCACGCGAAATTTCCGCCGCCGTCGCCAGCG
Organism: uncultured Verrucomicrobia subdivision 3 bacterium; assembly: GCA_903918885.1. Classification (GTDB taxonomy): domain Bacteria; phylum Verrucomicrobiota; class Verrucomicrobiia; order Limisphaerales; family UBA11358; genus UBA11358. The sequence goes on from CAIXFY010000025.1 coordinate 15,598, forward strand.
AAAGATAGCGCGGACTTTTCTCGTAGAAATTCAGTCCGATCATGTCCGCGCCCGCCTCGGCTGCCGCCAGCGCGTCGGCCATATTCGTGACGCCGCAAATTTTTACCTGCGTTTTCATTTACGATTTATCATTTACGATTTACGATTGGCTTTCGCCGATTTTCGTAAATCTTAAATCTTAAATCTGAAATTGCCAATGCCGCGCACCGTTTATTTCGATTTCAACGCCACCACACCGCTCGACGCGGATGTGCGCGCGGCGATGCTGCCGTTTCTCGATGAATTTTGGGGCAATCCTTCGAGCGTCCATCACGTCGGCCGCAAAGCGCGCGCATTGCTCGACGACGCACGCGACCGAGCGGCAAAATTTCTGGGCGCAAAACCGAGTGAAATCATTTTTACCAGCGGCGGAACCGAGGCGAACAATCTCGCCATCTTCGGCACTGCGCGTGCGCTTAAAGCGAAGGGAAAGCATCTCATCACATCCGCCGTCGAGCACGACGCGGTGTTGCAATCGTTTGATTATCTCGAAAAAACCGAGGGTTTTGCCGTCACGCGTTTGCCCGTGAATTCCGCCGGCCGGGTTGCGCCCGACGATTTGAAGAAAGCGATTCGCGCCGACACCATCTTGGTTTCCATCATGGCCGCGAACAATGAAATCGGCACCATTCAGCCGGTTGGCGAACTTGGCGCCATCTGTCGTGAGCGTGGAATTATTTTCCATTCCGACGCCGTTCAATGGTTCGGCAAAGAACCGTTTGAAACCATTTCGCAGTTCAATGCCGACCTGGTTTCCATTTGCGCACACAAATTTCACGGGCCGAAAGGTGCAGGTTTGCTTTATATCAAATCACCGCTGCATCCCGATCCCGTTCTTTTTGGTGGCGGGCACGAAAACGAACGCCGTGCCGGCACTGAAAATCTTCCAGCCATCATTGGTTTGGTCGCGGCGCTGGAAAAATGTGTGAAACCGCCGGTTTTTCCCAAGGCCAAGTTGCAGAAAATCTTGTTGTCATTGGCCTCGGCTGTAGAAAAAATTGACGGCTGCGAAATAGTCAGTCCGCGGGAAAATTGTTTGACCAACACGCTTTCCTTCGTCGTGCGTGGCTCGGATGGCATTGCGTTGATGGCGGGTTTGGACGTGGAAGGCATCTGCGCCTCGAGCGGTTCGGCGTGTTCCGCCGGGTCGCTGGAGCCGAGCCATGTGATTTTGGCGCTGGGTAAAAAAGAGGAGGCTAATTCGCTTGTGCGTTTTTCGCTGGGGCGCGATTCGACGGTGGAAGAAGTGGATTTTGTAATCTCGGTTTTGCCTGAAGTTATCCGTCGCGCACAACTTACTGGAAAGGCTGCCAGCCGTTTGTGAATGACTTGTTGATAGTTCCAACAACTTTGACTTTTTTTATTTATGGAAATCTTTATCTTGGCATCGCGTATTCGGATTAATGAACGATGCAGCTGATAAACTTGAGGATTATAAGTTGTTAGGCTTGTTCACAGACCATAATACGGATAATTTTTTATAAAAGAAGAACACATATATATCCGCGTATGAAACTTTCCATCACCAAAGACCAGATCATCGCCGGGCTGCAAGCCGTTCAGAATGTCGTCAGCACCCGCACCACGCTGCCGATTCTTTCCAACGTGCTCCTGCGCGCAGAGGGCGACCATGTGGAGTTCACCGCCACGGATTTGGACGTAACCGTTGTTTGTAAGGTAGAAGCCAAGGTGGCCAAGCCAGGCGCCACCACGCTGCCGGTAAAAAAACTATTTGGCATCGTCCGCGAATTGACCGGTGAAATAGAAATTGAAGTGGACGAAAAAAACGTCGCCAGCCTCCGCAGCGGCTCATCCTTCTTCAAAATACACGGCTTGAACGCGGATGAATTTCCGCCGTTGCCGCAGTTTAAGGATGAGAAAAAAGTTTCCCTGCCGCAGGAAAACATCCGCGGCATGATCAAGAAAACCAGCTTTGCGGTTTCCACCGACGAATCACGTTACGTCCTCAACGGCATTTTTGTAAGCCTCAAGGACGGCAAGATGACGCTCGTGGCCACCGATGGCCGCCGGCTCGCACTCGTGGATGAAGAGGTGGAAATTCCAGAAAAAACCGCCGGTGAATTCATCGTTCCCGCCAAGGCCATCAATGAATTGAACCGACTGTTGCAGGACAAAGGCGAAGTGGAAATCAAGTTTGGCGAGAATCAGGCCTCGTTCGCACTCAAGCAAGAAAAGGGCTTTTCCACCGTCATCATCACGAAGCTCATCGAGGGCAATTATCCGAACTACCGGCAGGTCATTCCCGGCGAGACCAAGGAACGCATTGCGCTCAGCCGCGAGGAACTGGTGCAAGCCCTGCGCCGCGCCGAAATTATGACCAGTGAAAAGGCCAACTCGGTTAAGATGAATTTCGGCAAGAATCTGCTAACCATCACCGCCAACTCGCCGGAAATTGGCGAGGCGCGCGAGACCATCGCCATCAACTACAAGGGCAAGGAAATCGCCATCGCCTTCAACCCGCGCTACCTGATTGACCCGCTCAACGCGCTGGCCAACGATGAAGTGTTCATCGAGCTGATTGATGAACTCAGCCCCGGCGTGCTCAAAATCAACGGGCCATTCCTCTATGTCGTCATGCCGATGCGGTTGAATTGAATTGAGGTAATTGGCGGCGGATAAAATTTGTTGAAGAGTCGCGTTAACCGTTCCCAAAGAACGGAAAGCGGAAAATCTGGGGTAAAATAGAAAACCCAGATAGGCCGCAGTTTTTCAATACAATACCTGTTAGGCAGCGAGACGCACCATGACATTTACCACTGGACACACGTTATGAAAAAGAGAACGCATCAGTTGGACGAACCCGGCCAGCAGTTGTTTTGGAAGATTACGCTCACGGTTCTTTGTGCGATTGTCGGTGCGATAGCCGCGCATTATCAATTCAGACTATTTTGAGCAAAGACACGCCAACGCTGCCTAACAAGTCGCCGGAGCCAACCGCCGTTGGCGCTGTCCGTTCCGCTATCGCGGTTCACGTCACGAGTCGGCGGTGGCTCAGCTTTCTACGTTAGGCGGCTTCGAGCGTTTATGACTATTCGATACCAGACATGGCGCATAATTACGCGAGTTGGCAGCATCCTCGCTGTCCCGTTCGTGTTGTTTTTATTCCTGCGTCCTCATTGGGGCATTTGGCGTCATCGGCTTGAGATTGTTTCTTAAATTGTCTTGTTTTCATTTGCCGGGTCAGGAGCCTTGTTGGCAATTTTTACACGACTCGGCATTGTTCGGATGACTTATTCCGACGCCGACAAGCAGAGCATAAGTTACATGATGTCGAAGCAGAAAGATTCAGATGACAAACCATCCGCCTAACCAGATTAGATGAGAAGGCAGACCGCTGACGCAATGACGCGTTGGTGCTAAAGTTTGCCTATGAAAACCACCACTAATAAAAACTGTTCCACTCCGTCCGTCGTTACCACCTCCACGCCTGCTGCCGTCAGCGGGTTCACCCTCGGCCTTGATCTCGGTGATCGGGCGCATCACGTCTGCGTCCTCGATGCCGCCGGTCAGATTGTTCGCGAGGCTAGAACCTTAACCCACCGGCGAATGAGCTTGCCCCAAACACATATTCGTGAAAAATATGTGCCGGATGGCATACAATAAAAAAATATGCGTAAGCCGTCTTTGACCAAAGGTCTTTTGATGCTAGGTGATGTCATATCGTGTTTCGCAGAGACAGCATCAAAAGTCGTTTGCAATTGCAAACGTCCCGCAAGCGCATGCAAATAAACGGTTGGAAGGGTGGCTGAGTGGTTAAAGGCATCTGACTCGAAATCAGAAGTAGTCGCAAGGCTACCG
>CAIXFY010000026.1 GCA_903918885.1 uncultured Verrucomicrobia subdivision 3 bacterium
CGCGCATTTTCAGCGAGGAAACTTCGATCTGATATTGCCGCACGAAACCGCCGACGCTCGCGACTTCAGCAACGCCGGGAACGGCATTGAGTTGATACCGCACGAACCAATCCTGAATCGCGCGCAGTCGACCGAGGTTGTAGCCGCCGTTCGGCGAATTTTTCGGATCTACCGCGAGATAGTATTGATAAACCCAACCAAGGCCGGTGGCGTCGGGGCCAAGCTGCGGCGTGACGCCGGCTGGCAACGTGTTACCGAGATAATTCAGCCGTTCGAGCACGCGGGCGCGAGCAAAATAATTGTCCACCTTGTCCTGAAAAATCACCGTGACGAGCGAGAAACCGAACATGGAGTTGGCGCGGACAGTTTTGACGCCAGCGAGGCCTTGAAGATTAACGGAGAGCGGATAAGTGACCTGATCCTCGACTTCCTGCGGGCTGCGGCCGGGCCAGTCGGCGAAAACGATGACCTGATTTTCGCTGAGGTCGGGAATCGCGTCCACCGGCGTGCGATAAACGGCGCGGACGCCGAAGCCGATGAGCAGCGCCACACCGCAGAAAACGAGAAAGCGGTTGCGCAGCGACCAGGCGATGAGCTGGTTGATCATGGTGCGGGGTTGCCGTTGGCGATTTGCGAAATCTGCGCCTCGGCGTCAATCAGCAGGTTGCCGTGCGTCACCACTTTTTCGCCGGCCTGCAAACCGGCGAGAACCTCGGCGTAATCGTCGCCGGTCAGACCGAGCGTGATTTTGCGTGGCTCATAATGACCGTTCCCGCCGTCCACATAGACCAGCGACGACGCGCCCGGCGACAAAATCGCACTGCGCGGCACGGCGAGCACTTCCGGTGTTTCAACCAGCACTTTGCCTTCGGCGTAAAGGCCGGAGAAAAGTTTTTTGCCACCGAAGCCGGGCATCTCGACCGCGCCGTTGGCAAATTCCGCGCGAATCGTCGTGCTGCCGGTCGCCGCGTCGAAATCCGTGTCGGCGGCGGTGCGCGTGCTGCGCAAATTGATTTTTGCCTCAAAAGTTTTTCCCGGCAGCGAGGGAATGCTGACCTCGATAATTTGGCCGGCTTTCAGACAGGTGAAATCGCGTTCGTAAGCTGTGAAATCAAACCACTCCGCCGTCCACGAACTCGCCACGATGCGGCCCGCGACGCGCAGCGTGTGCCGGATCGGCCGGCGCTCCACCTCGGCGGTCTGGACATTCAGCACCGTGACGCTGTCGGGATTCAGCTTGAGGCCGAACGCGCTGTTCGTGCCGTCGGCGCTTTCATAGACCGGCACCAAATCCATGCCGCAGACGGTGCACTTGCCCGGTTTGTCTGACTTCACCCACGGATGCATCGGGCTTTGGTAGAACAAAATCTTCCGCTCCATCTTCATCGGCGCAACGGCGGCGGCCGGTTTGGCGGGCGGCGGCGAATTTTTTTGGAAAAGCAGAACCGCTCCCGCGCCGGCGGCGAGGAACAACGCCGCAAAAAACAGTTTGGCGAGGAGCGGTTTCATAAGCCGGATTCAATGCGGGTTACTTTTTGTCCGCCGCGCGAATCTTGGCGATGTATTTATCCGGATTCTTGTCGAAATCCTTTTTGCAGCCCTTGCAGCAGAGTTTCACTTCCTGATCCTTGTAGGTAAAAGTGAACGGCTTGCCCATTTCGCCGAGCTTTTCGCCGGACACCGGACAGGTGGTCAGCAAATCGGGCTTGGCGGCGGAATCAGCGACGGTTTCAGTCTGCGCGCCGCCACAGCACGACGGCATGGCGCAATCGGCAGCGGTGAGTTTCATGGTGAGCGCCGCCGCGCCGATGGCGAGTGCGGTCAGGAGGATGGTCTTTTTCATATTGGTTAAATGCGATGGTTAATGTTTGATGCGGACAGAAGTGTTACACCGCCGCCGGGAAAATCCCGCAAAATATTTTCGCGCATTTTTAACCAGCCCGCGCAAAAACGCGCAGTCGGCGGCCAACGGAATGTAGATTTCCCTTGAAAATAAAGCGTTTTGGCACTGGCACGGCAGTTGCGTTAATAATCCCAGCGGTTAACAAACTGCCAGTCAAACCACAGCAGCTTCTTTGTTCCAGTCCCAGTCGGCGGGTCACCTACCCGACCGGGGCTATTTTTTTGAGGGATTTTCCGCGATTCGGTGTAATACTGGAACGAACAAACCATGAACGCTTCCGATTCAAATCTAACTGCGCTGCTGCGCGAAAGCCGGCCGGCGCCGGCATTGCCACCGCGTTTCCAACAAAATGTCTGGCGGCGAATCGAGGACGCCGAAATGGCGGCGGAATCCGAATCGTGGCTGGCCGCGCTGGCCACGCTCCTCCTGCGTCCGCGTTTCGCCATGGCGACGGCGGTCGTATTGCTGCTCGCTGGAATTTTCGCCGGCATGGCTGACGGTCGCCAACTCGCGCGGCACGATGCGCAACTGAATTATCTCGCGTCCGTCGCGCCGCACGCCGTTCGTTGAATGAACCGTTCGCTTGCCATCCTCATCGGCGCGCTGGCGCTGGGCGCGGCGATTTTTGCCGGTTCGTTTTTTGCCGCGCGCCACACCACGATGGCGTGCTGCGAACAGCCGGCGGACGATCTAAACTGGCTGCGGCTGGAATTTCATTTGAGCGACGCCGAAATGGCGCACGTCCGCGAGATGCACGAGGGCTATCTGCCGCAATGCGGCGAGATGTGCGCCAAAATCGCCGCCGCGAAACGCGAACTCACCGCGCTGAAAAATAATTCCGCCGAAGCCTTGGCGAAGCAAAATGAAATCGCCGCGCTCCGCACGCAATGTCAGTCCAGCATGCTCGCGCATTTTGTCGCCGTCAGCCAGGCGATGCCGCCGGCGCAGGGCGCGCGCTATCTGGCCGAAATGAAAAAACTCACGCTCGGCGACACCGGGCAGATGGAACAATCCATGTCCGGCGACTCCGCCCATGAGCATCACCACTGAAGCTGATGCCCGCGACCGGGCGGACATGGAAAAATTGCGGGCCGGCCATGAGGCCGCGCTGAACGATTTGATGGAGCGCCACGCCACGCCAGTGTTTCATTTTCTTTACCGCATGGTCGGCAACGAAGACGACGCGAACGATCTGGCGCAGGAAACTTTCGTCCGCGTTTTCAAATCGGTAAAAAGTTTTCGCGCCGGCGAAAAGTTTTCCACTTGGCTGTTCACCATCGCGGCGAACTTGGCGCGGAACCATTTCCGCTGGCGCTCGCGGCATTCGGCGTTGTCGCTCGACGCGGAAAATCCGGAGACGGAGCAATCCATCGGCTCCACGCTGCCCGCAAATTCACCCGCGCCGAGCGAAGTCGCACTCGCCGAAGAGCGTGCAGTCGCGGTGCGGCTGGCCGTCCAGAAATTGCCGGAAGATTTGCGCGCGGCCATCATGCTGTGCGAATGGGAGGAACGCAGCTTGGCCGAAGCCGCGATAATTTTAGAAGCGACGCCGAAGGCGGTAGAATCAAGGCTGTATCGCGCGCGCGGCATTTTGCGCGAACGGCTGAAAAGCTGGCTGTGAGGATTATTCCGCCGCCTGCGCCGCTTCAAATGCCGCCAAGTCCGCGACCGCCTTTTCCCACTCCGCATTGGCCGCTTCCAAACGATCCGTCACCTGCGTTAGCTCGCGATTGATTTGCGTCGCGCGGCCACCGGAGTGATAAGTCTCCGGCTTTTCCAATTCGGCCGCGTAGTCGCGTTCCTTCGCTTCGAGGTCGGCGATTTCTTTTTCCAGCGCGGCGATGCGTTTGGGAATTTCGTTTTTTTTGTCCGAGCGCGCCTGTCGCTCGGCAGCCTCCAAGCGCTTCTGTTCTTTGCGATCCACTTTCGGAACGACCGGTCGGCTGACGACGCTGCCAAAGCTCGAACTCGTCAGCGCCGCACGCGCGGACTGCGCCGTCTTGTCCAAATAATATTGGTAGCCGCCGGTAAAATGCCGGAGCGTGCCGGCCTCCACACGGACAACATGCGTGGACAGCGCGCGGATGAAATGCACATCGTGGCTGATGAAAACCAAGGTGCCTTGATACTGCTTCAGCGCTTCGATCAACGCGTCCACGCTGGCCAGGTCCAAGTGCGTGGTCGGCTCATCCATCAGCAACAGGTTCGGCGGATCGAGCAGCAGCTTCACCAGCGCAAGGCGGCTTTTTTCGCCACCGCTTAAGACTTTCACCGGCTTATAAATATCGTCGCCGCGAAAGAGAAAGCTGCCCAGCACCGTGCGAATCGCCTGCTCGGTGATGCGTTGCGGCGTATCGAGCGCTTCCTGAAATACCGTGTGATTCGGATTCAACATCGCCGCACGATGCTGCGCGAAATAACCAAATTTGGTATTGTGACCGAGCTTGTGTTCGCCGGATTGCGGCGTGAGCACCTGCGCCAGCAGTTTCAACAGTGTGGATTTACCCGCGCCGTTCGGGCCGACGAGCACGATGCGTTGGTCGCGTTCGACTTCCAGATCAATGCCGTCGTAAATCAACTTCTCGCCGTAGCCGAACTTGATCTTCTCCAACGTGATGACGCGCTGGCCGCTGCGTTGCGGCTGCGGAAAGCGAAAACCCATCGTCGCATCCGGGCCGTCCGGAATCTCCACCATGTCTTCCTTGATGCGTTCGATCTGCTTGCGTTTGCTCTGCGCCTGCGAGGCTTTGCTGGCTTTGGCACCGAAACGGTCGGCAAACAATTGCAACCGGTCAATGTCGCGTTGCTGCGCTTTGGCCGTGGCGATCAACGTCGCTTCCATCGCCGCGCGCTGCACCAAATACTCATCATAGTTGCCCGTGTAGCGCATGATCTTCGCGGAACGCAGCTCCGCGATGTGCGTGCAAAGGTTGTTCAAAAATTCGCGATCATGCGAAATCATCAGAATCGCGCCGGGATAATATTTCAGATAATCCTGGAACCAGATGAGCGTTTCGAGATCGAGATGGTTCGTCGGCTCGTCGAGCATCAACAAATCCGGCTCTTCCGCGAGTAGCCGCGCAAGGTGTGCGCGCATGATCCAGCCGCCGGACATTTCCTTGGCCGGACGGTCGTGATCCGTCTGCTTGAAGCCAAGGCTCGCGAGAATCTGCTTCACCTTCGCGATGAACTGGCCGTCGTGCTCGTGCTCGTGCGGCACGGCGACTTCCATCACGGTTTCGTTGCCGGCGGGCTCGCTTTCCTGCGGCAGATAACCGACGCGCGTGCCGCGGATGAACGACACGCTGCCGCCATCCGGTTCCTCTTTGCCGAGAATGATCTTGATGAGTGTGGATTTGCCCGCGCCGTTTGGCCCGGTGATGGCAATGCGGTCGCCCGACATGATGTTCAACGAAACGTCGTCAAACAGTTCGCGTCCGCCAAATGATTTAGAAAGTCCGGCTACGGTAAGCATTCTTCCTTTAGTTAAAACCGATTAGTGTTTGGTTGGCTGGTCTGAACCGGCTTCAGCAATCCCAATTGCACAAAAAGATCGGTGATTTCTTTGTTAGGCGAAGTGTGTGAAACCATATCCATTGCGGTTTGGCCACGAGGATTTTTAAGTTGAGGGTCTGCTCCATACTCCAATAAAAGTTTCGCTGCGTCTGCATGATTGCCAGACGCTGCATACATCAATGGTGTGACGCCGTAGCTGTCGCGCTCATTTGGTTTCGCGCCGGCATCCAAAAGAAATTTTACTGTTTCCAGACTTCCAAAACGAACGGCGGAATTCAACAGCGGAGAGCCGCGTTCTGGTTTATTGATGTCCGCTCCGTGTTTAATCAAAAAAGCTGCGATATTCACGAACCCGCCTTGAAACGCTCGTTGCAAAGGTGTTCCTAATTCTCCAGCCGATTCGTCAACCGGAACTCCTTTTTCCACCAAGAGAGTGACAATGTTTGAATAACCATTCCAAGATGCCCAGCACAACGATGCTGTCGCATTTGTCAGAGTCACGCCATGTTGAATCAAATAATTTATTGCTTCAATTTTCCCATTCATGCAGGCGAGTTGCAATGGCGTTGTTTCGCCCAAGCCACCAGCATTAACTTCTGCTCCATGCTCGACTAACAATTTGATAAAATTAAGATTGCCTCCTTGCGCTGCGAACATCAAACCTGTCCAAGAAGACGGCCTATCCATGATGGATGTCTTGGCATTTACATTCGCACCCTTCGCAATGGATTCTGCTGCCAGTTTTATATTGCCTTCACGGCACGCCTTAAAAAATAGTGCGTCCAGCGTTTCCATTTGCCGAATCACCGCTTCCAGTTTTCTATTTTGAATTAGGCGGCTTGTAGCAAATGTGTCAGATGAAATGCTTGGATTGAGTTCAAATGTGTAAGTTTCAAAAACGTCACCCGCTTGTTTGTCGCGTGTGGTTCGCTTTACTGGAAGCAGCGTGTTTGTATCAAGCCAGAGCTCCATTTTTGCTGGTTCGCCCGCACCACTGTTGAAAGATAGTTGGATATGTTTTAACGCTTTGCCTTCAATTGTTTCATCACCAACAAAATGCTCATCGCTGGCTGAAAATTGATTTGTTAAAAACGGAAGCGGTTTCGTCCCGGCATTGTTGCCAATTTGTGAAGTCGCAAGTTGCGAAGCAACGATGGGCGTCGCGCCGCCAAGAAGAAGAAATCTCACCAAATTCTTGTTGAAATCTGGCTGAATGGATTTGCGTTCCCATTGAATTGTTTTTGGCGCAATTACAGCCAAGTAATTTGTGCCATCAGATATGCATTCCATTTGAGAATCATAAATAAAAAACATGCCAGTATTCGTAAGATAAAAATGATTCCCCAATTTGAAAATTAATGAGCCGGCCATGCCCAACTCTGGAACTGCAGCCATGTGTTCCTGAAAGGCGCGATAATCCACTTTGAAAGATTGAGCCTTTTCCAAAGCTTCCTCTGATTGAGCTAAAAGTTTCTGCGCTTCCGTATCAGCTTTCGCTGCCAGTTGGGTTGAAATCCCAAAAAGAACCAGCCAGAAAATAATCTTGAACGGCCTGAACATAAAATTATTTCGGCTTCAACTGCGGGAACAAAATCACATCGCGGATGCTTTCCTGGCCCAGCAACATCATGCAAAGTCGGTCAATGCCGATGCCGATGCCACCGGCGGGCGGCATGCCGTGTTCGAGCGCGACGAGGAAATCCTCGTCCAACTTCTGCTGTTCGCCGCCCGCTTGATGTTCAAGCGTAGCGCGCTGTTGAATGGGATCGTTCTGCTCGGTGTAACCGGGCGAGATCTCTTGGCCGTTGATGCAGCACTCGAAAACTTCAACCGTGGTCGGGTCATCAGGCGTGAGCTTGGCGAGCGGCACGAGTTCCTTAGGCAGATGCGTGACGAAAGTCGGGTTGATCAGCGTCGGCTCAATGAATTTGGAGAACACGGCGTTCGTGACTTCAAAATCTTCAAACTCCTTGCCGATTTCCGCGCCCATGTCGTGCGCGCGCTGGCGACGTTCGGCGGCGGAAACGGTGAACCAATCCGCGCCGGCTTTTTCTTTGACGAGGTCGTTGTATTTCGCACGGCGCCAGGTCGTGAGGTCAATCGTGCGGGTGACTTTGCCCTCGGCGTCTTTGAATTCGATGACCAGCGTGCCCAGAACTTTCTGCGCGATATGCTTGATGAGCGACTCGACGGTTTCCATCATCGTGTTGTAATCGCCGAACGCGCAGTAGGCTTCGAGCATCGTGAACTCGGGATTGTGCCGGCGCGAGAGGCCTTCGTTACGGAAGTTCTTCCCGATCTCAAACAGCTTGTCTATGCCGCCGACCAGCAGCCGCTTGTGATACAACTCCAGCGCGATACGCAGGTAAAATTCGCAGCCGAGCGCATTGTGAAAGGTCTTGAACGGCTGCGCCGCCGCGCCGCCGGGAATCGCCTGCATCGCCGGCGTCTCGACCTCGACGTATTTGCGCTCGTGGAAAAAATTCCGGATCTCGTGAATGATCGCGCTGCGCTTGAGCATCACGTCTTTCACGTCGGGATTCGCGATGAGGTCGAGGTAACGCTGACGGTAGCGGATTTCAGTGTCTTCGAGTCCGTGCCATTTAGCCGGCGGCGGACGCAGCGATTTGGCAACGATGGTGAACGCTTCGAGCTTCACGCTCGGCTCGCCGGTCTTGGTGCGAAACAGCGTGCCGATCACGCCGACAAAATCACCGAGGTCGAGGTGCGTGAAAATGCCGAACTGCTCGTCGCCCAAAGTATTTTTCTGCGCGTAAACCTGGATGCGTCCGCTCTGGTCGCGCACGTCCACGAAAATGGATTTACCCATCTCGCGGTGCGCGGTGATGCGCCCGGCGACGGACACGCGATGGCCCTCGGGCAGCGCGCCAGAATCGAAGCCGCTGCGGGCGACGTGGCATTGGGTGTCGGGCGTGAACTTGTTCTGGAACGGAAAAATGCCCTTGGCTTCAAGCGATTTAAGCTTGGCGCGGCGCTGTTCGATGAGTGAATTCGTATCTTCCATAAAAACTGGCGGCGGGCATTAAACCACAAAATCGGGGGGTAAACCAAGAAGCAAAGTGGGCCGAGATTGCCATGCGCGCTCTACCAGCTTCCAACTCTGCATTGCGCACCCATCTCGACCCAAAGCAACCTACGCCCGTCCGGCGATTGCGCAAGGGACAAAATGGAAAAAAATTTAACGCATTGCTGGCCGTCATCGGCGATTGCATTCGGGGCGCGGAGTCAGCGACTGCGCGCGGCTAGGAATGATTTTAATTCCGCCGCCGCCTTGCCGCCGAAGCCGGGAATTTCGGCAAGCTGTTCGAGCGTGGCCATTTTCAAACGCTGAACCGAGCCGAATTTTTTCAGCAACGCTTTCTTGCGCTGTTCGCCGATGCCGGGAAATTCGTCCAGCACGCTCTCGGAAATTTTTTTGAGCCGGAGTTGCGCGTTGTAGCTGTTGGCCACGCGATGGCATTCGTCACGGAGCCGTTGCAACAATTTCACTGCCGGATGATCCAAACCGAGTCGCAGCGGCAAACTTTTCTCCGGCAGATAAATTTCTTCAAACTCTTTGGCCAGTCCGATGACGGGAATTTTTTCGAGACCAAGTTTTTTCAGTTCGGCACACGCCATGCCCAGTTGTCCTTTGCCGCCATCAATCAAAATTAAGTCCGGCATTGGTTTGGCCTCACGCTGGAGCCGTGAATACCGTCGCCGCACGACTTCCGCGATGCTGGCAAAATCATCCTGCCCTTCAAAACCTTTAATCTTGAAGCGGCGGTAGTTGGCACGATCCGGGCGGCCATGCTTGAAACTCACTAGCGACGCCACGACGAATGTGCCGCTGATGTTCGAGATGTCGAAACCTTCAATCCGCAGCGGCGGCGTGGGTAGGCCGAGGATTTTGGCCAACGCGACCAAATCGTTTTCGGGATTGATGGCTAGCGGTAAATTGTAAGGCACGCGCGTAAATTTTTCCGTTTTCTTCCACGTGTCTTGCAAGTCGCGGAGGAGGTCACGCAGTTCAGCGGCTTTCTCGAAGTCGTGCGCGGCGGCGGCGCGTTTCATTTCCGCCTCAAGCTGCGGCTGCATTTCGCGGCACTGACCTTCCAGAAAATTACACGCGGCTTGCACCTGTTCGCGATACTGTTCGCGCGTGACGATGCCGACGCACGGCGCGGTGCAATGTTTCAAATGGCCATAGAGACAATGTTTGTAATCGGCTTCGCCGGGCGTGAATACGCGGCAGCCGCGCAGATTAAATTGCTTCCGCGCGAGCGCCACGGTGTTGCGGAGCGCCGTGGAATTTACGAACGGCCCAAAGTAGCGTGCGCCGTCGTCTTTCTTCAGCCGGGTAAAAACGAAGTTCGGAATCGGGTCGTTCAGGTTGACCTTGAGCATCAGGTAACGTTTATCGTCGCGCAGGCTGATGTTGAAGCGCGGCTTGAATTCTTTGATGAGCTTGCTTTCCAGCAGCAGTGCTTCCGGCTCACTACGCACGACGTGGATGTCGAAATCGTGAATAGCCTCGACGAGCGCATTGAATTTCAAGTCCCAGCCATTGCGACGGCTGGATTGAAAATACTGGCTCACGCGCTTGCGCAGATCGAGCGCCTTGCCGACGTAGATGACCGTGCCGAAGCGATCTTTGTGCAGATACACGCCGGGCTTGTGCGGGACGCTGCTCAATTTTTTGCGAATGTGTTCCGACGCGGCCATGGCGGAGAAGATTCACGCAAAGACACCAAGGCGCAAAGAAATTTTATTCCGACTTCCGACTTCCGACTTCCGACTTCTTGACCATGTGCCGGTGGACGAAAAAATAATACAGCCCGCCCAGCACCAGCATCGCGCCGCCGACCCAGAGCGTCAGGCGATGCAGTTCGCCCTTCATCAATTGCTCGTCCTGACCGGCCTGGATGCCGACGTAGCACAGCACCGCGCACCAGATGCCAGAGCCGAGTAATGTGAACAGCGAAAAAATCCAGTAATTCAGCCGCACGATGCCAGCGGGAATACCGATGAGATGCCGCACCACCGGCAGCAGCCGCGAGATGAAAATGCCCATCGCGCCGTAATGCGACGACCAGCGTTCCGCGCCCGCCACTTTTTCGGCAGTGATAAAAAAATATTTTCCGTAACGCAGCATCAGCGGTCGTCCGGCCAGCCGTGACACCCAATACATCAGCGTTGCGCCGAGCCACGAGCCGAGTGTGCCCGCGATGATGATGGCCATGATGCTCATTGGAATTTTACCCGTGTGCGACCAATACGCGGCGGGCGGGATGACGACCTCGCTCGGGATGGGCAGGACGGTGCTTTCGAGCGCCATCATGAAGGTGATGGCGGCGGCACCCCAAGTTTGCAACGCGTGCGAATACCAGTCGGCTAGAGTCTGAATCAAGTGATGCATGGGGCGTGGTTTATAGCGGAAATTCAAACTGGCGCAATCACTTTGGCGGATGCGTGTAATAATTTTTAATCTCTTCCGCCGTCGCGGGCTGGGGCCAGACCCAATCGAGCGCATGGTCGTTTTGCCAATAATAATTTGAACTCGTGACGTTTTTTTCCAGTGAAGGATCGCCGCCATCGTCCACGCCGTTAGCGCCGACGGAATAAAGCATAAACAATCCATCAGCATTTCGCCGATAACGCAACGGCTGGCCGTCAACTGGATCAAGCGGAATGGTTGGCAGAAATTCCGGAGTTAGTTCGGAAATATTCTCTGGGTAATATCCATGTTTGAGTTGAAATCGTTTTAGCGCGATGGCCGTCATGATCATTTGCCGCGATGCTTCAACCTTCGCAAGCTTCGTGAACGCAGACTTAAAAGCCATGACCGAGGAAGAGATAATATAGTGAAAGTTTGCTTTTGCTGGATCTACAAACCAAAATCCCTCGTCATCGTCAGGCTTGATGCCAAGTTCTTCAAAACGGTTATTTACCCATTTGTTGGCGGCAAACAAAGAGAAGTTGGTTTTTGCCTGACGCGAAGCTTCAATCACCGTTTGAAGACCTTGAAGGTAACGCAGCTCATCGGGATAAGACCACCAGTAGCGCCACAGCGCGCTTTGGCTTCTAATTTTAAGGCCGGCAAAAATTCCTTTGTCCGTGTCAATAAGACCAATGTTCTTAAACGAGCCAAAATAGCATTGCAGGCTGGTGTCGCGCATATTGGCCACCTCAATTTTTCCCACGGCACGCTCCAAGGCCACGGCGCGCTCGTAAGCGTGAATAAATTCCAAGCGAGACCAGTGGTCTTGTAAGCCCGCAAGTTGTTCGTCGGTCAGATTGGTTGATTGCAGCAACTCCCAATTCGCTGCCAGCGTGATTTGAGCAATGGCAATTCGCACCAGTTCGGAAATTAGAATCGAGTCGTGTGAGATTCCATGCGTGACGGATAACATTGATTCGATGTCCTTGACTGCAGTCGCCGAATCGCTGCGGTGCAGACTGGATGAAATGTCTGCTTCTAATTTCAAAGCTGCCCGCTTGGCCGAAGCCAATGGGCTGAATTTCACTTTGGAAAAACCGTTGCTGAAATTGAGTTGAAAATCGAAGGCCGCGTCTTCAGGGAGTTGGCGAAGCAAATCAAGAGCACCACTTTCCTTAGCCAGTGCGAAATCAATTTCCTGCCATGAATTAGTTGCCTCATGAACGTATTCGCAAACATCAGGCCGTTGCCAGCCAACCATTGCTTTACCCGCCGCAACCATTCGGACGGTCGGTGGCTGGTTTGTATTCAGAACGGTTTCGTTGGTATTGAACAGCGAAACTGCCTTCAAAAAAAGCGAGGCACTATTTTGATTTGTTGGCACGGGCAGCGGAACCACCTGCACCAATTCCATCCGCTCGCCTTTGGCTTTCAGTTCAGCAATGTAAGATTCAACTTCGAAGCGTAGCTGATAGTGACGGATGACCGGAATGAGAACTGCCACGCCAAGAATTATTCCGACGACGATAAAAATTTTCCGGCGACGGCTCATTTTATTTTCATGCCTTCAAAAAGAAATTCCGCTGTTTCTCGCTGATGGGCATCCCGAGCTTTTCCATCACCTGCAAAATATCCTCCCAGACTTCGCGCTTCGTGGCCAGCGACTGGTTGCGCAGCAGATAGGCCGGATGATAGGTCGGCATCAGCGGCGTGCCGCGATACATCTGCCAGTTACCACGCAGCTTTGTGATGCCAACAGTCTTGCCAAGCAACCCTTCCACCGCCGTTGCGCCCAGCGCGATGATGACGCGTGGCTTGATTAAATCAATTTGCTCGTGCAAATACGGAAGACACGTCGCCATTTCAGCGGGTGTAGGCTTGCGGTTGCCGGCGGTCTGACCGGGCGTATCCGGCCGGCATTTCAATATGTTCGCGATGTAGACGTCCGCGCGTGAAAGTCCGGTGGCAGAAATAATTTTCGTCAACAACTGCCCCGCCGCACCGACGAACGGTTCGCCCTGCGCGTCTTCATCCGCACCCGGCGCTTCGCCGACGAATAGCAGCGGTGAATCAATGTTGCCCACGCCGAACACCACGTTCTTCCGCGACGCCACGAGGTTGGGACATTTCACGCAAGCGAGCACGCGCTCGCGCAGCGCAGCAAAGGCGGCGGATTTTTCCGGCGACGAACTTTTAATTTCAATTTTGAGATTGGGAGCGGCCGGCGTTGGGGCAACAGATTTTTTTGGCGGCACGGAAATGTCAGATTCCATTTTGACAGGCGGAGCTGCAGAAATTTTCTCATTCTGCATTCTGCATTCCGCATTCTTGATTCTCACTGGCAGCGCCAGTGCACGCAAATTTTCCGGCGTGACGGCGACATGGCGCACGCCGCGCGATTTCATCGCTTCGAGATGCTGGATTGTGGCGTCGAGCAGTTGCCGGTAACTTTCGGACATGGCGGCATCGTAGCGGCAACCGCCGCGCTCGCCAACTCAAACCGAATCGTGCTACGCTCGGAGCCAATGGAACTGCGTGAATTTGCCGAACAGGTTTTGTTCGCCACGTCGCTCGAAGAAAAACTGCGCGCGCCCGGCGAATTGACCGACGAACGCCCCGGCTCCGCACTCGTCACGCCCGACGCGCCCGGCCGCCCGGCGAATTTAATTTTCAAACCGCACGCCACTGGCAAAAGCGAGTTTCCGGGATTGCACCGGCTTGAAGACACCACTGAACGCGGTAAGCTGCTCCATTTTTTCGGCAACCACGAACTCCTTGCGACCGAACTGATGGCGCTCGTGCTGCTAAAATTTCCCGATGCGCCCGCCGCGTTTCGCAAGGGCGTGCTCGCCACGCTCAAGGACGAACAGGAACACACGCGGCTCTACATGGAACGCATGGCCGCTTGCGGCGTGCAGCTTGGCGACTTTCCCGTGAGCGGCTATTTCTGGCGCTGCGTCGCGCCGATGGCGCATCCGATTGATTACGTCGCCGGCCTTTGCCTCACCTTCGAGCAGGCGAATCTCGACTTCGCTGGCCACTACGGAAAAAACTTCGCGACGGTCGGCGATGCGGATTCCGCGAAGCTGCTCGAAAAAATCTATCGCGATGAAATCGGCCATGTCGCCTACGGCTTGAAATGGTTCCGCCGCTGGAAAGATCCCGGCGAAAACGACTGGGACGCCTTCTGCCGCGTGCTGAAATTTCCGCTTTCCCCGCAACGTGCCAAAGGTTTTTCGCTGAACGTCTCCGGACGCAAAGCCGCCGGGTTGGACGAAGATTTCATCTCACAGCTCAACGTCTATTCGCAGTCCAAAGGCCGCACGCCGAGCGTGTTCGCTTTCAATCCGTTTGCTGAAGGCCGCATCGCCGAGGGCAAAACTTTCAATCCCACCAAGCATCAGGCGCAGCTCGCGCGCGATCTGGAAAACCTGCCGCAATTCCTTTGCCGACAGGACGACATTATTTTGGTGAACCAAAAACCCAGCGTGGAATTTTTGAGCAGCATCAAGCAGACCGGCTTTCCGCTGCCGGAATTCGCCACGCTCGACGACGTGCGCAGTTTGCAGCCGCGCAAGCTCGGCAGCCTGCGCCCATGGGCGTGGGGGCCGGATAGTTTTGAACTATTGAAACCCGTCTTTGCCAGTGTTACCGGCGAGTCGCGCGCCGATGAAAATCGTTTCAATAAACAAATCGCGCAGCTTTACAAAAAATCCTGGAGCGCAGATTTCCTGCGAAAGTTCCTTACTGATGGTAGGGCCGTGCTGCTGCGTGGCCAGAACGCGAAGGCGGCGCAGCAGCGCCGCCCTACCGATGAAAACTGGCTTTGCTCCGAAAACGAAATCGGCGAGGCCGTGAATTCTTTGGATGCGGCGCTGGCGATCATCGCCAAATTCCGCGCGCGCGGGCAGCACAAAATTGTAGTGAAAGAATCGTTCGGCGTGGCGGGCAGCAATGCGCTGCGCCTGTTCGAGCCGGAGATTTTGCCGGCACAACTGCGCTGGCTGGAAAATGCGTTCGTGCGTCGCCGCGAACTCGTCATCGAGCCGTGGCTGGAACGGCTTGCGGATTTTTCCGTGCAGCTCGAAATGACGGAGCGCGGCCTGAAGCTCTGCGGCTACACCGGCCTGCACTGCGATGCGCGCGGACAATTCATCGCCAACTTCGCCGAACCGCATCATCACAAGCGGATTCCGGCAAAGATAGTTTCGCTATTCGACGCGCCAGCAGATATTTCCGGCCGGATGCTGGAATTTTACGGCGAGCTGTTTGCCAATTTGGAAACCGAACTGCGCGCGGTCGGTTTCAACGGGCCGCTGGGCATTGATGCGTTCGTCTATCGTGAGGCGGCGGGCGTGGTCAAGTTGAAGCCGGTCGTGGAAATCAATCCCCGCTACACGATGGGCCGCGTGCTGGTGGAGTTGATGCGTCAAACGGCGCAAAATTGTTTCGGCGTATTCCGGCTGGTGAACGCGGCGCAGTTGCACGCGGAAGGTTTTGAAAATTTTCATGCCTTCGCCAAATCGCTCACGGAAAAATTTCCACTGCAACTCGAGGGCGAGCCGGTTCCGCGCATTCGCAGCGGCGCGGTTTGCCTGAACAATCCGTCGGCGGCACAAGTTTGCCTCGCCGTGTTTCAAGTGAGCCGGAAGGCCGACGACGTTGCGCTGGCAGCTTAAAATTTCCAAGTCGTGCCGACACTGACCAACTGCCTATCAAACTCGCGCATAGATTCGTTCGCGAGATTATCTTCGGCGTTGCGCCCCCAATCGAAACTGCAGCCGAGATTGAAGCTGAAGTGTGAATTTAAATTGTAATTCAGTGTGCCGGAGAGTGAATATTCCAGATCGTTGCGCCGACAGGTCGGGAGATTACCGCTGGAATAATCCCACGCCAGAATTTTTCCGCCGAGGTCGAGTCCCAGCTGGTCGGTAAACTTGCGGTGATAGGACAAATCATAACTGCCCTCGAAATAAGGCACTTTGCCGGTGCCGGAAACCCATTGCCACAATTTGTATTTGAAGGTGAGCGAGTCGCGCGGACTGCACGTCGCCGTCATCAGCGCCTCGCCATAAAATTTAACTGGATGCAAATCGTTGACCGGCGTGACGTGCCCGGCAGAATTGCCATCGTAATTCCGAAAATCCGGGCCGCCGACAATTTTCACGTTCAGCCAGCGCACGGGATTGCCTTCCACACCAAAAAGCAAACGCTGGTAATCGCTCGGCGAACTGTTGGTCGCAAACATAAATTGCTCCTGATATTGCTGGCCGTAGCGATAGCCGAGCGTCACGGCAAATATGGGCGTAAGTCGGTAACCAAAATCCGCGCCGCCGTTCACGTCGCAGCGGTCGGCATAATTTTGGTAGCCCGCCACATTGTGCTGTTCCGTCATCAAATCGTAGTAGATAAGCGATGCCACCGGACGGAAAAATAATTTTCCGCAGTCGAACTGCACACTCATGGTCGCGCGGTCTTGGACTTGCCGGCGTCGCTCGCGAGTGGCGGTTGTAGCCATCGCGCTATACAGACTGCCAGGATAAAACGGCCCGACGCCGGAGCCATCAATGTAGGTGAAAGTATTTTCCGCATTGAACGTCACTGAATCCGAGCCGCCCTTGATTGCCGCCAGCAAGCGGTGCGCGGTGTAGCTCTCCGAACCTTGGTCGTGATACACCGCGAAATCTGGCGCGTAGGTGAGCGTGAGCGCTGGAAGATTTGTCGGCGCACCGAGCAGAGAGGAAAAGTTGATGCCGACCTTGGGCGAAACTGTCGTGATCCAAGAAGCGCAATCTTTAAGCGCGGCCACGCTGCCGGCGGGAACGGTATAAGCCGGCACGGTCGCGCCAGACAGAAATACGTTGTTATCGTAGCTTTCCTTGATGCCCAGCGAACATTCCGTCAACCAAAACGGCTTTGTTAAATCTGCGCCCGAAACTATTCCACCCGCCAGAAAAATTCCCGCGAGTATCGGCCAAACTATCCGAATCAACTTCATTCCCAGCAATTTACTGGAAGGCGGGGGCTGGGCGATGGACGTATTTTAGCGCAAGCGCACCAGATTTTGCGGTTCAACGCGGGCAGATTTCGCGCGCCGAAATTTGACTTAAATCTTGCACCGTCCAGTCCGCACCGCACGGTTTCAAATCCTCAAACTTCGCGCCGCCGGTTGCCACTGCGAGCGTTTTCGCACCGATGAATTTTCCGCATTTCACATCAAACGGCGTATCGCCAATCACGATGATTTCTTGGGGCTGCAAATCTTTTCCCAGAACGCGCCGACCGCGTTCCAGCGCGGCGACGGCGATATGGTTTCGGTCTTCGTGGTCGTCTGCAAAGCCGCCGAACGCGAATTTTTCCCAGAGGCCGAAGTGGCGCAGCTTGATTTCCGCGCCGAGCTGAATGTTGCCAGTGAGCAGGCCGAGCATCGGCGGTTGCCGCAATTCCTGCAAGTCGCGAATGAATTCAAAAATACCGGGGCATGCATGGCCAGCGCTGTGCGCGAGAATGTGGTCGAGCCAGAAAACGTAGCGCGCGAAAAACTGGCGGAAGTGCGCGGGCGATTCGTCGAGGCTGTGGATCTTAAAGAATTCACGCACAAGGCTAACGTCCGTGCGTCCAGCGAACTTCATTTTTTCCGAGCCGTGGTGCAGGTTGAATTCCGTCGCAAACGTCTTGGCAAACGCCTTCGTGCCCGCGTGTCCGGTGTGGACCAGCGTGCCGTCAATGTCGAACAAAACGAGCCGAATCATGCGCGCGCAAGTTAATCGCTGCCCGTGCCGCTGGCAACGCTCATCAGCGTTTTTGATTGTGAGCAGCCCGAGAAAATTTGTCGCCCGCCAAAGTTTCTGCGTTTTTGCGCAATTCTGCGTCCGGGACAAAGCCCGTCCACTTCACTGCAAAATTTCGTTCTGCCACGGCGACCATTGCTGTTACAAAATCGGTTTGCGCCAGTTTCACCGGCGGCTGAATGGAACCTTGGATGAGTAAACCCAGCTTGTTCCGTCGCTGTGCCGCACCCGCTATTTTCTTGCCGTGCCAGAGCAGATCAAATTTCTCGTGACCAATAAAACACTGGCCGGGCAACGATTTTTTGCAGCCCAGCGCGAGTTCGGTTTCGATTTTTAATTCCGCAAATGCCAGCCGCAGCCAGTCGTGGATGCGTCGGTAACTTTCTTCCGCCTTGAGCGAATGCCACTCGTGACCCGCCGGAAAAACGGCGGCGTAAGTCCAGTCCGCATCGTGTGGCACGATGCCGCCGCCGGTTGGGCGCCGGATGAGCGGACGCAATTTTGTCGCTGTTTCGACCTCGGAATATTTCTGGAAATAGCCAAACGTCGCCGCCGATTCCGTCCAGCCGTAAAAGCGCAAAACGGGTTGGCCGAGTTGTGAAACATTTTCCAGCAATACTTCGTCCAACGCCATGTTGAACGCGGCATCGCACTTGCCGGATTGAAGAAACAGCCAATTCATGTTTTGCCACAGAGTCACAGAGAACGCAGAGAAAAACAAAAAGCATTTTCCAACTCTGTGCGCTCTGTGGCTAATTATTTTTCACGCCGATTTGCGGGCAGAGATTTTCGATTTCACAATTCGTGCAGTCCGGTTTGCGCGCATCGCAGCGGCGGCGACCATGCCAGATGAGTTGGTGACTGAACAAACACCAGTCGTCCTGCGGCACGAGCTTCATCAAATCCTGCTCCAACTTCACCGCGTCCGTTCCTTTAGCGAGGCCGAGCCTATTCGAAAGCCGGGTGACATGCGTATCCACGACCACGCCGACGTTGATGCCGAACGCATTTCCCAAAACGACGTTCGCCGTCTTACGTCCGACGCCGGCGAGCGCGTGAAGTTCATCCATCGTCCGCGGAACTTCGCCGCCAAATTTTTCCACAAGCGCGGCGCAGCAGGCTTGGATGTTCTTGGCCTTGTTACGGAAAAAGCCGGTCGACTTCACCGCATCCTCGATTTCCGCTAGCGGCGCATCGGCAAACTCCTTGGCGGCGCTAAATTTTCTGAACAGCTCCGCCGTCACAAGATTCACGCGCTTATCCGTGCATTGTGCGGAGAGAATCGTGGCGACAAGTAATTGCAACGGACTCGCATGGTTCAGTTCGCAATGCGCATCGGGATAAACGCGCTTGAGCGCAGAAAGAATTTTCTGCGTTCGCTCAAACTTGGCGGCATGACTTTCGCGCGGCACGAAAATGATTTTCGCACATCGCCGAAAAATAAAAAGCCCGGACGCGCACGTCCGGGCTTGGATGGTTTGGCTAAACTATTTCACCAGCGGGGCGTTGGTCGTCGTGGCGACGGTTGCCGAGGCGGCGGTGGGGCCTGCGGCCACTGCAGCTTTATCGGCTTTGGCCTTGTCGAGCTTGTCCTGCTTGTCCTTGGCGATTTGTTCGCGCACGGAGAGCGGCGGCGTGCCGTATTGGCCATCCGTCCAACCGTAGAGCCGGCCTTGACTATCATTGAGGAACGCCCAGACAAACCAGAGCGCAAATGCGAACGCCAGTAGCTTAGGCCACGCGGAAGGCTTCTCGGCATATTTATCCTCCGCGCCGAACGTCGCGCCCGGCGGCAATGCGGCCACACCCGTCAATGCGCCGCCGAACGGCACGTTCATCTTGGCCTTGGCGTTCACCGCCCAGCCGTTCGCGTCGAGAATCGGACCGAGGTTGCGCTTGCGCAATTTCAGCCACGCGATGGCCATGGACGGCGCGGAAATCACCAGCATGATGCCGGCAACCACCAGCGGCACCTGCCACGTTTCAAATTTGCCGAGAAAGACCAAAATGCTCGCGCCCGCTGCCGCCAAGCTGCCCAAGGCCAAACTGATCAACGCGATGACGCTCGGATCAAACGCCGGTTTGGCCGGCGCGGCGGGAGCCGCCGTGCCCGCCGGAGCGATGGGCGCATTGGCCACGGCGGTCAATTGCGCGTTGGAATTTGCATCCGCCGCCGCCGCCTGTTTCGCCGCGCGCTCCTCGATCATGCGCACCAATTTTTTATACGGCGACCAGAACGCCTGCCGGATGCTGATCGGATTATCCACGATCTTGGTGATGGTGGCGTCCCAATCGCGGCCTTTGCGGTCGTAGAAAATTCCGTTGCGACCAACAATCAAATTGTCGGAGTCGCCGCCGGTGAACCCGGCGACGATGGACAATTTTTCGCCGCTGCCCTTGCGCGCACAATCGCAATACGCGAGGTAGGTGCCGGCCATACCGGCCATCGCCGCGTGCTTGCCCGCATCGTCCACGGTGAGACACAAATCGCAACTGCGCTGGTCGAGATACAGCGTGCCGGCCTGAAAAATGGCCTTGTCCTTGCGCCCATAAAAATCGGCGAAGTTCACGAAGTTGCGAGCCAGCTTGGCGAGGTCGCGATGATAATGAATCAAGCGATGCAGTCCGATGACAGCGGTGGAATTGCCGGCTTCGGCGGCATCTTTGGCGATGAGCGCGGTCAAAGTTTCTTTTGCCTTCGACGCGAGAATTTCCCGCGCCCGCGCCAGGCCGATTTTTTCGATGGCGCCGCCGGTCTTGCTGGCGTTCCACGAGTCGAACGCGGCGAGCTTGCCGGTGAGCGCGTTCCAGTCGGCCTCGGTCAAAACCGTTTTCGCGCCGAGCAGCGGCAGTATGGCGTTCGTTTGCAGCGCGGCAATCGCCCCGGCCCACGCCGGATTAATGCCTTGCGTCAGCGGCAGCGGCGTGGTCGCGCCGACTTGCGCGAGCGGCAGACCGGCGATGTCCGCGTGGTTGCTTGTCAAATCTTTGGCTCCGAGCACGGCATATTCTTTTTCGTCGCGGTTCAGCGCGTTGACCGAACGCGGATCGAACGCGGCCAGCCGGCCGCGCGCAAAATAATCTTCCACCTTGGTCTTGACCGCTTTGACGGCCGCGGCGGCGGCTTCGGTGTTCACGCCGAGCGGCAACACGGTTGAGTCGGCTTCCGCTTTTTTCCACCACTCGGAATAGGCGGCGGCTTCGGCAAAAAACTGATCCACCTTCGCCTGACTGACGCCGGGCTTGCCGCTCACGTCGCTGGCGGCACCGAGACAGTTGATGATGTCGGCAATGACTGCCTTCGTCGCGTCGTCGCTCGCGGAATCGGCGGGCACAATGCCGTCGCCGTTGAAGGGTTTGGCGGCAAACGTCGCGGCGGCGGCGGCGGCTTCGTCAAAGTTAACTTCGTCGTTGTCGCCCTTGCCCAAAACTTGGCGCGCAAAACTCGCGATCAACTTGCCTTCCGGCGAGGCGTCATTGATGGCGGACGGTTTCAGCGTGACGCTGCCTTTGAGCAGGTCGTCGGGATTTTTGATCAGGCTGGCGGCCCACTTGGCGGCGGCGATAAGTTCCGGTGCGCGGACGCGACCGTCCTTGTCCGTGTCAATCAGCGCAAGCGTGGTCTTGTCGAACTCGACGCCCGTAGTGGGACATGCGAGCGCGACCCACAATTTCTGGTCAAGCTGGTCGAGGTTCGCGAGGTCGGCACCGGAGCCGATGACGACTTGGTTGAATCCGCCGGCGCGAAAAAATTTCCAGATGTGGGTGGTGGGCATAAATATTCCTTTGTTCTGATTTTGCGCGGAAAGTTTAACCACGAAGGCTTAGAGATACCAAGAAAACTTTTGCCGACGTTGGCTGATTAAGTCATTTCAAACCAGCTCCGGCTCTTCAATTTCCTTCGGCGGTTGGGAGAGCGGCGTTCCATCCGGCGCTTCGGGATACTCAAAGATTTTTCCCTCGAAATTGCGGATGACCACGCGGTCGGCATTGTGGCTCAAAACGTATTCGGGATTCACCGGCACTTTGCCGCCGCCGCCGGGCGCATCAATGACGTAGGACGGCACGGCGTAACCAGTCGTGTGGCCGCGCAATTTTTCCATGATGGCCAACCCCGTGCGCACGCTGGCGCGCAGGTGCGCGGAGCCGGCAATCAGATCGCACTGGTAAATGTAATACGGCTTAACGCGGCACATGAGCAGCTTTTGCAGATGCGCCTTCATCACGTCCGCGTCGTCGTTGACGTGCTTGAGCAGCACGGTCTGATTGCCAAGCGGAATGCCGGCGTCAGCCAACCGGCCCAGCGCGTCGCGGACTTCGGTGGTCAGTTCGCGCGGGTGATTCGAGTGGATGCTCATGAAGAGCGGATGAAACTTTTTGAGCATCGCGCAGAGTTCCGGCGTGATGCGCTGCGGCAGAAATGTCGGAATACGCGAACCGATGCGGAGAAATTCCACATGCGGAATCGCACGCAAGCGGCTCAAAAGATTTTCCAGCTTCTCGTCGCTCAACAGCAGCGGGTCGCCGCCGCTCAAGAGCACGTCACGGATTTCCGGATGCGCAGCGATGTAGGCGATTTGCTTCTCGAATTCCGGATGAAAATCGTAGCCGGTCGCATTGCTCACGAGTCGTGAGCGCGTGCAGTAACGGCAATACGCGGCGCAGCGATCCGTGACGAGAAACAAAACGCGGTCGGGATAGCGATGCACGAGTCCCGGCACCGGCGAATGCGAATCTTCGCCGCACGGGTCGCTCATTTCCCACGGTGCGGTGGTCGTCTCGGCGAGCTTGGGAATCACCTGCAAGCGAATCGGGCAGTTCTCATCCGCCGGATCAATTAAATTAAAAAAATAAGGCGTGATGGCGAGTGCGAGCTTGGTGTTCGCCAATTTTGCGCCGGCGAATTCCTCCGGCGTGAGCGTGGGTAGAAACTTTTGCAACTGCTCGGCGGTGGTGATGCGGTGCTTGAGCTGCCAGCGCCAGTCGTTCCAGTCGGCGTCCGAAACATTGTGCCAATAGCCACGCCCGGAGGAGGAGAATCTTTTCAGTGCTGTAAACGAGTTGCCCGAAGGCGGTTCGCCGCGCGTCGCGGATGAATTTTCTACCTGCATCTTAAGTATGCGCACTATAAGTCGGGTTTGCGGCCTGTCAAGTTGAGGGCGGTGAACCGGGCGGCTGCATCCGTTCCAGCTTGTCCGCCAGATCGCGGCGATTCGCGTCCAGATCGTCCAGTCGCTTAATCAAACCTTCGGTATCGGTCTGGAGATGCCGCCCGGATACGCGCTTACCAGCGACACCGAGAAATTCCGCCAGCGCCATGCGATAGCCGTCCGCCAGCGCCGCGAGCGGCGGCGCGAGCCGAAGCTGCACCAAATCGAGGTCGCGCAGTTTGGTCTGGAGAATTTCCGTCTGGCGCGACGGCGCAAAATTCTGGACGGCGGACTGCAAAGAAATTTCGGCGCGAACTGGCAGCTCGTTGGTCGCGTAGCGAACGGCAACGGGCACAGCGAGGATAGCGTCCAGTTTTTGGCGGCTAACGCTGGCTGTCCACTGCGGACCGGGTTCGCGCGCGGCGAAATTCACGACGCGCAAAGACCACCATTTTTCCGCATCCAGCGGCCGTTGAAAATCTTCGCGAAAAGCGGTGAAAAAGGCGGTTTGCCAGTTTTCGCAGGCCGATAGTTGCGCAAGCATCGCCCGCAATTTGGCGGCGCCGTTTTTTAATTCGAGCAATTCGCGGACGAATAATTGCGCGCTGGCAAGATAGACGCCGCCGTCCACACCACCCGCTTGCGCGTCGGTCGGCCAGCTCAACTGATCAAAGGTAAGCGACGGGGAATTTTGCAGCACGCGACGGGCATTGGTGAGCGCATCGAGATTATGACGTTTTTCATCCATCCGAGTTTGAATGAGGCCGTCAATGTTTTTGGTCGGCTTGGATAAAACCGCCGTGCCGTTATCAACGTCCAAAATGTGCATGGCCATACCATCCACCAGCCATGACGGCAGTTCGGCAGCTTGGCGGCCAGCGGACACATTGCGGTTGGCGAGTTCCATCAACAGCACGGAGCTTATGGCGCGGGCGTAGCGGTTGCGCGAGAGCAAGTCCGGCAGTTCCAGCCGGTAGTTCCAGTGCTGGACGAGAGCTTGCGAAACGATGGCCACTTCCTCGTTCGTGGTGTGGGCGGCGCGGAGATTGAGGAAAATTTTTCCGCTCCACGGCGCATTCGGTGCAAGTTCGAGTTCCCGCCAGAGGATGGTCTTGAAGCGTTCGACGGAAATCGCGAGGAACGGGGCGTCCAGCCGCACGAAATTGGTGTTCGTGCCAGTTTCAGGATGGCGATAATATGGGAAATTTTCAGACTCGACCGTGACCACAAACTGGCCGGAGACACTGCTTGCGGCGGCAGGAGCGGACGGGGAAACCTGACTGTGGGCGACCGAAAAAACTGTCGTCAGGACGCCAACCAGCGCGCGGGCAAGGCGCAAGCGGTTCATTTTTTGGGAGACTTGGTGACAGGCTTGGTTTCCGCTTTGGCTTCGGTTTTGGCCGCCGGCTTGGCGTCGCTGGAATCTTTTTTTGCCGCCGCTTTGTATTTTTCGCTGCGGTAATCAGTGATGTAAAAACCATCACCCTTGAACAGCAAACCCGCGCCTGCGCTGATTTTTTTGGTGACTGCACCACGGCCCCATTTTTTTTGGCCACAGGAAGCTTGCGGACAGATTTTCAGCGCCGGGGCTGACATAGAGTGAAGCGCCTCAAATTCGTGACCGCATTTTTTACAAACGTATTCGTAGGTCGGCATGGCGAACCTTCGGAGAATTGATTCAGTGTGCGACCGCCGGTGCGTTCGTCTGATCGCCTAGTTCCGCCAGCTTTTTTTCAAGCGCAGCACGGGCCTTTTCTTGATTCGGATTGGCTGGGGAAATGCCGAGCGGTGGGATGACTTTCACAGAGCCGTCCGAGCCGACTTCAACGTTGAGCCCGTAACCACCCGCCGGGACGGAGTTGGTGGTCGGAACGGCATGCTGAATGAGCAATTGCGCGGCGTGCACCGTGCCACTACCGTTTTTGTCTAATTGGAGGCGGCGAGCTACGAATAAGTCGGTTTTTACCTTGCGAACTTGCGCACGAAGCGCGTCCAAATCGTTGAATTTATGTTCAATCTCGGCCTTCTGGGCCATCTCCTTCTGCAGCTCCTGCTGGAGAAAAACACTGTTGGTTTCGGACGCCGTCAGCTTGGTGCGGGTATCGTCAATCAGCGAATTCAGTTTGGCAATAGTGTTGGTGAGTTCGCTCGCTCGCTGATCAAGCACACGGTTTTGAACTTCCAAATCCGACAGGCGGACGTTGAGGTTGGTAATCTGATCCTGTGCGCCAGCCAGCGCCGATTTGCCGTCGGCGATGGCCGCCGTTGCCGCCGCGAGATTGTTTGAAAGCTGCGCTGCCTGCTGCTGACTCGCGGCGAGGTCGTTGGTCAACATGAGATTGACCTGATTAAGGTCGTTGATTTTCATGCCGGCGTTCACCAACTGGTTGGAGAAATCAACAATGGAGTTGACGTCGGTGTTGTGCTGATCCGCGCTCTGCTTCTTGACGGCCAATAACCCGATGACCAGCCCCACGCAAGCCACCGCCAGCACAGCAATGATAATCTTCATTTTCATAATGATACCTCTTGCCTCAATTTGTGTGCCGACGGCTTTTAATGTCAAGCCTACTTACTTGGTCGCATCCAGCGGCGCGGCGGCAGAATCAGCCGCCTCGGCCTGGGCGCGGACGCTTTCATCCAACGCCTTGAGCTTCGCGTCGGTGATTTCCACGCCGAGTTCGGCGCGTAGTTTTTTCACATAGTCAGGAGCGAGCGCCTTGATTTTTTCCGTTTCGACTTCCGTCTTGCAAATATCCGCCACGGTCTTGTTAATCTGCGGCAGCGTATCGGTGAAGACATATTTCTTGGCCGTTGTTTTGTCCAGCAACTGAATGATGTGATACCCGAACTGGGTGGTGACGACTTCGCTGACCTGATTGTTCGTCAGCGAAAATGCCGCCGCTTCAAACTCCGGCACCATCTGGCCCCGGGGAAATTCCGTTAGTTCGCCGCCGTTCACTTTCGAGCCGGGATCTTCGGAAAAGTCCTTCGCGAGTTTGGCAAAATCAGCGCCCGCGCGAATCTGTTTGAGCAGGTCGCCGGCCTGTTTGCGCTTCGCCGCCACCATGTTGGTGGAAAGCGATGTGCGAGTCGTCGGATCAATGGTCATCAGCAGAATGTGACGGACATGCGCCATTTCCGGCTGCTCAAAATCCGCCGAATGCTTGGCGTAAAATCCCTTCGCATCCGCGTCGGTCACGGCAATGTTCAGTTCGCGCTTGAGGGTGCTTTTGGCGACCGCTTCCTGCGTGGCCTTGGCGCGCAAATCCGCCGCCGTCATGCCCACCGCCTTGAGCTGGCGGTCAAATGCCTCAACCGAGCCGAACCGCTTGACGAGATTCGTATATTGCAAATCTGCTTCCGCCGTACCCGCCGCGCGATCCGCCGACGTCGCCTTTTGTAAGAGCGACTGGATGGTGATCAACTGGTTGACGATGGCCACGGAAAATTCCGGCGGCAACTGCTGACCCTGCGCGGCGGCGTTTGCCTTCGCGCCGGTTAAAACCTGATCCAGCTCGCTCTGTTTGATTTCAAAACCCTTGCCCTTGACGATTACCGGGTCGCCAAACAGCGCCTTCATCGCATCTTCCGGCGTGCCGTTCGTCGACGCCGCAACGGCAACGGGTTGGGTGGCCGCCGTGGCGGAAATCACACCGGCCATCAGCGCGGCGGACAGAATCAATTTCATTTTCATTAGGTCAATTGGACTGACAAGTTTCGTTTAAGTTCAAAAACAGAATCACAACTTTACCACTTTTACATTGCTGATGTCAGCGTCTTTTTTTAGCTCTTCCAGCAACGCCTGCGGGGGAACGCTGTCGAGGCTCAGGACGGTCAACGCCAGACCGCCAACTGTGTCGCGGCCAAGACTCATGCTGGCGATGTTCACCTTGTGCTTACCAAGCAACGTGCCGAGATAGCCGACGATGCCCGGCTTGTCTAAATTGTTCAGCAGCAACAGGGTTCCGCTCGTGGGGATTTCCACCGGCTGGCTGAACAGCCGCACGATGCGCGGATTGTTCGGCGAACCGAAAAACGTGCCGCCGGCGGAAATTAATTTCTCCGCGCCTTTGAACGCTTGGACGTGAACCCATTCGTTGAACGTCACCGGCTCGTCGGATTTTTTTTCTTCGACCGTGATGCCGATGCTCTGCGCCACGCTGCGGACGTTGACGTTGTTCACATCCTTCAAATTGCTGGTCGAGAGAAAGCCGCGAATGACCGCGCGCGTTACCGGGTCAATGTTCGTCAAATTTTTTGCATTGCCGCCGTAGGTGATGTGCAGCTTGTCCGCGCCGGTCGAAAGCTGCGCGAGCAATTTGCCCAACGCTTCGCCCAGCGGCAGATACGGTTTCACCTGTTCGGACGTCTTCGCGTCGAGGTAAGGGAGATTGACCGCGTTGCGGACTTCGCCCGTGGTCAGATAGGCAATGACGATTTCAGCCACTTCAAGTCCGCATTTTTCCTGCGCTTCCTTGGTGCTGGCACCGAGGTGCGGGGTGAGGATGAGGTTGCCCTTCGCAGCTTGGGCGATGTAAGGATGATCCGCCGGGAGCGGTTCCTTGGCAAAGACGTCCAGTGCAGCGCCGGCAACTTTCTTGGATTCCAACGCGGCGATCAAATCGTTTTCATTGATGACTTCGCCGCGCGCGCAATTCACGATGCGCACATTCGGTTTCATCTTGGCGAAGGCGGCGGCGTTCAACATTCCGCGGGTCTCATCCGTCACGAGATTGTGCAAGGTGATGAAATCGGCCACGCGATACACTTCATCGAGATCAGCCAGCGTGACGCCGATGGCCTTGGCGCGGTCTTCGGGGAGAAACGGATCGTAAGCTACGACCTTCATGCCGAAGGCGATGGCGCGTTTGGCCACTTCCGAACCGATACGACCGAGGCCGATCACGCCGAGGGTCTTGCCGTGAAGTTCGATGCCATCCTTGGCGAGTTCCTTGCGCAACCATTTTCCGGCAGCCAATCCGGCGGCAGCCTGCGGCACCTTGCGCGCGAGCGCCATCATGAGACCAAAAGCCAGTTCGGCCGTCGTCACCATGTTGCCGAGCGGGGTGTTCATCACCACCACGCCATGCTGCGTGGCATCTTCCACCTTCACGTTATCCACGCCCACACCGGCGCGACCGACCACCTTCAATTGCTTGGCGGCCTCGATGACTTTCTTCGTCACCTTGGTTTCGGAACGCACTAGCAACGCCGTGGCGTCGCCCACTAGGGCGCACAGTTCATCTTCCGTGGCGGTCTTTTCCAGGACGACGACGTTGAATTCGGGACGCTGTTTGAGCAGTTCGATGCCCTTGGGCGAGATGGGGTCGCAAACGATGATTTTCATAAATTGATAAAATTCAAACGGACGAAAAGTCTAGATTGCCGCGCGGTTCTGGTCAAACTGCTAATCAACTCCCGTGAATTGTAGTCGGAAACTTAATCTTCAAGTTAACCGCGAAGCCGATTGCCCGCCACAGACGACTGCTAACCATTTTGTCGCACAGCAAATTTAAACTAAACCGCTGACTCATTTCTCAACTGTGAATTTCCGCTTCAAATGCAACTCCGACTTCTTGACATTGTCTCTGACAGAGATTTCAACCGTATATTCGCCAGCCGGATCGTTCGGCTCAATCCTTACGGCAAAATAATCCCGAACAAGATATAAGCCATCCGGGTCAATACGCTCTTTTACTCCGATCAAGTCCTTGTCTTGTCCATAAATCGAGCCGTCAGGCTTGCGAACAATAACATCATAGGTAACATCCGCTGTGCCGTCACTTCGCAAGCCAGCACCAGCAAAAACGACCATCGTATAAATCGGCACTCCGCGACTGGCAACAAAGGTATTTGTGAAATGAGGTATTGCTGGAGTATTCCAATTGTCAAAAAACTTTTTATCTTCGATAAGAGCAAACTGAACGCCGAAGCCATTTGTATCTGCCATACTGGCTGGCGGTTGGTTTGTAGTGCCGCTGATTTTCGTTATGCGCCAAAAAGGAGAGGTGTTTGTTATGTCCGAGGCATATAGTGAACCGCAAAATAGAGTAAGAATAATTAAGGTTTTCATGTGAGTTTAAAACGGCCTAATAAGGTAAGGTGCTTGGTTGAAGTTTTGTAGCCTATCCCATTTCACAGTTCGACTTTATTGAGAGATTTGCCGTCTGTCCATTGCCTTTTTCCGCCCGTTCGCTCCGCCCGTGCGACCGGCGTTCGGCTTGACTATCAAGGTGGCGGGTTTAACTTCAAGCCATGGTTTATCAAGACCGCATCACCCTTGACCCGCGCATCCGCAGCGGCCAGCCGTGCCTCAAGGGCACGCGCATCGCCGTGGCGGACGTGCTGGATTATCTCGGCGGCGGCATGACGGTCGCGGAGATTGTGGATGATTTTCCCGACCTCACCGCCGAGGACATCCAGGCCTGCCTGACCTTCGCCGCCGAACGTGAACGCCGCCTGCTCGTGGCTGCATGAAGCTGTTGTTCGACGAAAACCTCTCGCCCAAGTTGCCGGAATTGCTGGCGGCAAAATTTCCCGGCAGTCAGCACGTCCGCGAATTTGGCTTGAAAGGCCGCACGGACGAGGAAATCTGGCGCCACGCCGGCGGCAACGGATTCACGCTCGTTTCCAAGGACAAGGATTTTTACCAGCGGGCGGTGCTGTTCGGTGCGCCGCCCAAATTCATCTGGCTCGGTCTCGGCAACTGCACCCGCGCCGATTTGCTGGCGCTGATTCAACGGCACGAGGGCGACATCCTGGCTTTTGCCACTTCGCCGGAAGCGGTCTTGGTTCTGACGTGAGCCGCGACCATCATAAGAATTATCGCTGACCGCCGGGCGGATTTCGTTTATGCTGCCGCCACGATGAGCAAGCTGTTGTTGATTGATGATGAAGAGGACGTGCGGTATTCGCTGCAACGCATTCTCGCCTCGGAAGAAATTGAACTCGCCACCGCCGCCAGCGGTGAAGAGGGATTGAAAGTCATCCCCAAGTTCAAGCCCGACCTCGTGCTCATGGACGTGCGCATGACCGGCATGACCGGCATGGAGACGCTCCGCAAAATCCGCGCGACCGATCCCAAACTGCTCGTCATTTTGATGACCGCCTACGGCACCACGCAAACCGCCATCGAGGCGATGAAGCTCGGCGCGTATGATTATTTGCTGAAGCCGTTCGACATCCCGAAGCTCAAGGAAGTCATCGCCAACGCGCTCAAGGCCGCGCGCGACATGAAGCAAGTCGTGAGCTACGAGCCGTTGCTGCAATCGGAAGATTACGAACTCGGCATCATCGGCCGCAGCGGGCCGATGCAGCAGGTTTTCAAAATCGTCGGCCAGGTCGCCGGCACGGACGCCACCGCGCTCATCACCGGCGAAAGCGGCACGGGCAAGGAACTCGTCGCCCGCGCGATTTACCACCACAGCGAACGCGCGACGCAGCCGTTTCTCGCGGTGAACTGCGCGGCGATTCCCGAACAGCTTTTGGAAAGCGAATTGTTCGGCCACGAGAAGGGCGCGTTCACCGGTGCGACGGTGCAGCGCATCGGCAAATTCGAGCAATGTAACAAAGGCACGATTTTCCTCGATGAAATCGGCGACATGACGCCGACGACCCAGACGAAAATCCTGCGCGTGCTGCAATCCGGCACATTCGAACGTGTCGGCGGCAACTCGCCGCTGAAAGTGGATGTGCGCGTCATCGCCGCGACGAACAAGCCACTCGAAGCCGCCGTGGCCGCGAAACAATTCCGCGAAGATTTGTTTTACCGACTGAACGTCGTGCGGATTCCGCTGCCGCCTTTGCGCGAGCGGCCGAGCGACATTCCGCTGCTGGTGAATTATTTTCTCGAAAAAAATGCGCGCGAACTCAAGCGCACGCCGAAATCCGTCGCCGCCAGCGTCATCAAGGCGCTGGAAAAATATCACTGGCCCGGCAACGTGCGCGAACTGGAGAACGCCATCCGCCGCGCGCACGTGATGGCGAAGAGCGACGCGATTTTGTTGAGCGATTTGCCGCCGGAAATCACCGGCGCAATCAGCAGCAGTGCGCCGGTTTCCGCTTCAACTTCTGCCACCGTTAGCGCCGCTGGTGGAACGGATGCCGCTGCACTGGCACGCCAGCTTTTCCAGATTGCCAAGCGCGACCCGAAACTGAAAATCATTCCCGCCGTCGAGCGCGAACTGGTGATTCAAGCCTTGATTGAGACGGAGAACAATCAGGTTCACGCCGCCAAAATTCTCGGTATCACCCGCGCCACGCTGCGTAAACGCATCGAGAAGTTTGGGATTCAACGGGAATTGAATGTGAAGTGAACCTGCAAGCCCTTCTTGACTCAAAGCGATTCACTGCTATTCTCACACGCTCCGGTTTTTGCGCCGGAACCAATTTGATTTAATTTTATGAAACGCCAGTATCAACCGTCGAAAATCCGCCGTAAACGCCAGCACGGCTTTCTCGCCCGCAACAAGACCAAGCGGGGCGCGGCCACCATCGCGCGCCGTCGTCGCGCGGGCCGTAAACGCCTCACGCCGGTTTGATTTTGTGAATTCCGCGCCGCCGAAACGCCTTCGTCTGGGCCGTTCCTTGCGGCTGGCGCAAAACCGCGATTTCATGCGCGTCCGGCAGCAGGGAGAACGCCTCGTTTTGGGCTGCCTCATCGCCAACTGGGCAAAATTGCCGGATGGTTCGGCGTCCAAACTCGGCGTGGTTACCAGCAAAAAAATCGGTGACGCTCCTGACCGCAGCCGCGCCCGCCGTCTGCTCCGCGAAAGTTTCCGGCAGCACCAGCACGAGTTTGCGCAGCCGGTGGAATTGATTCTGGTCGCGCGCAATTCGATTACGCAAAAGGATTTTGCCGGAGTAGAAAAGGATTTTCTCGCCGCGCTGCAGCGCGCGAAGTTGCTGAAGAACTGAAATCGTGAACCCGCTCCAGCACATTTTGATTTTTGCCATCCGCATTTACCGCGCGGTGATTTCTCCGGCGCAAACCCTTATGTTCGGAGCTGGCAGCGGCTGCCGTTTCACGCCGACCTGTTCGGTTTATGCGATGGACGCAGTGGCGGAACACGGCGCGGCGGCGGGAACGGTTTTGGCGGCCAAGCGGATTTGCCGCTGCCATCCGTGGGGCGATTGCGGACACGATCCGGTGCCCAAAACAGAATTCAGAAGCCAGAATTCAGAAGCCAGAATTTAATTTCATGGATAAAACAGGAGTCATCGTCGTTTCCATCTGCGTGCTGCTACTCGGCTGGTGGTTTGTGGAGCAGAACAAAATCGCGCAGCAACAGGCGCGCTACGCCGCCGCCCATCCTGCGGCCGTGGCTCAATCAGCCGCAAACTCAACCGCGTCGGTGGCGGTGGCTATTTCCACGCCGACCGCACCAGTAATCGTATTTGACACGAACGCGCCGGAGCAGACGCTGGTGCTGACGAATGGCCGGGCGTGCTACACCTTCACTTCGCGCGGCGGCGGCTTGAAGCAGGTGGACTTGCTGGATTATCCCGAAACGGTTTCGGCACACTGGCGCGGCCAGGTCACGAACTCGGCCAGTGTGGCCTCACTCAACGCCCGCGCCACCGTGCCGGTGTTGGCGGTTCTCGGCGGTGAAAATTTTATCGGCGACGGCAACTTTATTCTGACCAAAACCGCCACCGGCGTGCGCGCGGAAAAGAATTTCGCCGACGGTTTGCGGCTCGTGAAAAATTTTCAGTTCGCCTCCAACTACCTCGTCAACGCTGCGGTGCGCATCGAGAACACTTCGACGACGGCGATGATTTTGCCCGCGCAAGAAGTGGTCGTCGGCACGGCAACGCCGATGGATGTGGACGACAATGGACAGGTCGAGGGCGCGATGTGGTTTGACGGCACGACGGCGGTGGATCAGCCGCTGACGGCTTTTTCGGGCGGGATGGGCTGCTCGCGCGGCACGCCGAAAACGGAGATCCGCGCCGGTGCGGGCAATGTCTATTGGGCGGCGGCGCACAACCAGTTCTTCGCGCTGATGACCATGACGAAGACGAACGAGCCCGCGCAACTGATGCTGGCGCGGCCAGTTACGCTGCCGCTGTTTCAGAATGTCGGCGTGACGACGAACATCGTGGCGCCAAAGGGAATTCAAACGGCTTTGGTTTATCCGGCAATGACGCTGACGGCGAATTCGGCGGTGGACCGAGAATTTGTTTTGTTCGCCGGGCCAAAGGAATACCGGACGCTGGCGGACATCGGCCAAAAATTCAACAACCACGCGGATCAGGTGATGAATTTTGGCACGGGCTTTGCCGGTTTCTGGGGCGTCGGTTCGTTCTTCGCGAAGCTGCTGTTGTCGGCAATGAATGGCGTTCACGATTTGACCACGCTGGGCTACGGCTGGACGATTGTGTTAATCACGATTTTGATCAAGCTGCTGTTCTGGCCGTTGACGGCGGCCAGCACGCGTTCGATGAAACGGATGCAGGCACTCGCGCCAGATCTCGCCGCGCTGAAGGAAAAATACAAGGACGACGTCCAGAAACTCACGGCCAAGCAGTGGGAACTTTACAAAGCAAATAAGGTCAATCCCATGAGCGGCTGTCTGCCGATGCTCATCCAGATGCCGGTGTTCATTGGGTTTTTCACGATGATTCGCAGCGCGATCGAATTGCGCGGCGCACACTTTTTATGGGCGACGGATTTGTCCAAGCCGGACACGCTGTTCATGATTCCGGGCGTGACGTTCCTGCCGTTCATCAGCACGCCGGAGGGTCTGCCGTTCAATCTGCTGCCGATGTTGATGGGCGGCGCGATGTTGTGGCAGTCGCACCTGCAACCGGCCTCGCCCGGCATGGATCCAGCGCAGCAGAAGATGATGCGGTGGATGCCGGCGATTTTCATTTTGTTCCTCTACAATTATTCGTCCGGCCTCGCGCTTTACTGGACGGTGAATAATTTGCTGACCATCCTACAGACGAAAATGACGAAGACCGCCGCGCCGGCGGCAGCTACGGTGGTCACGACGAATCCAGCATTGACTCCGGCGCCGAAAAAGAAAAAATAATTTCCTATGCCCGCACAACCGAAAGAAATCACCGAAAAAATTCTCGCCACGCTGGGTTTCCCGGCGACCGTGACGGAACAGAAAATTGGCGCCGACCTGATGCTCGACGTGAAAACGGAAGAGTCGGGTCGCCTGATTGGCCGGCAAGGTCAGACGCTCGCCGACCTGCAATACATCGTCAATCGCATCGTATTTCAGCAGGATCAAAGCGCACCGAAGGTGATGATTGACGTGGGTGGTTATCGTTCACAAGCGCTTGAAGCGCTCGTAAAAAAGGCTCAGGAAGCTGCGGAAAAAGTGAAGCGCTGGGGTGATGCCGTGGAAATGGAACCGTTGAACGCCTTTGACCGACGCATCGTGCATCAGGCGCTCAAGGACGATCCGGACATCGAGACGCACAGCGTGGAAGTGGATGGCACGGATAAAAAAGTTTTGCTGCTCCGGCCGAAAAAACGCTAATCCGTCCCTGAAATTTGAAAACAAAAAAGCGCGGACTTTTGTCCGCGCTTTTGTTTTGAGAGCAAAGGGAATTACTCCACGATTTTCAAAGTGTAAACCGAAGACCACGCGCTGTCCGGCTTGGGCTCGGTGCCGAAGTTGTTGTAAAGATAGTCAAATTTGAAGCGATAAGTGGTCTGACCGGCAGACGGCGGAACAGGGACAACTCCTTCCCAACGGTTTTTTACCATCGGCACGGGACGCAACGGAAAAGACTGATCGCCAACCAACACATGCGGCTGGATGCTGTCCCAGCGCAGTGATTGCTGGGCGGAGTTGAAGGCTACTTCCACAGGATAGACGTTGTTGGCGTTGCGCGGCTGCTGGCTGGGCGTCATGCGCGTGAACGAGGCGGTCGTGCAACCGGCCAACAAAATCACGGGCAAAAACGGCAGAAACTTTTTCAAATTCATCCATGAAACGTGCCGAAAAAACGTCGGATTGTAAAGTTGATTTCCACGCTTGAACCGTTGTCCGCTTTCGGCAATCCTCGCCAAAGATGAATTCCCCGAACATGTCTCGCCCTGCCGTCAGCCACTTTCGCTGGGTCATTTGCAGCCTCCTATTTTTTGCGACCACCTTCAATTACCTCGATCGTCAGGTGATCAGCTACCTGAAGGAATTTTTCTGCACGCCGGCGGAACAGGGCGGCTTCGGCTGGAGCAACACAGACTTCGCGCACCTGACGGCGGCGTTCACCGCGTTTTATGCCGGCATGACCATTGTTGCCGGCTGGGTCATTGACAAGATTGGCACCAAGCTCGGCCTCGCGCTATCGCTCATCGTCTGGTCCATTTTCGGCATCGCCAACGCCTTTGTCGGTCGGTTAGTGGTGGCGCACATGCTGGTGCGCAGCGCGTTCGGCGTCGGCGAGGCCGGCAACTTTCCCGCGTCCATCAAGACCGTCGCCGAATGGTTCCCCAAGCGCGAACGCGCGCTGGCCACGGGCATTTTCAATAGCGGCTCCAACTTCGGCGCGATGATCGCCGCTTTGTTCGTGCCGTGGTGCATGATTCACTACGGCGACCAGCAGGGCTGGAAAATGGCGTTCATTTACACTGGCGCGGTGGGTTTCATCTGGCTGATTTTCTGGTTCTGGCTTTACGACGCGCCTGCCAAAAGCAAACGACTTTCGCAGGCGGAATACGACTACATCCACGTTGACGATGACGCCGCCGTCCGCGAGGAGAGCGGTGAACGGGCAAAGGTTTCGTGGTGGAAGCTACTCACCTACCGGCAGACTTGGTGTTTTTTCTTTGGAAAATTTCTAACCGACGGCATCTGGTGGTTCTACCTGTTCTGGCTGCCGGATTACTTGAAAAAACAATTTGGCATGACCAAGCACGATGTGATGCTGCCAACCTTCATTGTCTACGGCGTCGCCATCATCGGCAGCGTTTACGGCGGCAGCATCCCGATGACGCTCATTAAAAGGGGAATGCCCGTCTACAAAGCGCGCATGACCGCGATGTTCCTGATTGCCCTGTGCCCGCTCGCCGTTCTGGCCACGCAGTATTTCGGCACCGTCAGCCACTTCGGCAACATGGCCTCAGTTTATGCGGTCGCGCTCATCTGCATCGGTGCCGCCGCGCATCAGGCGTGGTCGGCAAACATGTTTACCACGGTCTCCGATATGTTTCCGAAAAAAGCCGTCGGCTCGGTAACCGGCATCGGCGCGATGGCTGGCGGCCTCGGCGGCGTGTTGGTGCAACTGCTCGTCGGCTCGCTCACCGACACGTTCAAGGCCAACCCGCAACATGCCTACTTGATCATGTTCATCATCTGCGCGCTCAGCTACCTGACCGCCTGGAGCGTCATGAAACTCCTCGTGCCGCGCCACAAACCCATCACTGACCTGTAAGTTTTCGCCAACAACAAACCCGTTGAAGAAATTCTTCAACGGGTTTTTGCTGTTAATTTTCGAATCAAATCGTCTGGCTCAAATAGCCGCCGTCCACGCGGAGGTCCGTGCCGGTGACAAACGAACTCGCCGCGTGCGACGCGAGAAAAACACACGCGCCAATCAACTCTTTGGATTCGCCGAAACGGTTCATCGGCGTGTGACCCCAAATCGCCTTCGTGCGCGCTGTGGGCGAACCGTCGTCGTTGAACAGCAGCTTGCGATTTTGTTCCGCCGGAAAAAATCCCGGCGTGATGGTGTTCACGCGCACACCTTTGGTCGCCCACTCGCGCGCGAGGAATTGCGAGAGGTTCAGCACCGCCGCCTTCGCCGCCGAGTAACTCATCACACGCGACAGCGGCAAATGCGCCGACACGCTCGCGATGTTGATGATGCTGCCCTTGCCGCGCTGGCACATGCCCGGACCGAATTCCTGGCACGGCAGAAACGCGCCGCCGATGTAATTCAAATCCAGATTCGCGTTCAGCGCTTCGAGCGAAATTTTCTCAAACGGATTTTCCGCCGTGACCGTGACCTTGGGGTCGTTGCCACCGGCAGCGTTCACGAGAATCGTCGGCGCACCGAGCGACGCTTCGATTTTTTTGCGCGCTTCCGCCAGGCTCGCGCGTGAGCTGGCGTCGCAGGTGAAAAATGCCGCGTGACCGCCGGCGTCCTTGATGGCTTTGACACGCGCGTTACCGCGTTCTTCATTGCGGCCAAGCACGGCGACTTTCGCACCGGCGGCAGCCAGACCGTCGGCCAGCGCACCACCAAGCACGCCGGTCGCACCGATGACCACGGCTACTTCGCCTTTGAGTGAGAACAGTTCAGTTGTATTCATAAAATAAATTTTACCGCACCACGCGCGCGCTGCCGCCGCCGAAAGTTTTTTCCACTTCCTTGCGAGTGGCCATGCTGGTGTCGCCGGGCGTGGTCGAGGCCAGCGCGCCGTGCGCCGCGCCATATTCCACGGCTTTTTGCGCGTCGTTAAATTCGAGAAAACCGAATTGCAAACCGCTGGCGAAACTGTCACCGCCGCCGACGCGGTCGAGGATTTCGAGACCCGGATACTGACGGCTTTCGTGGAACTTGCCGTCGTGCCAGAGAATTGCGCTCCAGTCGTTCTTCGTCGCGGTGATGACGTGACGCAACGTGGTCGCGGCGACTTTGAAATTCGGGAATTCTTTCACGGCGGTTTCGATCATCGCTTTGAACGCATCCGTCTCGATGTGCTTGAGATCTTCCGCGCCCTTGACGGCAAAACCGAGCGACGCGGTGAAGTCTTCTTCATTGCCGATCATGACATCGACATACTTCGCGATCTCGCGATTCACTTCCTGCGCTTTCTTGAGACCGCCGATGGTTTTCCAGAGCGACGGACGATAATTTAAATCGTAGCTCACCACGACGCCGTGTTTCTTCGCAGCCTTCACGGCTTCGATGGTCAATTCTGCCGTGGTCGCCGAGAGCGCAGCGAAAATACCACCCGTGTGCAACCAACGTGTGCCGACTTTCCCGAAGATGTGATCCCAGTCGAAATCGCCGGGCTTGAGTTGTGACGCGGCGGAGTTGCCGCGATCCGGCACACCGACCGCGCCGCGAATGCCGAAGCCGCGTTCGGTGAAATTCAAACCGTTGCGCACGCTGCGGCCGATGCCGTCGTCTTCGCGCCACTTGATGAAGTCAGTGCAGACGCCGCCCTGCATGATGAAGTCTTCGATGAGATGACCGACTTCATTATCCACGAACGCGGTGCAAACGGCGGTCTTGTAGCCGAAACATTTGCGGAGGCCGCGCGAGGTGTTGTATTCGCCGCCACCTTCCCACGCCTTGAATTCGCGCGCGGTGCGGATGCGACACTCACCGGGGTCGAGCCGGAGCATGACTTCGCCGAGCGAAATCTGGTCGAAGCGACACTCGCTTTTCGGTCGGAGATGCAAGCTCATGCGCCCAAACTAATCAGTGAACCGGCTGCGGCAAGCCCAAAGGCCAAGCGCCGGATTGGAGATGTAAAAAATCTTTTCGCCGTCTGGCAGCGTGTTCCAGCCGTCCTTCAATTTCTTCAAATCGTAACGCTGCGTCATCGTCTTGAGGTCGGCGTATTTAAAATTCACGCTTTCGATTTCCTGCCTCGTCAAATGGCCGGGGCAATAGGTAATACCAAAACGACCTTCGCTGGAGCCGTGAATCAGATGCGCCGCCGCGCTCAAATTATTTTGCAGTTCGGCATTGGCCTTGGCCGCCGCGAGCGTGGCGGGCGTGCCGCGATAACCGTATTTGCGGATGAGCCGGTCAATCTCGTGATCTTCGCCAAATTCCTTCAGGCCCGGCGCGAGGATGATGAGTTCGCCGCCATCGGCCATCGCCATGCGCGTGCGATAGACCGCCTTGTTGCCGAGCCAGGTGCTTTTGAATTCCGACGGGTCGAGATAGACGACCACTTTTTTCAACGGCTCGGCGAGCATTTCGAAATTCACTTCGAGCGAAAGCTTGGCCGCCAGTTCAAAACCGGACGCATCATCGCTCACAAACAAGCCGCGCACGACGAGCTTGCCATCCTCGGCGCGCCCGACAACGGTATGAACATAAACAATCGGCAAGTGCTTCGTGAAATGTTCTGAGGCGTAGTTGAGAATCTTGCGAACCGGCGTATTCGCCCGCCCCATCATGCGTTCCATGCCGTAGGCCGCGCCGACGTAATGGCTTTTGTTGATGCCCTCGACGCCGCCGGTGCCGACAAAGATGTTCTTGTTGTAGTTCGCCATGCCGATGACTTCGTGTGGCACGACTTGGCCGATGGAGAGAATCAAATCGTGTCCGCCGCTGGCGATAAGGTTGGCGACCTGTGCGGGCCACGGAAAATCCACCGCGCCTTCGGAGACTTCTTTAACGAACGACGCCGGCACTTCGCCCACCGTCGTGATACCGGTGCGCCAGTTGTGAACGCGAAACAGTTTTTCCGGCACGCCGGGAAACATTTCGTGAATCTGCTCGCTCGTCATCGCGGTGTGCGTGCCAAGAGCGGGCAAAACATCCGTCAGCTTGTCGCCGTAAAATTCATGCACGAGCGTCGTCAGCAAACCAGCCTGCGAATGAAAGCGCGTGAAATCCGGCGGCACGGCCAGAACTTTTTTACGTGCGCCAAGATTTTTCAAAGCCACGAACAATCCCTCGCGCAAATCGTCTTTTGACAATTTGTCGGTGATGGAGCCGCGCGCGAAATACAGCATAAAATCAGCGCTGAATGCGCGCCGAGCCGCCTTTGGCAAACGCCTTGACCTGTTCGACCGTCGCCATCGTGGTGTCGCCGGGGAACGTCGTTAGCAGCGCGCC
The DNA here is from genome assembly GCA_903918885.1 of uncultured Verrucomicrobia subdivision 3 bacterium. Lineage (GTDB taxonomy): Bacteria > Verrucomicrobiota > Verrucomicrobiia > Limisphaerales > UBA11358 > UBA11358. The sequence continues at coordinate 39,571 of CAIXFY010000026.1, forward strand.
GTGCGCCCAGCCGAGGTTCACGGCTTCCTGTTCGGACGTGCCGGACAGCAGACCGTAGAAAAAGCCGGCCGCGTAGCCGTCACCGCCGCCGACGCGGTCCACGACGTCGAGTTCGCACATCGGCGATTGATACGTTTTGCCATCAATCCACGCGACCGCGCCCCAGGTGTGGCGGTTGGTCGAATGCACTTCGCGCAGCGTCGTCGCGACGGCTTTGACGTTCGGAAATTTTTTCGTGGCTTTTTCAATGACCGCGTAAAACGCGCTGGGGTCGAGCTTGGATGCCGCTTCCACATCCTGACCTTCGATGCCGAGACCTTTCTGCAAGTCTTCCTCGTTGCCGACAAGCACATCCACATTTTCCACGATGCGCGCCAGCACCTTCACGGCCTTGTCCTGACCACCCCAAATGTCCCAAAGTTTCTGGCGATAATTCAAATCAAACGACGTGATTGCTCCACTTGCTTTCGCCGCCTTCATCGCCTCGATGATGAGTTCGCCGGTGGTTTCGGAGAGCGCGGCGAAAATACCGCCGCTGTGGAACCAGCGCACGCCGGCGCCGAAAATTTCGTTCCAATTGAAATCGCCGGGCTTGAGCTGGCCGGCGGCTTCGTTGCTGCGATTGTAAAACACCACGGGAGCGCGCACGCCTTGGCCGCGATCGGAATAGACCGTCGCCATGTTTGGCCCGCGCACGCCGTCGTGCTTGAATTTTTTGTAGAACGGCTTCACGCCCATCGCGCGAACGCGTTCGGCAATCAAATCGCCAATCGGATAGTCCACCATGGCGCTGGCGACGCCGGTGTTGAGGCGGAAGCAGTCGGAGAGGTTCGCCGAGACGTTGAACTCGCCGCCGCTGACGTGGATGTCGCAGTGCGACGCTTTGCGGAACGGGATGATGCCAGGGTCGAGGCGGTTGACGAGCGCGCCGAGCGAGAGAAAGTCGAGCGCGCCTGTGGGTTTAATTTTGATGGAGCTTGTCATAATTTAATTCAGTTGAGTGTTGATGTTAGCCTCAAAAATCCGGGCGTCTTGTCGGATAAAATGCGGACTATGCCCGCCGTTCGCCCGAACCCGATGTGTCAGCAAAAATAAATTTGGTTAAAGCTGACGATTAAAAGGTTCTTGAACAGAAGAAGCCTAATAAATCCACGCCGGAGGGTCAAAAAAAATAGCCCCGAACATTTATTCGGGGCGAATTGAGAATTTTAAAATTTAACCGGCGCCAAACTGGGAGCGCGCCATCGCGCCGAGCTGTTTTTCCGTCTGCGGCGTGAGGCTGGTGAAAAGCATCGAGACATTGTAGCCGGCATGCTTGTTGCCCGCGCACGCGACAACAACGCCGTGGCAGGAAAGCTGACTGCCATCGAGCGGCGAGTGCAGTTTGACGGTCATCTCGGACCATTCGGTGAACGGCTTGGGGCTGCGAAATTCGATGCCGTTTTTGTGGACGGAAACTTTTTCCGCCGCGAGTTCCAGTGCCGCGTGCCGACCGGCTACACTCACGGAATTTTCCACGGAACCCAGACCCTTGATTTGTTTAGCACTCATAAGTAAAGCAACCTAGCACGACAACCTGCGTCGTCAAATTTAAGTTTTTCACCACTCAATCACCGCCGCGCCCCAAGTCAAACCGGCGCCGAACGCGACAATCAGAATCAAGTCGCCTTTCTGGATCTTTCCCGAGCGCACCGCCTCGTCCAGCGCGATGGCGACGGACGCGGCGGAGGTGTTGCCGTATTTGTGGAGGTTGACGAAAAGCTGTTCCGGCGTGGCTTTCAAGCGATCGCCGACGGCGTCAATGATGCGGCGGTTGGCCTGATGCGGAATGACGCACTTGATTTTGGTGACATCCAAATCGCAACGGCTCAACACTTCGTTCGCCGCGCTGCACATCGCCTGCACGGCGTTCTTGAAAGTCTCCTTGCCGTCCATGCGCAGAAAATGCAAACCGTCTGTGACGGATTGCATCGTCGCCGGGCACGCGCTGCCGCCGCCGGGCATCGAAAGCAAATTCGCCTTGTCGCCGTCCGCACCCATGACCGCGGTGAGCAGGCCGTGGGAATTTTCGCGGTTCTGCAAAATCGCCGCGCCCGCGCCGTCGCCAAACAACACGCAGGTGTTGCGGTCTTTCCAATTCGTGATGGACGAAAGTTTTTCCGCGCCAATGACCAGCACCGTTTGGTAAGTGCGCGACATGATGAACTGCTGGCCGATTTCCAGTGCGTAAATAAATCCAGAGCAGGCCGCCTCGATGTCAAACGCCGCCGCGCGACCTGCGCCGATTTTCTGCTGCACGAGACAGGCGGTGTTCGGAAACGGCATGTCCGGCGTGATGGTCGCGACGATGATTAAATCAATCTGTTCGGCGGAGACGCCCGCCATTTCCATGGCGCGTTTGGCGGCGTTGGCGGCAAGGTCAGAGGTGAATTCGTTGGCGGCGGCGATGCGCCGCTCCTTGATGCCAGTGCGGGTAGTAATCCATTCGTCGGAAGTCTCGACGATTTTTTCGAGGTCGGCATTGGTCATGACGCGCTCCGGCACATAGGAACCAACTCCGGTGATGGAACAGGTCTGACCGACGAAATTATGTTTGGCGCGCGGATTTTTCATGCGTTCGCAGGAAGGGTGGTTTCGGCGTCGAGAATAATGTTTGCAGCCGCGATGTCACGCGCGATGGTCTGATTAATCTGATGTTTCACCGCGTTGGCCGTCACGCGGATGGCGCTGGCCACGGCGCGTTCGCGCGCGGAACCGTGGGCTTTGAAAACCAATCCGTTGAAACCCAGCAGCGGCGCGCCGCCGTAAACTTCCGGATCCATGCGGCGGCGGATGGACTGAAAGGCGGCCTTGGCCAAAAATGCGCCAAGTTTGCGCTGCGTGTTGTGCGTCAACTCGCGCTTGAGCATGGAAAACATTCCCACCGCTAGGCTCTCGACGGTTTTCAAAACGATGTTGCCAACGAATCCGTCGCAGACGACGACATCCACATGGTCTTTGAACAGGTCGTGGCCCTCGATATTGCCGATGAAATTCAGGTTCAGCTTTTTGCAAAGTTTGAACGCTTCGAGCGTAAGTTCGTTGCCCTTGGAGTCCTCGGAGCCGTTGCTCAAAATGCCGACGCGGGGATTTTTCCGTTTCAAAACCTCGCGTGAATAAACGCTGCCCATCACGGCGAATTGCGCGAGATGATACGGCTTGCATTCCACATTCGCACCGGCGTCAAGCAGCACAAACTCGTTGCTCTGCCGGGGAATGACCGTGGCGATGCAACCACGATCCACGCCGGGAATGCGGCCGACTTTGAAAGTTCCAGCGGCGAAAATGCCGCCGGTGTTGCCGAGGGAAATGAGCGCGTCGGCCTGGCCTTCACTGACGAGATCGGCAGCGCGGCCGATGGAAGAATCCTTTTTTTTGCGCAGCGCGATGACCGGCTTGTCCGCCATTTCAATCACCTCGCTGGCGTGGATGATGCGGACGCGGTGGTCGCGAAAACCGCGTTCTGGCAAAGCGGCGTGGATGTCTGCCTTGTTACCGACGAGATAGACGGCCTCGATTTCCTTATTTTCCTCGAGGGCGCGCTTTACTCCGGCAATGACGACACCGCAACCGTGGTCACCGCCCATGACATCCACTGCGATTCGCATGGTGGGTCGGAAAAGACCGCGTGGATTACGCGCCCGCCGTGACGGTCAGAATCTGGCGGCCTTTGTAGAATCCGCACGCGGGGCAAACCCGATGCGGGATGGCCGGCGCGTCGCATTGCGGGCATTTGCCCAACTGCGGCAGTTTGAGAACGCTGTTGTAAGCCCGGCGCATGCGCTGGCGGCTCGTGGATGGTTTTCTTTTGGGAACGCCCATAAATTTATTTCAGTTTTAGTTTGTCGAGCGCCGCCCACACGGCCGGCTTGGTGTTTTCCAAGCTTTCAGCCGCGCTGACCTTGCCCTTTTTCTTCAATCCCGCGCAATCCGTTTTACACAACGGATGTTGCGGAAAGTTGAGCAGAATATCTTCCCGCACGAATGGAGTCAAGTCTACGCAATCGTTCTCTACGGACACCTTTTCTTCGCCTTCCAGCGGCAAATGCACCGCCCAGCCGGTCAACTTCACTTCGGATTTGAACTTTTTCAGGCATCGGCCGCACTCACAGTCCAGCGGCAGCACCAGCGAACCCGTCGCCAAAACCGCGTCGTGCAGCGATTCCACGACCAAATCGTAGCGCAACGGTTTTTCCAGATGAACCAACTCGTCCGCCACGCCCAGATCCAGCTCCGCCACCGGCAACTCGCCCTTGAGGCGGATACCGTCGTCTTCAAGATGGCGGAGATTGACTTTTAAAGACATGGTTTTTACCACCAAGGCACCAAGGTGCAAAGAAAAGTAATTTTCATTTCTTGGTGTCTTTGCGTCTTGGTGGTTCAAGTTTCTTCTTCAAAGCCACCTGCACGTTTGGCGGCACGAACGGACTCACGTTGCCGCCGAGCCGGGCGATTTCCTTCACGATGCGCGAACTCAAAAACGTGTAAGTGTCCTTCGGCATCATGAAAATCGTCTCAATGTTCTCGTCCAACTTGCGGTTCATCAGCGCGAGCTGGAACTCAAATTCAAAGTCCGACACCGCGCGCAGTCCGCGCACGATGGCCCGCGCCTTTTTGGCGGCAACATATTCCACCAGCAGGCCGTCAAATGAATCCGTGTCCACGTTGGGCAAACCGGCCACCGCCTTTTTCACCAGCGCCGTGCGTTCCGCCAGCGTGAACAAGGGATGCTTGCTGTCGTTTTTGGCGACGGCCACGATCACGCGGTCAAACAATCGCGCCGCCCGCTGGATGACATCCAGATGGCCGTTGGTCAGCGGATCAAAACTGCCGGGATAGATTGCAATGCGCATGATTGGTTTGAGTTTCAGGCCAGCTTACTGTTTCGCCAATAATTTAACTTAAAACTAAAAATTAAAAATCAAAATTATTTCCACGGCACTTCGAAAATCTTCACCGCCTCGCGGATGCCCTTGACCTTCTCCGGCGGCAGCGCGATGCACTTCACCCCTAACTCTGGCGCGGTCAGGCACAGGTGATTGTAAGTGGTCTCGCTGATGATGATGCGTCCGCTGCCGGAAACGCCTTCAAGTCGGCTGGCCAGATTCACTTCGCGGCCAAACACCGTGTAATTCAAAATGTGCTTGTTCGAGCCCATCAACCCGACCGTGACCGAACCGGTGTTGATACCCGTGCCCAACTGGAGCGCGACGAGAATCGGCTTCGGCGGCAAACCGGCCGAGGCTCGGGCGCGGTTTTCGATTTCGCGCGAAGCGTTCAGCTTCAGCCGCTCCTGATTTAATTCGTAGATTGTCCGCTGCGCATCCAGCGCGGCCAGAACGCATTTGGCCGCGTGGTTTTCATCCAAAATCGGCGCATTCCAAAATGCCATCACGCAGTCGCCGATGTATTTGTCGAGCGTGCCGCCGTGCTTTTTTACCGCGTCAGCCACGGCGGCGAGATAGAGGTTCACCGTCGCCAAGGTTTCGCGCGCGGATTCGTCAAAGCATTTTTCCGCCGCGACGGCATCCAGCTTGTTCGCGCGCACAAACTCCGCGACCTGTTCCTGCATCTGGTCGGTGAGCGTCGTGAACCCGCGCACGTCGGCGAAAAAGACGGAGACTTCCCGGCGCGTGCCGCCCAGCGAAAGTTTTTCCGCGCCGAGCAACTCGTTCACCACGTCCGGCGACACAATTTTGGAAAACACCGATTTGACGCGGCGTTGCTCGCGTTCCTCAAACACGACGCGGTAGGTCACGAGGCAGACATGCTCGACCAAAATCGCGCCGGCCACCGGAAAAACCAGCGGCAGCCAGAGGCGGAACTTGATGAACGCAAAAAACGCGAACGCGACGTAACCTGCCACGAGCAGCGCCGTCGCGACCGAGGCGGCGAACGCGCGCAATTGCCAGGTCAGCGCCGCCGTGGCCAGCCCGAGAAAGATAATCAGCGCCAGCGAAACCGTCGGCGACGCGCGGCGGATGAATTGGTTCGTGATCACGGAGTTCGCGACGTTCCAGTGCTTGCTGACGAGCAACGTGTCATTTTCCAGCGGCGTCGCGCCGTGGTCGCTCAAGTCGTTGCCCTGCGCCGCCGAGCCGAGCACGACGAGCCTGCCGGCGAAAGGATTTTTCAAGCCGTTCGTCTCGCCGGCCAAACGCAGCCGGTCCTGCTTGAGCACCTCCTCAATCGGCTGGCGAACGATGGCGGGATTGTCCACGGTCAACTGCCAGTTGATGAGAAAAAATCCGCCGGCGTCGACGGGAATGACGCGCTCGATTCCGTTCGCGCCGCGCAAAATAATTTTTCCGCCGGGCAAATCCACTTCGGCTTTCGCCAAATCTAAATTCAATTCCCGCGCGGCCATGACGATGCCGAGATCCCAAACGCGCGCGAACGGCTTGTCAAAACGCTTCCAGCCGGCGGGAATTTCGTCACCCACGAAATCGGCGAGGTCGAAATTTCCGTCGCGGTCGAACGCCACGGTCAGGTTCGTGCCGGTCGCCAGCGGCAAAATTATTTTGTCCGGCAAAATTTGCGCGCGCTCCAAATTCGCGCCCAGTTGGTGCGCGGCGGATTTGAAGGCGGGGTGCCATTTCAAACTGAAGCTCTTGATTTGCCGCAACACGCCGTCGGCGTCCTTCGTCGTCGAGATGTCGCCGAGCGCAAGCGAGTTGGTGACGAACAAATCCGGCGGATTCACCTCGGCGGTGAAGGCGGAAACCACATTGCCCGCGCGGCGCATTTGCAGCGCGAAAAATTGGTCGGATTCCATCAGCGTTCCGTCCGCCATCTGCACCGGCGCGTGGTCGGGCCGCAACTCGCCGAACAGCACGTCGAACGCGACGGCCTTCGCGCCCTGCGCGGTCAGTTCCTCGACGACGCGGCCGTAGACGTGGCGCGGCCAGTAGAGTCCGTAGGGCTGGCCGAGCAATCCGCGCCGCAGGGCGGCGATGCTGGAATCTTCCATCGCGACGAAGGCGAGGTTGGTGGCGGCGGGCGCGGGAAATTTCTGCGCGCCGCGGACTCGCAGGTCATAGGTCAGGCGCTCCAGCCGTTCGGGAAAATCCAGATGCAGCCACCAGCCGCCACAGACCAGCGCGAGGACAGAAAGCGCCAGTAGGAGCGGTGTGCGTTTGAGGCGCTTGAACTTCACTCCGTTGGATTAAACAAAAACCCGGCGCAACTCAAGGCTGCACCGGGTTTGAAAAGCAAATTTGGAGGATCTTAATCGTTGGAATTCGGCGGCGGACTCGGTTGCGGACTCGCCTGCGGAGGCGGGGAGTTGCCACCGCGGGCGGCATGCGTTGGGGAAACATAAATGCAGGTTCCGTCACGGGTTACAAAAGAAACAGGTGAATAGATGGCTTGTAACGCAGTAAATATCTGGCTGAGGAAACTAATCATGTTGTCGGAGATAACCGTCAGTTGTTTCGTGCTGGGGTCAAACGAAAAGCCGGCCACAACAATTGTGGTTACAGGGACACCGCTCGGCGGAACCATGGAAATCACCAAGCCGCCGCCGGAACTCTTGAAGACGACTGATTTACCATCGTCGCCAAGGCTAAATTCGGTGCCGCGCACACCCGCGATGCCGTTCGGGAGCTTGATTAGGTATTGGGACGCGCCGGTGAGTTTTTTGACGCTGGCGAAAATTTTACCCTTCCGCAAATCGAGTTCCGTATCGCTGACCGTATCGGCACCGGTGTCAACAATCGTCAGCTTGTCAATCGCAAGAGTGGTATTGGGCGTGAGGCGAACCACGTTCTGTTCAGCAGAAGGACGGTAACTCATCATGCCGCGGCCGCTCTCGTCCGGTGCTGGCGCAATATTTTGCGGCGTCCAACGCCCCTGCCAAGCATGTTGTGGCAAGTCAATGTCTTTGCCCAAAACAATATCGACCGAGCCGTTGAAATCGGTGCGGATGACGGCTCCCGCCGGGAGGATTTTGCCAGCAACCAGCGTTGTCCACTGGTCATTGCCCAACGAGTAACTGACCGCGCCATCAACACGAATAACGGTGGCGGAACCCGCATTATCTGTTTGCGCGGCGACTGTGACCGCTGCACCCGACAGCAAAACGCAAAATGCGGTTGCGAAAAAAACTTGAATTTTACTCATATGAATCTTTAAGAGCGGATTTTTTACTGTCCGCAATATAAACGCCGGTGACCAGAATTGTCAATTGACATTTGGCTCAATAACCAAAGGGTAATTGCCGTTGCCCCGAAGCCTTGGCCAGCAGTCTGGACTCACAAATCGCCAGATAATTCCGCGCAATCACGTTGTCTTTGGCCGACAACTGGAGCGACCGGACGAACCATTCGCGGGCGGCGGCGTAATCGCCAGTTTCGACATAATGCCAGCCGATGTTGGCCACCATGAAATAGCCATTCGGGTCGCGCGCCTCGGCTTGACCATAAAACGGCTCCGCCTCGGCGTGCCGTCCCAGCCAGTCCAGACACATGCCGGTGCGCAGAAAACTGTAGCCATCCTGCGGATTGAGCCGGAGCGACCGCGTATACCAAGCGAGCGCCTGCTGGCCTTGCGCGGCAAAGTTGCTGCCGCCTTCCAAACTTTGCATGCGCAGACATTCACCGATGTCGTAGGCCGTGGCGAAATTTTTTGGCTCGCAAGCAAATGCTTTTTCCAAAGCCGCCGCCCGTTCCGGCGAAAACACCGGCAGTTTTTGCGCCTGCGCCAGCCAGTGCGCTTCGTCGCCCAACCGCCAAGTCTGCGCAAAAAAATAAACCGCCAGCGCGCCAAGCCCCGTCGCCAACACCAGCTTCAGCGGCAGGCGCGGACGAAGCCAGTAGCGCTCCGTCGCATAACGCACATTGCTCGTCAGCAACGCCAGCAACGTCACGCCGACCAATGCGTTAGCGGGAATGTGCAGATTGAAATCCATGAGCGAATGCACCGCCAGCGCGGTCAGCCCGCACGTCGCACCCAGAAAAAACGCAAACCGGTTGCCTTGTCCGCTGCCAAAATCATTTTCCTCACGCCGCACCTGCGGCCACGTCCGCCGCAACCAGAAAATAAAAATTCCGGCGCCGGTGAAAACGATGATGCCGCCCACCGCGCCCCAATCGGCGAGCAGATTCAGGTAATCGTTGTGCACACGATCCGGGCGGCCTTGCACCAGCTCCGTCCGGTATTCGCGGAAACGATAATCAAAATGTGCCGGGCCGACGCCGAACCACGGATGATCCGTCCACATCCGCGACGCCGCGCCCCACAAGGCCAGCCGCGAGGCCGCGCTCGGATCAATCAATTCGTGGCTGGCATTTTCCTCCGGCGCGGAAACCCGCCGCATGTAGCCGACTGTTTTAGACAGGTAATGCGACGCGCCAAAACCGCCGACCGTCAGAATGACCACCAGCAACAGCGCCGCCTTGAGCCGGTGATTGCTGTGGCCAAGTAAAATTCCCAGCAGGCAAATAATTCCCGCCGCCGCCGCCAGATAACCGCCACGCGAAAATGTTACCGCCAGCCCCACCGCCATGGCCAGTGCGGCGTAAGCCAGCAAAATTCGCGACACGACACTCACCTTGCCGACGAGCAGATACGACAGCGCCAGCGGCAGTAGCATCGCGAGTAGACCCGCGAGATTGTTGGGTGAAATAAAGGTTCCCGACGCGCGGCCGATGTAGGGCGAGGGCTGATTCCAAACCTGATTGGAATGATGCATCAGTTGCGCCACCGCGTAACACGCCGTGACAGTCCCCGCGGCAATCAAGGTGAAACTCACCGCCGAAATTTCTTCCTGCCCGCGCAAATTGTTGAGCGCGACAAAAAATAAAAATCCGAACAACAAGACTTGGAGCATTTCCAGCCGCGCCACGTATTCAATTTCCGCCGTAAAATACCGCGCCATGGCATAAACCATGAACGCCAACACTGCCCAGCACAAAGGCGGCCAGAGCAGCTTGGTTTTGGGATTCGCCCACAGCCGCGCGGTCCACAGAATGAAGACACCGGCGGCGACGCATTGCAGGACGAGCCACGCCCACGCGTCCACCGCGCCGAACGCCAGCGGCGCGAACACGAGCATCCCCAGCACGAGCGATAAAATTCCGCGCGCGCACCACCAATCCATATTTTTGCGGGTGAAAACCATGAGCGGAAAAAATGACCTGCACGCGTCGGCGTGTAAAGCGGATTTGCCCAGCCGCAATATTACAGCTACATTTTATGAAATTTATGACCGACCCGCGTTACACCAAGTTGGCCAAGCTGCTTGTGAATTATTCCTGCGCGCTCAAAAAGGGCGAGCGCATCCTGCTGGACATGATTGATGTGCCGGATGAATTCACCGTAGAGATGATCCGCGCCGTGCGCGCGGCGGGCGCGACGCCGTTTGTCGAGACGCGCCACACGCGCGTCGGCCGCGAGCAACTGCTCGGCATGACGGAGGCGCAGGCCGCCGATGTGCGCGATTTGGAATTGTTTCGCATGAAAAAAATGGCGGCTTACGTCGCCGTGCGCGGCAGCGCGAACGCCACGGAAAATGCCGATGTGCCGGGCGCGTTGATGCAGATGTATTCCAAAATCATCCGGCCGGTGCTGGATTATCGCGTCAACAAAACGCGCTGGTGCGTCTTGCGCTGGCCCACGCCGAGCATGGCGCAGGCGGCGGCGATGAGCACGGAGGCGTTTGAAAATTTATACTTCGACGTCTGCACGATGGATTACGCAAAGATGGCGAAGGCGATGATTCCGCTGGAAAAGTTGATGCGGAAGACGGACAAAGTTCACATCAAAGGGCCAGGCACGGATTTGACTTTCAGCATCAAAGGTATCGGCGCAAAAAAATGCGAAGGCACGCGGAACATTCCCGATGGCGAGGTGTTTTCGTGTCCGAATTTGAAATCGGCAAACGGCGTGATTCAATTCAATACGCCGACGCTGTATTCCGGCACGAAGTTTGAAAATGTGAAGTTGGAATTGAAAGACGGCAAAATCGCCCACGCGAGCGCGAACAACACAAAGCGGCTCAATGAGATTTTGGACACGGATGCCGGCGCGCGCTACATCGGGGAATTTTCACTCGGCTTCAATCCGCACATCCAAAACCCGATGTGCGACATTTTGTTCGACGAGAAAATAGCCGGGTCGCTGCACTTCACGCCGGGTCAGGCGTATGAGGATTGCGGCAACAGAAATAAAAGTGCGGTTCACTGGGACATGGTTTTGATTCAGCGCCCGGAATGGGGCGGCGGCGAGGTGTGGTTCGACGGCAAGCTCATCCGCAAGGACGGGAAATTTCTGCCGAAAGATTTACGCGGCTTGAATCCTGAAAATCTGAAATAAAAAACGGGCGACGCTTTTGGCGTCGCCCATGTTGGTTTCGGAAAAGGCTTACGGCGCGTCTTTCAAAATGGACAGGAACTGTTTCATCGCCGGCGACAGCACTTTGTTCTTTTTATAAATCGCGGCGAGCGGTCGGAAAAATTCACCGTCCTCAATTTGCACGGCGGCAAGGGTATTCTTGGCGATTTCCTGGGTGACCGTGCCGATGGGCACGATGGAGATGCCCGCGTCAATTTCCACGGCGCGCTTCACGGTCTCGACGTTGTCGAACTCCATGACGTGCTTCACTTCCACGCCGTATTCACGAAGGATTTTATCCAACGCCTTGCGCGTGGGGATGTCGGGTTCAAATCCAATGACCTTCTGGCCGGTGAGCGACTTGAGCTTGATGGCTTTCTGTTTCGCAAACGGATGTTGCGGGTGACAGATGAGCACCAGCGGCTCTTTGCGCAGCGGGATGATTTCAAGTTTGGAATCCTTCACTGGATAGGCAACTAGACCAAGATCCACGACGTTGCTCAACACGTCGTCATAAACCTGATTGGCGCGGCGATACTCGACATGTGTATTCACTGTCGGGTAGCTCTTCATGAACTTTTTGACGTAAGGCGGCAAATCGTGCAGGCCGATAGAGTAAATCGTCGCCACGCGGATGGTGCCGGAAATAATGTCCTTCAAATCCTGCAACTTGCTGTGCAGCGATTCATAAGTCTGAATGATTTGCTTGCTGTAATCGTAGAGCACCTGACCTTCGCGCGTGAGGCGGAATTTCTTTTTGCTGCGCTCAATGAGCAGGGACTTAAAGGTGCGTTCCAGCGCGCTGATTTGCTGGCTGACCGCCGACTGGGTGACGCCGTTGATTTGCGCGGCCTTGGTGAAACTTTCCGTTTCCGCTAGGTCGCAAAAGACTTTCAAGCTTTCAATTTGCATAAGGAGAGTTAACCAGAAGCGGAACCTTCAGTCAACCGCCGACGCAAGCGCCAACGCCGCCTTTACCTTGAGTAACAGCTCCGTGCTGGTGAACGGTTTTTGGAGATAACCTGTAGCGTTCTTTTTGTCCTCCGGCATCACATAACCACTGGTGGGCATCACCGGCAAGTCGGGATCCAATTGCCGGATGCGCTCCATCAACTCGCGGCCACCCATGCCCGGCATCACTAGGTCGGTGATCACCAAATCCACCTTCGTTCCCGGCTGCCCGAGAATGGCCAGAGCTTTTTGTCCGTTGCCCGCCGTCAAGACCTTGTAGCCAAAGTCCGATAAAATCGTTTCCGCCATCGTCAGCACCAAACTCTCGTCGTCCACCACCAACACCGTGCCCGTGCCGCGCAATTCCTTGTCGTCACTGACAATTTCGCGAACCAGCGTCCGCTCCGCCGGCAAATAAATTCGCGCCGAAGTGCCCGTGCCCGGCTGGCTGGAAATCGCGATACCCCCGCCGTGATTCGTGATGATGCCGTAAACCAGCGCCAGCCCGAGGCCGCGATGCGGTGCGCGTTTCGTGGTGAAGAACGGCTCGAAAATCCGCGGCAGCGATTCGGCATCAATGCCCGGCCCGTTGTCGGAAATTTCCACGCACACATAAGTGCCCGCCGCCAGCCGCACGTTGCGATCCTGCGTCGGCTCCGTCAAATCCACATTCCGCGTCTGCACCGAAATCTGCCCCGTGCCATTCAAGCCAAACGCCTCCACGGCATTCTCGATGACCTTGGTCACCGCCTGCTGCACCTTCGCCTCGTCAAATCTGGCCGTAAACAACTGGCGTTCCGGCGCAAGCTTCCATTTGAACCGCTCACCGTGCGCGTTCTGAAAAAATTCCATGCAGCGGTTCACCACCGTATTCAAGTTGCCAGCTGGCGCGGCGCGGCGCGTATCTTTCTCCTGCCGACTGAACTGCGCCAACTCGCCCGCGATTTCTGCCGCGCGCGAGGCGGATTTTTCCACCTCCAACAGCGACCGCCGCCACGGATGATCCGTCTCCGCCTTACCCAACAGCAGCGAGGTATGCGCCAAAACCCCCGTCAGCGCATTGTTGAAATCTAGTGATACCGTGCGCGCCAGTTGCAGCACGCAATCCAGCTTCTGCTTCATGGCCACATCGCCCACCGCTGGCTCTTTGGCCGCCGCCGGTTCCGGTGCGCTCAGCGGCAGCAACTGAAGCAGGAAACATTTTTCTCCCTCATCTGCCAACGCACCGACAGCCGTGGTGAAGGCCTTGATGGATCCGTTCACCGTCTTGAATTTAAGCGTGGCAACTGCGACCGGCGTCTGCTCGGAGCGCAAAATAAAATCCGCCGAGGAAAGGCTGTTGTCCGGTGCCCAAATCGTTTTCAGCGGCATGGTCCCGTTCTCCAAGTCGGAGCTGAAAATGTCTTTTGCCGCCGCATTGGACTGGAGCACAACGCCGCGTGCGTCAACCAGCAAGGCCGGCCACGCCGCGTTTTCCAGACCAGATACAGCTTCCAGACTCATGACAATAAATCCAACTACGAGTTTTTAAGACTACGTCGAATCCGCCAAATATCAAGGTGCATCACGACTCGAAAACAAACGCCAACGGCAGAAGCTCCTTCACCGTGAACGTCTGGACGGCTTTCAATTTGTCACTATCCGCGATGAATACCTTCGCTTTCGGCGCATACTCCGCCAACAACTGCCGACACGCGCCGCACGGCATCGGCCCGCCGGGCCACCGCGCCACCACCGCGACGGCGACAAAATCTTTCTTCCCGTCCGTCAACGCCTTGAACAGCGCGATGCGCTCCGCGCAACACGTCAGCCCGTAGCTCGCGCTCTCCACATTTGCGCCGCCAATGATCTCGCCGGACTTGGTGAGCAGCGCCGCGCCGACCTTGAACTTGGAATACGGCGACACCGATCCCAGCCGCGCCTTGGCCGCCGCCACCACGAGTTTCTTTGAGTCAATTTTCATAAGTTTTATTCTCACGCAAAGGCGCAAAGGCGCAAAGAAAAGCCCGTCACAAATTCTTTGCGCCTTTGCGCCTTTGCGTGAGATGTATTCCGTAAAGCTCGGCAAAATTCTTGATGAGCTTCGCGCCGGATTTTTTCACGCGCTCCGCCGTCTCCAAAACTTCCGTGTGCGATAGCTTTTCTTTACCGATACCCGCCGCGAGATTCGTGATGCACGAAACGCCCGCCACGCGCAAACCGCATTGCCGCGCCGCAATCGCCTCCGGCACCGTGCTCATACCCACGGCATCCGCGCCGAGCGCAGCGAACGCGCGAATCTCCGCCGGCGTTTCATAACTCGGCCCGCTCACTGCCAAATAGACACCCTGCTGCAACTTTTGTTTGGAAATTTTTCCGGCTTGCAACAAAACCTCGCGCAATTTTTTGTCGTAAGCTTCCGTCAAATCCACAAAGCGCGGCAGGTTTTTATGTTGAGGCCCACGAAGTGGGTTTGCCCCCATTAGATTGATGTGGTCGGTCAAAACCATGAAATCACCGGCGCGGAATTTTTTGTTGATGCCGCCCGCCGCATTCGTCAAAAGCAAATCAGTTATGCCGAACGCCGACAGCGTCCGCACGGCGAAAGTGACGCGCTCCATCTCGTGGCCTTCGTAAAAATGCGCGCGGCCGCTCAAGACCATCACCGGCGTTTTACCAAGATGTCCGAAATACAATTCGCCTGCGTGACCGCTGACGGTGGGTTTGGGAAAGCCGGGGATTTTGGCGTAGGCAATTTTCTTGTCCACGCGCAGTTCCGTCAGCGCGTGATGAAATCCGCTGCCTAACACGATGGCGAGGGTCGGGCGCAGCGTCGAAATCTTTTTAAGCCACGCGGCAGCGGTTTGGGTATTGGCGTTTATCGAAACCTTCACGTTTCGATTCTGCCCGAATACTTTCACGGGCAAAGAAATATTTCTCTGTAGCAGCCGACGTGAGGAGGCTCAAAATAAAGTCAGCAAAATGGAGCCTCCTTACGTCGGCTGCTACAAATTAGGGTTTCGTTACGAGCGCCTGCACATGCCGCTCGATGCGATTGCTGGCCTCAATGAGTTGTTCGTAGCTCGTCGCGAAGCACGCGCGGCAGAAACCTTTGCCGTTTTCGCCGAAGGCTGAACCGGGAACGATCGCTACTTTCTCCGTCTGCAGCAAACTGATGGCGAAATCTTTTTCGCCCATGCCGGTCTTGCTGATGTCGGGAAACGCGTAAAACGAGCCGCGCGGCAGATGGCACTTTAGACCGATTTCATTGAACCGGCGCACGATGAAATCGCGGCGACGATGATACTGGTCGCGCATCTTTTTCATCTCATCCTCGCCATGCGCGAGCGCCTCGATGGCGGCTTCCTGCGCGATGATGGACGCGCACAGCATGGAGTATTGATGCACCTTCATCATCGCCTCGATGAGCGTCGCCGGGCCGCACGCGTAGCCGATGCGCCAGCCGGTCATCGAGAATGCCTTGGAAAATCCGTGCAGGAAAATCGTGCGTTCCTTCATGCCGGGCAGACTCGCGATGCTCGTGTGCACGCCCTCGAATGTCAGCTCGGAATAAATCTCGTCGCTCAACACGATCAAATCCTTTTCGATCGCAAACTTGGCGATGGCCTCGATCTGCGAGCGGTCGCAGGTGCCGCCGGTGGGATTGCACGGCAGGTTGAGCATCAGAATTTTGCAGCCCGGCTGCCACGCGGCACGGAGCGCGTCCACGGTGAGCGCGAAGCCGTCCTTCGCGAACGTCGGCACGGGCACGGGAATTCCGTGCGCGAGCGTGATGCTCGGCGAATAGCTGACGTAGCACGGCTGGTGATACATCACCTTGTCGCCGGGATTGATGAGCGCGCGGCAGGCGAGGTCGAGGCCTTCGCTGACGCCGACGGTGATGATGACTTCGTTTTCCGGCGCGTAGCTGACGTTGAAATTCTGCTCGACGTATTTGTTGATGGCGCGGCGCAATTCGATGAGGCCGAGGTTGGACGTGTAATGCGTCTTGCCCTTTTCGAGCGCGTAGATGCCGGCCTCGCGGATGTGCCAGGGCGTGTCGAAATCCGGTTCGCCGACGCCGAGCGAGATGGCGTCCTTCATCTTGGCGACGATGTCAAAAAAATCGCGGATGCC
>CAIXFY010000027.1 GCA_903918885.1 uncultured Verrucomicrobia subdivision 3 bacterium
CATTCTACAGATTTTAAGCCTCACGCTCTTTGAGAAAACGCCCATTTTACAGGCGCTTGCTCAACTGCCACCTGCTACACAACCGCCAGACACCGAAAATCATCAATGTTTACTCGGTTTTTAAACCGGACAGTAGTGTTAAAAACTATATTCCGCCTATCCTCTTATTAGGCATCACGTCAAAGAGAGAGGGAACCGTTTACTGCTTCCACCGCGCACCAATACCCAACGTTTTTTTTGCATATTCCAAGCTCCGCTCAGTATCAATTCTTTGCTGTCGCATCAGGGCTGACGCGTATTCGGGCGGCTGCTTTCCATCGTCTGCGATGAGCATGCTTCCCATGAAGGGCTGCCCCTTGCGCGCCAAAGCCAGAAACTGGGCGAAGTCGGGCGTTCGCGCCTTGGGATACTGTTTCCAAAAATCAGGCTCAAAGTAAGGCAGGACCTGCGGCGGCCGACCCGTGATGATCTCCAGATAAAAGACAGGCTTTGGACAAAGTTCTGTGAATCGGCCAACTATCCGTTTAAAATCAACCGCGCCATCCCCGAGGGCAACCCATTGGAACGCCGCGCCGCGCGGGTGTTCATAGATTACGGAGTCACGCATATGAGTGGCCAACACATGCGGCCCGAGAATTTCAAACGCCATTACGGGATCCTCCATCATCTGCACCGAATTACCAGCGTCAAAGCAACAGCCGACAAAGTCGCTGCCCGCCTCCTCGATCAGAAGCTTCATATCCCGCGCTTGAATTTCGCCATGATTCTCAATGGCGATTCTCATCCCCGCATCCATCGCCTGTGAACGGACGCTGTGCAGGGTCTTGATGGCGCTCTCAATCATGGCATCGAGTGGCCCCAGATGTTGGCGGTCCTCGGCCACACCCATGATCGTCCGAAACGTATTTGCTCCCAGCGCCTTCGCTTGATGGATGCATTCGGTCAAATATTTGACTGGATCTCCCTGCTTTTTCTTCCACGACTCAGACTGTTCGCAAAAGCAACCGAATTCCGGCTCAATCTTGATCCCAAGCCGCGCGGCTTGTTCCCTGACTAGTTTAAAATACGCTTCGTCGTGACTTTCAAACGAGTCGGGACTCAACATGACAGCGTCAAGCTTGAGGCTGGCGGCATAATCCAGAATCTGGGGGGCTTTCCACTTAAGGCTACGGATGGAATATGGGGCCAGACCCAACAGGATTTGCTCCTTGGGCTGGGCTGCAAGGGATGCAAAAGGCGTCAGCGCGAGGGCGGTGGCACCACCCAGTGTTCGCAAGAAATCCCGGCGGCTGGTAGCGGTTTGACTCGGGACCTGTTCCAAGAGATTGCTCATCCTTGGAATGTAAGCAGGCCGGGCCAATCCGACAAGCGCAGTAATGATTTTTTAGCGAGTGATTGGCTGGAAGGGCGACGGGATATCCCGAAGTGTAAGCAAGGAACTTCAGCCCGACAGCGAAGCGTTCAGCAAGCTGGCGAAGGCTGCGCAGCAGCGCAACCCTCCCTGTTACAAATATTCGCGCTTCCCGATGATTCCGGGCTGAGGTATGGGGTATTTGCCTTGGGCATCGGAAACCAGCGGTCCGGCCGAACTCATGGTCAGCGTATCGATGCCCGGGCCAAACTCGTGAGAGCAGTTCAACATTTCGTCGTAGGTGATGACTTGACCCGTGTGCGCCGCCATGCGCCCCATTGAAGTGACCAGGCTGGCTTCCACCCCTCGCTTGACTTCGTTATAGGGCGTATCATTTCGGATGGCCTCAATCAGTTCGTCCCATTCGAGCTGATAGGGATTGGGCTCCGGCTGGGGAAAGGCCCAAACAAGATCCGCTTTCGCCCTGCTTTGGCCCTTGAAAATGCTCGCGTGGGAGGGCGTGTGGCCGCCGGTCGAGATGATGGCATTTCCCTTGGTCCCATGCGCATGGCTGGAGTGATCCACCAGACAGCCGGCCATGCATCGTCCTTCCATGAAGAGTTTCGCGCCATCAGCAAACGTGTATTCGACGCTGTAATTGTCAAAATTCTGGTCCACGTAATTTCCCCGGTAATTGCGGCCGCCGCTGGCCTGAGCCATCACCGGCCAAGCATCTTTCATCCAGCAGCATTCGTCGATGTTGTGAATGTAATAATCGCTGAAACACCCACCGTCGGACCAGAGAAAGCTTTGAAAGCGCTCAACTTGATAGAGTAGGTCGGTCTTGTCCGCAGGCTTCGGAAGGGAGCAAAAAGAGGAAATCGGGGCGTGCATCCGGTAGGCGCGCATGAACAAGATGTCGCCTATTTCGCCTTGTTTAATCCGGTCCGCAAGTTCGTGGCGGGCCTTGCAGTGCCGGCACATCAGGCCGACGCCCACTTTGAGATTCTTTTTCACCGATTCCTCGCCCAACTGGAACATCCGCTTGCTGGTCGGACCGTCCACCGTGACCGGCTTTTCCATGAACACATTGAGATTCTTCTGAATGGCATAGCCGAAATGAACCCAGCGAAACGCCGACGGGGTGGCGAAGATGGCCACGTCCCCCGGCTTTAAACAATCCATCGCCTGCTTGTAAGCGTCGAAGCCCAGGAACTTGCGGTCCTCAGGCACATCGACCAACGCTCCTTTGCGCGCGAGATCTTTGTAACTAGCTGTGAGGCGTTTCTCGAAGACATCGGCCATGGCGACCAGCTTGATGGGGCCGCTGGTGGTGGAAAGCGCCTGGTGGGCCGCGCCAGTCCCGCGTCTACCGCAACCGATGAGCGCCACTTGGATCATGTCCGACCCGGCGGCATAAACTTTTGGAAGAACCACTCCGGCAAGCGCGGAAGCGGCGACCAAGGTGCCTGAAGTTTTTAGAAACTCACGGCGAGAGGTCACTATTTGGTTCTTTGCGCTCATTGTTTTAATCGGGATTTCCCATTTGGTTTATTGCCCACTACCGGCGTGGGCTCTTTTGCATGGTTTTTCTGATTTTCGTCCTGCTTCCTGGAATTGCAAGTCTATTTTTTAGTCCACCGCCGAGTTTTTTGCGGCACGGGAAGTGTTGCAATCCCAATTTTGGCCCCCGTTTCATTTGGCCTTGGACGGACTACGGCGCAGGTTGGCTTTGATGCGTTGCAGGGTGCCCACGCTTTCACTTTTCAGATAGCCTCGTTGCGCCACCGTCAGCTTGTCCGTCTTGAGGGATTGCCGAATTAGCTTGCTGCCAACTTTTGCCCGCGCAAAATAAATGCCTGATGGAACGTAGCGAGAAATGTTGGCAACCGATGACTTTATACCAATTGCTGATTCTTTGTGCGCTGAATTTGCGGTCATGCACAGAGTGTCAAATATCGGTATCAAATTGTTAAATATGCTCTCGCGGCGAATCTGAAACAGCCTTATCATGTTAGGCTTTGGGCCCGTAGCTCAATGGTTAGAGCAGAGGACTCATAATCCTTTGGTTCTCGGTTCAAGTCCGAGCGGGCCCACCATCAACCCAAATTTTTCCGCAGCGCCGCCGCGATTTGAATGAAGACTTTTCCTGCCGCGTGATTCGGCGTGGAAACCACAATCGGCATGCCGCGGTCGCCGCCTTCGCGGATTTCGGTGAAGAGCGGAATCTCGCCGAGGAAGGGAACATTCTGCCGCGCGGCTTCTTCCTGGCCGCCGCCGTGACCAAAAATTTCCACGCGCTCGCCGTTCGGCGTGGTGAAGTAGCTCATGTTTTCAACGATGCCGAGGATGGGCACGTTCACCTTGTTGAACATCGCGATGCCTTTGCGCACGACGCCGAGCGACGCTTCCTGCGGCGTGCTGATGATGACGCCGCCATCCAGCGGCACAGTCTGGCAAAGCGAAAGCTGCGCGTCGCCCGTGCCCGGCGGCAAATCCACGAGCAGGAAATCCAAATCGCCCCACTCCACGGCGAGGAGGAATTGATTGATGGTCTTCGTGATCATCGGCCCGCGCCAGATGACCGGCTGGTCGTCATTCAACAAAAGTCCGATGCTCATCACCTTCACACCGTGCGCCATCGGCGGCACGAGGCGCTCGGCGGCATTCACGGTCGGACGTTCGTGAACGCCCATCATCAGCGGAATGCTCGGCCCGTAAATGTCGCAATCCAGCAAGCCGACTTTCGCGCCGAGATGCGTCAGCGCGCAGGCGAGATTCACAGAGCAGGTAGATTTGCCGACGCCGCCCTTGCCGCTGGCGACGGCGATGATGCGCTTCACGCCGGGCACTTTGTTCTGATTACCGAACGCGTTGGTGGTTCCCGCACTTTGCCCGGCGGCAGGTTGCCGCACCTCGACGATGGCTTGGTTCACGCCGGGAAGTTTTTTCAAAATCAGCTCGGCCTCGGTTTTGATTTGGCGCGCGGCGTCCGGATTGGGCGAAGTCAGTTGCAACACCACGCTCACCGCGCCGTTGGCGGCGGAGATTTCCTTGATGAGTCCGAAGGAAACGATGTCGCGGGAATAGCCGGGATATTTCACGGCGGTCAGCGCGTGTTTGATGTCGTCGTTCGAAAGCATGGCGGACAAAATGCCATTCATACTGGCGAACGCAAAATCTATTTCACACCGTCGCGTTTTCGCCACGCTTTTGGTTTGCACAAAGGTCGCGGAAGTGGGAGATTGTCCGCCTATTTATAATTAGAATCATTCTAAACATGACGTCAAACGCAAATAACGGAACGGAATCTCTTGTCGCCGCCTTTTCCAAGTCGGAATCTAGTGCGCAGCCGAAGTGGCTGGCGCCGGTGCGCAAAGCTGGCATCGCGAGCTTCGCCGAACTGGGCTTTCCGAAGTTGAGCGACGAAGATTGGCGCTTCACCAACGTCGCGCCCATCGCGCAACTGCCGTTCACGCTTGCCACCCAAGTCGCCGTCAACGGCGCCGAGTCCAAGCTGATTGCGGAATCGGTTTTTGATAAGCTGCCCGGCCATCGGCTGGTGTTCGTGAACGGATTTTTCTGCGCCAAGCTTTCTAACATCAAGCCGGTCAGCGGCGGTGCGCGCATCAAAAATCTCGCGACCACGCTCACCAAGGATACCGCGCTCATCGAAAAGCATCTCGCTAAATACGCGCACACGGCGAACAACACTTTCGCTTCGTTGAACCAGGCGTTTTTCACTGATGGAGCATTTATTTTTGTGCCGAAAGGCGTGGAAGTCGCTGAACCGGTTCAGCTCATTTATATTTCTTCGGCGAAGCAGATTGGCGAAACGATTTTGCCGCGTAATCTCATCATCGCCGAGGCGAACAGCAAATTGACCGTTGTCGAAAGCTACCTCAGCACGGGCAATGTGGCTTACTTTACCAACGCGGTGACGGAAATCTTCGCCGGCGACAATGCCAATGTCGAACACGTCAAACTGCAAGACGAAGCGACTAACGCATATCACATCGCGACCATCGCGGGCGAGTTTGGCCGCGCGAGCAATGTCAGTGTCCACTCCATCGCCTTGGGCGCGAAGATTTCGCGCAACAACATCCGCACGAATCTTGCAGGCGAAGGTTTGGAATGCATTCTTAATGGACTTTACCTCACGAAAGATGAACAGCTTGCCGACCATCACATGATTGTCGAACACGCGCAGCCGCATTGCGCGAGCCACGAATATTTTAACGGCATTTTGGACGACAAATCGAAGGGTGTTTTCCATGGTCGAATTCTCGTCCGAGAAATCGCGCAAAAGACCGATGCAAAACAGACGAACAAAAATCTGCTGCTTTCCGACGACGCGACGGCAGACACAAAGCCGCAATTGGAGATTTACGCGGACGATGTGAAATGCACTCACGGCGCGACCATTGGTCAATTGAACAGTGAGAGCATTTTTTATCTCCGTTCGCGCGGCATGAGTTTGGACACAGCGAAACAAATGTTGATTCACGCGTTCGCGGGCGAAATCATTGAACGCATCAAATGCGAACCGGCGCGCGAGGTGATTGACAAGCTCGTGTGGGATCGCCTCGAAGCAAATCCGCATTTGCTCGGAAAGTAAAAATGTTCGACGACATCAACGACCTTTATCAGCAGGTCATTCTGGATCACTGCAAGCAGCCGCGTAATTTCCATGAGCTACCGCAGTGCTCCTGCTCGGCGCAAGGTTTTAATCCGCTGTGCGGCGACAATCTGAAATTGTTCCTCACGCTGGACGGCGATGTGATCAAGGACGCGGGTTTCACCGGCTCCGGTTGTTGTATTTCCAAAGCCTCCGCGTCGCTGCTCACGGACAACGTCAAAGGCAAAACCAAGGCCGAAGCGGAGCAGATGTTCGAGCGCGTTCGCGATTTGGTGACCACCGGAAAAACCACGGGCGACGTCGGCAAACTGGCGGTGTTCGCAGGCGTTTACAAATATCCGGCGCGCGTGAAGTGTGCGATTCTGGCGTGGCATGCGCTCATCGGTGCGCTCAGAGGTGAGGCCGCGCCCGTCAGCACGGAAAATGAGAAGACGTGATTTGATTTTAGCCGTAGGAACGGCGAAGATGATTCCATTATGAGTGAACAAAAGATTTTGACCCGCGACGTGGAAGCCTCCGTCGTTCCCATCGGCACCAAGGTCACGCTGCAAAAAGGCGAGACGGCGCACATCACGCAATCGCTCGGTGGCAGTTTCACCGTCATTGTGAACGGCAACATGTTCCGCATCGGCGAAAAGGACGCGGACGCTTTGGGCATTGAAGTCAAAGTTGCGCCCGCCGGTTCGCCCACCGCCACGCCGAGCGGACCGCTGACGCAGGAAGATTTGGAAAAGAAAGTTTGGGAGCAGCTCAAAACCTGTTACGACCCGGAAATTCCCGTGAACGTCGTGGATCTCGGTTTGATTTACGACTGCCACCTCACGCCGATTGGCGAAAATAATTTCAAGGCCGATGTGAAAATGACTTTGACTGCACCCGGTTGTGGCATGGGTCCGGTGCTGGCGCAAGATGTGCAGAACAAACTCATCTCGCTCGAACCGATTGACGAAGCGAATGTCGAGTTGGTCTGGGATCCGCCGTGGAATCAAGGCATGATGACCGAAGCGGCGAAACTGCAACTGGGGCTGCTTTGAATAATTCAATTTGGAAAGCAGGAAGACGGGAATGAAATTCATGCTTTCCTGCTTTCGTTATAAAAATGACTGACTGGACAAAACTACGCGCCGATTTTCCGATCCTGAACCAACAAGTTCACGGCAAACCGCTCGTTTATTTCGACAACGCGGCCACTTCGCAAAAACCACGTTTCGTAATCGACGCGCTCGTCCACTATTACGAGCGCGACAACGCAAATGTCCATCGTGGTATCCACGAATTGAGCAATCGCTCGACGAATGCCTTTGAAGCAGCCCGTGCGCGCACCGCAAAATTTCTCAACGCCCGCAGCGCCGACGAAATCATCTGGACGCGCGGCACCACCGAAGCCATTAACCTCGTCGCCGCCACTTGGGGGGCGAAGCATCTTAAGGCCGGCGATGTCATCCTGCTCACCGAAGTTGAGCATCACAGCAACCTCGTGCCATGGCAGATGCTCGCACAGAAAACCGGTGCGAAGATTGCCTACATTCCCGTCACCGGCGACGAAGGCACTCTGGATTTGTCCAAGCTCGATTCACTGCTCACCTCGCAGGTGAAGTTGCTCTCGATGGTTCACATCTCGAACTCGATGGGCACTATCAATCCTGTTGCTGAACTCTGTGCGAAGGCCCGCAAGCTTGGCATCGTCACGCTCGTGGACGGTGCGCAGAGCGCGGGGCATCTGCCGGTGGACTTGCAGGCCATTGGCTGTGATTTCTTTGCGTTCAGCGGACACAAGATTTGCGGGCCGACCGGCATCGGCGCGCTTTACGGGCGCACCGAGATTTTGGAAACGATGCCGCCGTATCAGGGCGGTGGAGAAATGATTCTGACGGTCGGTTACGACAAGACGGAATTTAAGCCCGCGCCGCATCGGTTTGAGGCCGGCACGCCGGACATTTCCGGGCCAATCGGTTTGCACGCCGCGATGGATTATCTCGACGCCGTCGGCCGCGAAAAAATTTGGCAACACGATCAGGAACTGGCGAATTACGCCTGCGAAAAACTTTCCGCGCTGAAAAACATTCGCATCTTCGGTCCGAAACAGAACCGCGCCGGGTTGGTAAGTTTTTTGCTGAAGGATGTTCACGCGCACGACGTGGTGACGCTGGCGGATCAGGGTGGAGTGGCGTTGCGCGGCGGGCATCACTGCACGCAGCCGTTGATGCACAAGCTCGGCGTGGAATCCACCGCGCGCGCGAGTTTTTATTTTTACAACACGAAGGCCGAAGTGGACGTTTTCGTGGACGTCATCAAGGAAATCCAAAAATTCTTCGCGCAGTAAGGTTTTGCCACCGAGTCACAGAGAACACAGAGCAAGATTTCCTCTCGGTGACCTCTGTGTCTCGGTGGCAAAAATCACACATTAAACTTGAACAGCAGCACGTCGCCGTCTTTGACGACGTATTCCTTGCCTTCCATGCGGTAAAGACCCTTTTCGCGCGCGGCGGCGACGGAGCCGAGTTTCACGAGGTCATCGTAAGCGACGGTTTCGGCCTTGATGAAGCCACGTTCGAAATCCGAGTGAATCACGCCGGCCGCCTTGGGCGCGGTGTCGCCGTTGTGAATCGTCCACGCGCGGACTTCCTTTTCGCCCGCCGTGAAATACGTCCGCAGGCCGAGCAGGTGGTAGGTCGCGCGGATGAGCGCGCCGACGCCGGATTCGCTGACGCCGAGTTCCTTGAGAAAATCTTTCGCCTCGGCTTCGGACAGGTCGATCAAATCGCTTTCGATTTGCGCGCTAATGACGACGGCTTCGCAGGCAAAATGGTGCGCGGTGTATTCGCGGACTTTCAGAACGAATGGATTTTGATCCGCCGTCGCCAAATCTGATTCCTTCACGTTGCACGCGAAAATCGTGGGCTTATCGGTCATCAGCCAGAACAGGCGCGAAATTGCCTTGTCTTCCGGCGTGAGTTCGAGCGTGAGCGCTGGCTTGCCGGCGTTGAGGTGCGGCTCGATTTTTTTTAGCACGGCTTCCTGCGCGAGCGCTTCCTTGTCGCCGCGCTTGGCATCCTTGGCGACTGAATTCAACCGTTTTTGCACGGCTTCCAAGTCGGACAACACCAGCTCGGTGGTGATGGTTTCGATGTCGCGCACCGGATCAACGTTGCCGGCGACGTGATGGATGTCCGCGTCCTCGAAGCAGCGGACGACCTGCACGATGGCGTCCACTTCACGGATGTGCGTGAGAAATTTATTGCCCAGACCTTCGCCTTGCGACGCGCCTTTGACGAGGCCGGCGATGTCCACGAACTCGACGGCCGCCGGAATGACGACGCCGGTCTTGGCGATGTTCTGCAAGACCTGCAACCGCGCGTCCGGCACGGTGACGATGCCGACGTTCGGGTCGATGGTGCAGAACGGATAGTTCGCGGCCTCGGCCTTGCGGGTGCGGGTGACGGCGTTGAAGAGGGTTGATTTGCCCACGTTGGGGAGTCCGACGATTCCGGCTTTTAGCATAATTAAAGTTTGTGTCTGGCAAGGTGCCAGGCGATTTGTGCGCCTTCAAATACGGCGGTGGCGATGAGGCACAGGCCGGAAAAATGTTGGAGGCGTAAAAGGGTTTGCTCGCTGAATTTTCCGTGGCCGCGCGAGACGGCAAAACTGAGAAACAAAAACCAAAAAACCGTTCCCGCGAAAACGGCGCCAACACAGGCCGCCTTGGCCGCGAACGCTTCGTCCACCCAATCATGCGCCATCAAGCTGGCGGAGAGCACCACCCACGCGACGAGCACGCCGAGGTTGGCGGCCACGCGAATGAAGCCGGTCGCAAAGGCGGAGTGCGGATGAATTTTTTGTTCGATGCGCGCCTCGATTTTTTCCGAGGCGGAATCCAGTTTCGTCGGCACCTTGACGGTTTGCGCCAGCAGAAATTTGAAGCCCAGAAACAGCAGGAAAACAAAACTCATCACCTGCATCGTGGCTTTGACCATGCCGTGATCGAAGAATTGCGACAGCCCGGTGAAGGAAATGCCGCAGTAAATCGCGTCCATCACCGCCGCGCCCAAGCCGATGAAAAACGCCCAGCGAAAACCGCGTTGCGCGCCCTCGTTGAGGATGGTCAGGTTGATCGGCCCGACCGGAATCGAGGCGAAAATCAGCGCGCAGATGAAACCCGCCAGTGCCGACAGTAAGATGGGATGCGTCGCAGCCATGTCAGCTTGCGGTCTCCGCCTCGTCTTCGTCCTCTTCGATTTCTCGACGCCACGCGCGCGAAATGTGCGGCCGCACAAAACCGTAGAGCAGGTAGCCCGTGAAGAACAGCGGCAGGACGTAATACAAAATCTTCTCGCGCAGAATCATCAGGCTGCCAAGGAATAGCACGGCGACAATCAATTTCAAAAACGTCGTGGATGAGCGCAAGCCCAACGATTTGAAGCTGGGGTAACGCACTTCGCTCACCATCATCGCCGAGAGAAAAATCAGCACGACTGGCAGCAGATAACCCCAATGGCCGAGGTCTTTTTCCTTTTCGTTCAATTTGATGATGAACAGCGTCAGCGACGCGACGAGGCCGGCGGCGGAGGGAATTGGAAAACCAAGAAAGTCTTTGCCCGCACCCGGCGCATTCATCGCGGACAGACAATTGAACCGCGCCAGTCTGAACGCGCCGCAGATCAGATAGATGGAGGCGATGAACCAGCCGAGTTCCGCGTATTCGTCCGGCAGCACGTCGCGGAGCACGATGCGATGCACCAGAAATGCCGGGGCGACACCGAAGGAAATCAAATCGGCGAGCGAATCAAACTCGCGGCCGAACGGGCTTTCGTGTCCGCCCATGCGCGCGACGCGGCCGTCAAACAAATCAAAGATGCAGGCGAGTAGAATAAACCCGAGCGCCAGTTTGATGGGCATCCAGTTGACGAAGCCGTTGGCGTCCGGCGTGAGGTTAGCCTCGACAATCTTGGTCAGCGCCACGAAACCACAAAACAAATTTCCCGCCGTCAGCAAATTCGGCAGAAAATAAATCTTCAGCTTCTCGCCTTCGGATGGCGCAATTTTCTGTGGAGTATCAGCCATGAAATTTTATTCAAACGCCGCCAGCACCGTCAGTCCGCCGACCACACGGTCGCCGAGCTGCACTTTCACCTTCGCGTTCAGCGGCAGATAGACATCCACGCGCGAGCCGAATTGGATGAGGCTGATGCGTTCGCCGCGCAACACCGGCTCGTTTTGGGCGATGAACGGCACGATGCGCCGCGCAATCAAGCCGGCGATGAGGCGGACGCCAATTTTCGTTTCGCGCGGATCCACGGACTCGATGCCAATCAAAACGTTTTCGTTGAACTTGGCGCAGTCGGCGTTGATGGCATTCAGATACTGGCCGGGCGAATGTTTAAAAAACGCGACGCGACCCGTGACCGGCGCGTTTTGCACATGCACGTCAAACACGGAGAGAAAAATGGAAATGCGCTGACATTCGCCGCCCATGAATTCATTTTCGGTCGTGGTGTCAATCGTATCCACTTTGCCGTGGCCGGGGGCGATGACGAGGCCGTGGCCGGTCGGCGGCAGCGGATCCGGGTCGCGGAAAAAGTAAAAGGTGAAGACGACGAACAGCACCCACAACACACCAAACACCCAGCCGATTTCGAGCACCAGCGAGCCGAGATACTTACCGATGAGCGCTACGAGCATCAGCAGCAAGATGCCAAAGCCCGACAGGGCAATTAGTTTCATGGCGGCGGCAGATGCTTTTCCAGAGTGTTTCACGCGCTTACGATAAATTTTTTTTCGCCCGCTTGCAATTCGGCATTTTGAGTGCAACTTGGCTTCCGTCGTAAAACGCGACGCGATGGAAACCAATTAAAAAATATGTCACTCCACACACCTGACCTCACGAAATTCCCGCCGCGCAGCCCGCGTGTGCGGCTCGGCGGCTACGTCATTTTGCCGCGCATGTTGGACAAGGGCCGCGCCACGCTGGCCGGCAAGAACGGCGAATACCATTACGCCTGCCCGCTCGACCAGCGGTTTCTCGACTTCGCCGGCATTGATCCCGAAGCCTTGAAAAAGGAACTGACCAAGAGCGATACCGAAGTGCTGGCGTGGATTGAAAAGCACGCCAAACACCCGCGCACCGCGCCGGAAATCATCGCGTGGTCGAACTGGCAGGAGAACCGCGCGCCCGACAATCCCGAAGGCCGCGAATATTTCAACGGCATCCACAAGGCCGTTGCGCCCGCGCGCACGGACATCACGACGTGGTTCGACGTTCTGGACGCGGACGATTTTGCGAGCTTCGGCGGCAAGGCGTGAGCATCGGTGGTGGGGCTGCGGTGCTCCGCAGCCCTGCCAATCAATAAACGAGAACCAGCACCGCTGCGTCCTGTGCTGACTTGACCACATCCGCTGACTTCAGCCGATGTTAAACGACTCCTAGCTGATATTAATCCTGTGTTTGTTTATGAGGAACAAATGCCGCAACTCGGCGCTGCCCTTCCATAATGCACTCGCGAGACATTCTTGAAGCAAGAAAGTCCCGATTGTGTGCTGCGTCTTTATCTCCTTGTGCAGCTACAATACTATACCATACATAGGCTTCGAGGTCGCTTTGAGACACGCCCTGCCCATTTAAGTAGCAAAAGCCAAGGTTAAACTGAGCGTCTGTATAACCTTGGTCAGCGGCTTTACGATACCATTTGGCGGCTTCACTGTAATCTTTGGTCACGCCATCTCCTGCATAGTAAGAGACGCCAAGGTTATACTGTGCGTCTGCAAAACCTTGTTCAGCAGCCTTACGACACCATTTGGCGCCTTCAGTAGAATCTTTCGCCACACCACGGCCTTTTGCATAACAGACTCCAAGGTTAAACTGTGCGCCTGCGTTACCTTGTTCGGCGGCTTTGCGATACCACGCCACGGCTTCACTGTAATCTTTAGTCACGTCATTACCTCTTTCGTAACATGTTCCAAGACTAAATTGCGCTTCTGCAAAACTTTGTTCAGCAGCTTTACGATACCACTTAACAGCTTCACTGTAATCTTTTGTCACGCCGTCTCCTGCATAGTAAGAAACGCCAAGGTTATACTGTGCGCCTGCAAAACCTTGTTCTGCAGCCATGCGATACCACTTGGCGGCTTCAGCAGAATCTTTCGCTACACCACGACCTTTTGCATAACAAACACCTAGTTCGCACTGTGCTTCTGCGCAACCTTGGTCAGCAGCTTTACGATACCATTTGGCAGCTTCATTGAAATCTTTGGTCACGCCGGCACCTGTTTTGAAACAAATTCCAAGATTGCACTGTGCGTATGCATTTCCTTGCTCAGCAGCTTTGCCATACCATTTGGCAGCTTCGTTATCACTATTGGTCACGCCGCGACCTTTTGCGTAACAGATTCCAAGATTAAACTGAGCGTCTGCGTCGCCCTTTTCAGCTTTGGCTTTAATGCTCTCAACCGAATTCGTGACGCTTTGTTGTGCGTGCAATTGGACGCTCGAAAACAAAACGAGCAGCAGGAAACCCGGTGCACACAATTTTATATTCATGTCGGGAGTTTAGTTGATTGATGTTGCCACGCAAGTTTCAGTCCATTGGAAGTTTCGACCGTAGAGTCATTATGATCTACAGCCGACGGAGTTTTCGTTGGCGCGCTTCAAGTCCGCGAATTATTGCTGTTTTTATTGTTGAAGCATGAGGATGGCCGCTGAAATCGAGAATACTTGAAAAATCCAACGCTTTAATTTCTTCCAGATATTTCAAGAACAGCTCAAGAACCCCCGATTTCTTCGCCTGCTTTCTAATACTATTGAACAGGCTATCAATATTCCCCGCATAATCAATTGCCCGTGTTGTTTGCGGTGGCCAACATAATCTTGGACCCGTTCGCTCCAGATCAAAAAGTCGTAGATTACTCATGTCTTTATCCATCATCCATTCTGGCCATTCATTTCGATCAAGAATTGCAAAAGCCAAAGCGCAGCCAACTAAATCAGGATGGGTTTGTGTCGGATATGCCAAAGTGGCTTGCAATTCAAATTGCGGCCACTTTTCTATAAGAATTCCAACCATGCTTTTTGGAGTTTGATTGTCTTTCTGATTCTGGAAAAAAGCCACCCAAGGCTGAAGCGGAACACCCAAAGCTTCTGCAATTTGGTAGCCGACCACTTCACAGATAGATTCATCTTTATATTTGCATAGCCAAGTGCGGCTATTCCAATTAACAAACCAAATACTGTTCTTACCGGGTGGATTTCCACACTTCAAATTTTCCCAGCAGACATCGGACAAATCCCAAAATGATTTTCCGCCATTTGGTCTAAATTGAATTTTCATCGTGGTGTTTTTTCTTGCGAAAGCATTCAACCGCCCTTTGCCCCGTTCGTCCACCTCAAACTGCCATTGGCCGCATGGTTTTCAGCGTGCCGCCTTTCGCGCCACCTTGGGTTTGGCAATAAAAGTAAAAAATTTCCCAAAAGTCGGCTGGCGGATTATTTCGGGAGCCGGCTAGTTTTTTCGCACATCGTCCATTCACTAAACCTCGACGATGATGAAAGGGAAAATATGTCCAACCTGAATGATCCGCTGAAGGAAAGTTACATCGGCAAAGTGGGCGATGCCCTCAAACCTTACGCCGCCGAACTCACCACCAAGGGTTTTGACCCCGCCGCCCGCATCACGCAGCTCACCGGCGCGGGCGATGTGATCGAAGCCGCCAACAAAACGCGCACCGATGCCGAGAATGCGCTCGCCACCGCCGTGGCCAACGAACGCAAGGTGCGGGATGATTTTTATACGCTGGCCGCCGGCACGGTCAGTCTGGTGGAAGGTGTCTTGGGCAAGGATCATCCGCTGCCCGGCAAGCTCCGCGCCCTGCGGGCGGAACTCATCGGCAACCAAAATCCCGGCGGCACGCCCGCGCCCACGCCGCCCGCCAAATAAACGGTCGCTGCGGTAAATCTCATTGAGCCAGATAACGGCGGTCTCTGACCGCCGTTCTTTTTTTGGGGAAAGGGTCAGATGACTCAAGCACCGTAGGTGCGAAATCTTTGTAGCAATCCAGCCCCCAATCGTTTCAAGCTCCGTAGGAGCGGCATCGTTCGGAATATGTCGCTCCTACGGAGCTGGCAACCACGGAACCGGTTAGACTACAAAATGCCGCACCTACGGTGCTGAATGTCGCGCCCTACCGGCAAAATGGTTTTTGCCGTTAAATCCGGCTCGCGGGGACGCTCGCCCCACCAAACTGCCTAAAAATCGCCAGATTTGGCAAAAAAGAGGGTTTTTTAGGGAAAAACGGCTGGTAGCTTGCCAAATTACCCTGTCTGTTTGCCAAACAGACTGGTCTGGATGCAAAACGGAACGGGTATTTTGCTATCCGGCCTAGTCTATTTGGCGGGCAACCTTGTCTGGCTGGCAATCCACCTTGTCTGTTTGCCGGAATACCTAATCTTTTCTTCCGGCAACCGAGGGCGAATGGCACACGACCGGTTCCGATTGGTGGACGGAAGGTTCTGTTTCCCATTTCACCCGGATTGTCTTTGGGATTGTTCGTCCCCGCGGGACAAACGAAAATAGCCCGGCGTTTTAACGCCGGGTGCGCCGCCACAAAAGCCCAAGTCCCAGCGGGACGACCGAGAGCGTCGGCCGTCCCTCCGGGACTCTGATTCCAACGGCCACCGATACCCGCAGTTGAAACTGCGGGCTATTTTCAATTGCCGCTTTGCGGCATGGGGATGCACGATTCCAAAAAGTTTTAATCCGCAAAGCAAGAAGGCAGGAATCAGGCCTTTCCTGATTTCCTGCCTTCCTAATTTTATTTTCCGCGTTACGCCGGCTGGCTGGCGGCTTCCGTCTTCCACGCCTCGATTTTCTCGATGCGGTGGTGGCGCTTGCTCCCGTGCAGTTCAAATTCCACTTCGTCGCCGACCTTGCGGTTGAGCAGCGCCATCGCGACGGGCGTGAGGTAGCTGATGACGCCCTGGTCGGGATTGGAATCCCACGCGCCGAGAATCGTGAAGGTCTCGGTCTGGTTGGTCGCGGGATCGGCCACCTGCACAATCGTGCCCGGCCCGACGACATCGGTCTTGGCGTTGGCAAAATCCTGACCGCGCGCGCGATTGAGCGCGGCTTCGAGGTCTTCCTTCTGGCGCATGAGAATTTTCTGCATTTCCTTCGCGGCCTTGTATTCGTGGTTCTCGCGCAAGTCGCCGTAGCTGCGCGCGATGGCGATTTCCTTGGAGTTCGCGGGAATCTTTTTCTCGACGATTTCCTGATACTCGAGTCGGCGGCGTTCGAGGCTTTCCCACGAGACGAGCAGGGCGGATTCCTGTTTGGTCTGTTCGCCGCTGACGAGCGATTGCACGGCGGGATGCGCCTTGACGAGCCGCGCGAGCAGCGAACGCTTGTCCATGTCGTCAAACACGGGCGACAATTTCAGCGCGCGGGTCAAATCCTTGACCACTTCGATGTCCGCCGTGCCGGTCAGCTCGGCAATCAACGATTGGTCTTCCAGAATAAAATCGCGCAGGCGGTTTGAGCGTTTTTCGTTGAACTGGTCGCGTTCCATGGCCGTGAGCATCGCGCGGAAAACTTCCGGCCCGAGGATGTCCACGTAATCTTCCGTGCGTTCGCGGCCGAACCACAGGAGCAATTCGCTGCTCGCCGTGTGCTGGCTGATGAGTTTGGAGAGCGTTTCCTTGAGCAGATTCAAATGGCCGTTGTTGATGAGAATGCTGGCGACTTCTTTCGCGAGCTTGGCGGAAACCAGATTCAATGCGCCGCGCAGCACGTCCACCCAGCGGTCGGGGTTCGCCGACTTGAATGATTCCAAAGCGCGGTGATGTTTCGCGGCGGGAATCGCCTCCAGCAAGGTGCCGAAGCGAATGCCGTCCTGCGACCAGATTTGCGCGGCGGTGATTTGGCCGTCGGCGGACTGCACGCCGCATGCCGTGCACAATTCGTCGCGCGCAAAAACCGCTTCGAGCGCCACCGCCGGTTGCGTGCGCTGGTGCGAGGCGATGTCGGGATTGATGGTGGCGAGCACTTCATTCGCCAGCGCCGCCTTGTCTTTCAAATCGGAAACCGATTTGAGCATTTCGGTCAAAACCAGAATGCGCGCCTTCAAACCTTTCGCCGTGCGGAAATCCGCGAGCAGCCGGTCTTGCAGCGAAGTCTCCTGCGTTTGATAAACGACCGGCTCGGTTTTCTTGAGCGGCACGATGAAGTGGCCGTCCTTTTTCATTTCGCGCTTGGCGGTTTCCCACCATTTCTTGTAATCATCCGCAATCACGTCCGGCACGAGCACGGACTGAATTTGATCCGAAGTCGCCTTGCCCCCGAAGCTGTTCAAAATAATTTTGATGAGATCAATGTGATGCGCCGCGAGATGGCGCACGGCGTCGAGGTCGGTCGCCTTGCGCGCGAGAATGTGATCCTTCGCCACGGGCTTGAGCGATTCGGCCGCGAACGACAAATCCATCGGGTGGCCCGGCTTGCCCGGAAAATCAATCGTGAAGCGCGCGAACACCGTGTCTACTGTCTTGATGCGCCCAAAGCCCCAGCTCCGGTGCGTGCAGCAGCCGGCCTCGGCCAGATGCGTCAGGGTCGGAACGTGCTTGCCTTCAATTTTTCCAGTTGCCGCCAGTTTTTCGAATTCTTCTTTCATAAAATTTTTTATCTCGCTTCGCGCAAGATGAATCTCTTTATTAAAGTTGTTGAACGACCAAAATCCAAGACAAATTGCGGCGCGAGTTCTGTCGCAACGCCTCACCAGCGGCGAATATACCGAGAATCTCCTCGACATCGCCCTCGCCGCCGCGCGGCTTTCGCCCGTGGATCGAGGGCTTTGTCACGAACTCGTCTGCGGCGTCGTGCGCTGGCAGAAGACGCTCGACGCGCTGATCGAACGCAAGACCGACCCCAAGCGCGAGCTGCGCCCGGCTCTGCGAAACCTGCTGCGCCTCGGCCTCTACCAGATTTTTTTCCTCGACCGCATTCCGCCGCACGCCGCCGTCCATGAGACCGTCGAGGAAGCCAAGCGCGCCGGTTATCATTCGCAGGCCGGACTCATCAACGCCATCCTGCGCGCGTATCTGCGCGAGACCGACGAGATAAAAAAAATCCTCGCCGACATGAAAATTTCCCAGCCCGCGCTCGGTTGGTCGCACCCCGGCTGGCTGGTGGAGAAATGGCGGAAAAATTTCGGCGACGCGAATACGCTGAAATTGCTCGAGTGGAACAATACGCCGCCGAAAACCTTCGCCCGCGTGAACACGCTGAAAACCGATGCCGCCAAACTCACCGAACGCTGGCGCGAGGAAAATGTGGAATGCGATTTTGTGCGCCGCGATTTTCTCGGTAGGGCGGGCAGTCCTCTGCCCGCCGACGGCGCGCACGGAGTGACGCGCCCTACTGATTTTGAAAATCTCGCCTTTGAATTGAAATCGCATCCGCCCTTGAATTCATTGGGTAGTTTGCGTGACGGCTGGTTTTATCTGCAAGACCCCAGCACGCTGGTTGCGCCCGCTTTGCTTGCGCCGCAAGCCGGCGAAACGGTTTGGGACGCGTGCGCCGCGCCCGGCGGCAAGACGACTTTTCTCGCGCAGTTGATGAACAACCACGGCAAAATCGTCGCGAGCGATTTGGATGCGAACCGTCTGAAACTCGTCAAAGAAAATTGCACCCGGCTTGGCGCGGCCTGCGTTGAAATCTTGCCGTCCTCCACCGTCAATTCGCGGACGCTCGCCAAATTTGACCGGATTTTGATCGACGCGCCGTGCTCGAACACCGGCGTGCTGCGTCGGCGCGTGGATTTGCGCTGGCGCATTCAGGCGGCGGAAATCGAGCGTCTCCGCGCCACGCAACTGGATTTGCTCAATCATGCCGCGACGAAACTGAAGCCTGGCGGCGTCATCGTTTACAGCACTTGCAGTCTGGAGCCGGAAGAAAATTCGGAAGTCGTGAAAGAATTTCTCGCGGCCAATCCGAATTTCAAGCTGGAAAGCGAACGCCAGTTGCTGCCGTTTGACGACGGCGTGGACGGCGCGTATGTTGCGCGGCTGAAAAACTGAATTGGTTTATGGAACTCGACCTCGAAAAAGAATTCGCCGACCGCGCCTACCAATTGCTCGTCAGCCTCGTCGTGCCGCGTCCGATTGCGCTCGTCACGACCCTCGGCGCGGATGGCAAGGTGAACGCCGCACCGTTCAGTTTTTTCAACGTCATGGGCGCGAATCCGCCGATCTGTGCCTTCGCGCCCGGCGACCGCGACAACGGCGTGCCGAAGGACACCGCGCTGAATATTCGATCCGGCCACGAGTTTGTCGTGAACCTCGTGGACGAAGCCATCGCGGAGAAAATGAACCTGTGCGCCGCGTCGCTGTCTTACGGCGAAAGCGAATTGGCCTTTGCGAAACTCACCGCCGCGCC
Organism: uncultured Verrucomicrobia subdivision 3 bacterium; assembly: GCA_903918885.1. Lineage (GTDB taxonomy): Bacteria > Verrucomicrobiota > Verrucomicrobiia > Limisphaerales > UBA11358 > UBA11358. The sequence continues at coordinate 19,406 of CAIXFY010000027.1, forward strand.
GTCGTCAGTCGTGAAACCGCCGCGCATCGCCGAAGCGCCGGCGAGTTTGGAATGCGTCGAGTGGGGCACGCTGCAAATCGGCGGCAACCGCATGGTCATCGGCTTGATCAAACGGATTCATCTGCGGGATGAATTGTTTGACGCGGAGAAAAAGCGGATTCGCTCTGAAAAACTTTCCCTCATCGGCCGCATGTCGTCGCCGCACTGGTATTGCCGGACGAACGACCGTTTTGAGATGAAGCGGCCGGACTGAAGGCAATGGAGAAGGAAGAATTTAGAATGCAGAAGTGAAAACAACCGTTCGATGGCGACTTTCTGCATTCATCCTTCTTCCTTCTGCCTTTTTCTTCACATTCCCATGATGCAGTAGCCGCCGTCCACATAGATCACCTGGCCGGTGATGCATGCCGCGCCGTCGCTGGCGAGGAAAACGCCGGTCGCGCCGAGTTCTTCGGGAACCAGATTGCGCTTGAGCGGCGAGCGTTCTTCATAGGTCTTCAGCATGGCGCTGAAACCGGCGATGCCGCGCGCGGCGAGCGTGTTGACCGGGCCGGCGCTGATGCAGTTGACGCGGATTTTCTTCGGACCCAAATCGTAGGCGAGGTAGCGCGTGCTGGCTTCGAGCGAGGCCTTGGCCACGCCCATGACGTTGTAGTGCGGCACGACTTTTTCCGCGCCGAAATAGCTCATGCCGATGATGCTGCCGCCGTTGGTCATCAGCGGTTCGGCGGCGCGGGCGAGCGCGACGAGCGAATACGCGCTGACGTTGTGCGCAACCAGATAGGCATCGCGGGTCGTGTCGACGAAGCGACCTTCGAGCGCGGCTTTCGGCGCGAAGGCGACGGAGTGCAGCAGCAAATCCAACTTGCCGAATTTTTCGCCGACGGCCTTGAAGACGGTGGCGATGTCCTCGTCCTTGGTCACGTCGCAGGGCAGGATGAGTGTGTCCGCGCCGAACGTGCCGGCGAGTTCCTCGACGTTTTCCTTCACGCGATCGCCCTGGTAGGTGAAGGCGAGTTTCGCGCCTTCCTTGGCCCACGCCTGCGCGATGGCCCAGGCGATGGAGCGTTTGTTGGCGACGCCGAAGACGATACCGGTTTTTCCTGCGAGTGATGACATAGATTAAATTTGGTTGCCGACAGTGTTAAAAAAAAATGCCGCCCGGCAAAGAAAATTCGCAGCCTCGACTCGCGGACGCGGACAAATTAACCTCTGCGGATGGATTCCAATCAAATCGCCGACGGCCTGATCCAGTATCTGATGCTGGTGGCGCTGCTGACGTTCCACGAATACGGCCACGCGTGGACGGCGTGGAAATGCGGCGACGACACCGCGCGACTGCAAGGCCGCGTCTCGCTGAATCCGGTCGTGCATATTGACCCGATTGGCACGGTGTTCCTGCCGTTGCTGATGATTTTTATGCCGGGCATGGGGCGCTTTCTAATCGGTTGGGCGAAACCCGTGCCGGTGAATCCCTACAATCTCAACCAGCCCAAACGCGACGACATTCTCGTGACCATGGCCGGGCCCGCGATGAATCTCATTCTCGCCGTCGGCCTCGTGGCGTTGGCGAAGGTTGGATTGGTTTTCCACTCAATACCGATGGCAGAACTGTGCGTGCAAGCGGCCGGCTTGAGTTTGATCCTGTGCTTCTTCAATTTGATTCCGGTGCCGCCGCTCGACGGTTCGCACATCTTGCGCGTCGCGACCGGCATGAGCCACGAGACCTACGCCAACTTCGCGCGCTTCGGCTTTGTCATCATCATTGTGCTGCTGCAAGTGCCGCCCGTGCGCGCGGCATTGGGTTTTGTGACCTACGGCACGCTGGATGTCTTGCTGCGGATTTTCGGGGTGAACTAAAAAACCTCGCCGGCGAAACCTTGCTGCCGAAGCGCCTCGAACAAGACCAACGCCGCGCAGTTCGACAAATTAAGCGAACGCGATTCTGCGTTGAACATCGGGATGCGCAGCCAGTTTTCGCGGTGTTGCTCCAATAATTGTTTCGGCAAACCCGCCGTCTCGCGCCCGAAAACAATGTAATCGTCCGGCGAAAACTTCGCCTCGCTGTAGAGTTTCGGGCCGCCGCATTCCACGAACCAGAGCCTGGAAGTCGGTGGAACTTTTTCCAGAAACGCGTTCCAGTTCTTCCAACGATGCCAGATCACCTGCTGCCAATAATCCATGCCCGCGCGCTTGAGCTGCGCGTCGTCCAGCTTGAAGCCGAACGGCTCGATGAGATGCAGCTTCGTGCGCGTGGCGGCGCAGAGCCGCGCCACGTTGCCCGTGTTAGGCGGAATTTCGGGTTCGAGCAGGACGATGTTCATTTGCTTTGCAACAGAGGCACAGAGGACACAGAGATTTTATTTTTGGATTCCCCTCTGTGCGCTCTGTGCCTCTGTGGCTTTTTATAAAAAACCTTCCACAGCACCAACCCATGCGCCGGCGCGCTCATGCCGGCCGCCGTGCGGTTCGTCTTGGCGAACATCGCCTTCACGTCGTCCGGTGAGAATTTTCCAAAGCCCGCCTGCACGATGGTTCCCACAATGCCGCGGCACATTTTGTAGAGAAATCCGTCGCCCTCGATGATCACCGTGAAATTCCCGCCGGCCCGCCTGACGTCGCAGCGCGTCACCGTGCGCACGGTGCTTTCCATCTCGTAATTTTGCGTGGCGGCGAAGGACTTGAAATCGCGCCTGCCGACGAAATGTTCCGCCGCCTTCCGCATCGCGGCGCAATCCAGCTTGCGCGGCACGTGCCACGCGCGGCCGAGGAGCAGGGGATTCATCGCGGGATGATTCCAGATAAAATAGCGATACTGCTTGCCGGTGGCGTGGAAGCGCGCGTGAAAATCTTTTCGCGCGCGCGTGGCGTGCAGCACGCGGATGTCGTCCGACAGAAAGGCGTTCAGCGCGATGGCGAGACGGGCGAGTGGAATTTTGTCCTCGGCTTTGGGAATCTCAAAATGCGCCACCATTCCGAGCGCGTGGACGCCGGTGTCCGTGCGGCTGCTGCTGTGCAGGCGCGGCTTGCTGGGAAAATATCGAGCGAGCACCGCCTCGACTTTTTCCTGCACGCCGGTGCCGATTTTCTGCACCTGCCAGCCTTGGTAAGCCGAGCCGTCGTAGGCGATGACGAGTTTGAATTTTAGGGAGTTCAAAGTCATTGGCCACAGAGGCACAGAGGCCACAGAGTCGGAATCAAAAGTTTTTCTCTGTGCGCTCTGTGTCTCGGTGGCTGCATAAAAGTTTCATTGCCCCATGTCCAGATAGCTTTGCAACAGAATCGCCGCCGCCATGGCGTCCACTTTTTCCTTCCGCTTATCGCGGCGGACATTGGCTTGAATCATCGTGCGGTTCGCCATCGTGGACGTCAGGCGTTCGTCCCATAATTTGATGGGCACGGTGATGGCCGTCTTGAGCACGCCCACAAAAGTTTCGACCTTTTGCGCGGCGGGGCCGTAGCTGCCGTCCATGTTACGCGGCTGACCAATAAGGACGAGGTCAATTTCCTTTTCAAGCAGCAATTTCTTGAGGCGCTCCAGAAAATCCGCGAATGGCTCGGCGGGAATATATTCCAGCGGCAGCGCGATGGTCTTGGTCTCGTCGCTGACGGCGACGCCGATGCGTTTGGTTCCGTGATCGAGGGCGAGGATTCGCATGGCGGGCAGTTTGTCAGCAACGCCGGGGGAATTCAACGCAAAGGCGCAAAGGCGCTGGACAGGCCTGGACGGGGAAGAATAGAGTCTCGGATATGAAACGCCTCTTATCAACCATTGGCTTGAGTTTAGTAATCACTTTTTTCGCTGCGACCAACATTCTTGCCAAAGACCTGCCGACAACCGCCGAGCAATTGCGGACCAAATTTGAAAGCGCTTTGAAAGCTAGAGACACAAATGCTGCCATGTCGCTTTTCTATTTAGAAGGACTGGAAGACAGCGGATGGAATCGTGGCCGACGCCTATCGTCAGCAGAAACGCAAGCAGCCTTTTTGCGAGAGATGTGGCCGTTTTTTCCAACCAACGTTTCGAAAATAAAATTGGCTCCATTGCTAAAAGAATTTCAAGTTCTCCAAGCTCCGAAAGAAGACGATGGAATGGGCGATGATTGGAACGGGGATAATGGATGGCGCGCAAGATGGAGTGTCCCTCCCGTAGGGATGTTTGAGAGCCAGCCGCCAGCGATGTTTCCAACGCCTTTGATATATGGCAAAACAAATGGCGCTTTTTATATAGGCATACCAATTGTTTATACAGCTCCCGGAAAATCTCTTTATGTGCATACGTTAGCCAGCGTCACTTACACTGGTTCTTGGGTTTTTGTAAAAAACGGGAAGGAACACACGGTCAACTTCAGTGACAAGACAAATGAATTCAGAGAATGCTGGGGTGACTATATTAAATCCTGCACAGTTCAAAAAACCTCCACCAAACCTTATGTTCAATATGAGAGTTGTTTCAATTTCACAATTGAAGAAGATGGGACAAATATATTTGAGTCAGGAGAAATTACGAACAACGAACCGTTTACCTATAAACGAAAACAATAAAAGTTTTCGCTAGGCAGATTTCTTTTCGCGCTTTCGTTTCTTTCATGGTTAAATATTTCCCGCGATGATTGCATACCTTGATCTGCTCCGGCACGTCCTCGACCACGGCGGGTTCAAGGCCGACCGCACCGGCACCGGCACCTATTCCGTGTTCGGCGCGCAGGCGCGGTTTGATCTGCGCCAGACTTTCCCCGTCCTCACCACCAAGAAGCTCCACCTCAAGTCCATCATCTACGAACTGCTTTGGTTCCTGCGCGGTGAAACCAACGTCCGCTGGCTCCAAGAACGCGGCGTGTCCATCTGGGACGAATGGGCGAACAAGGAAACCGGCGATCTCGGCCGCGTCTATGGCGCGCAATGGTGCGACTGGCAAACCACCGACGGCCGCAGTATCAACCAGATTGACGGCGTCATCGCGCAGATCAAAAAGAATCCCGATTCGCGCCGGCTCATCGTGAGCGCGTGGAATCCCGGCGAGATTGAGACGATGGCGTTGCCGCCGTGCCACACGATGTTTCAATTCTTCGTGCAGGATGGCGAGTTGAGCTGTCAGCTTTATCAGCGCAGCGCGGATTTGTTTCTTGGCGTGCCGTTCAACATCGCCAGCTACGCGCTGCTCACGCGCATGGTGGCGCAGGTGTGCGACCTGAAGCCGGGCGATTTCGTCCACACCTTTGGTGACCTGCATCTCTACGCGAATCATCTGGAACAGGCGAAGCTCCAGCTCTCGCGCGAGCCGCGTCCGCTGCCGCAGATGAAGATCAATCCGACGGTGAAAAACATCCACGATTTCAAGTTTGAGGATTTCGCGCTGGAAGGCTACGACCCGCATCCGGGCATCAAAGCGCCGATTGCAGTTTAAGATTTTTATGCAGCCACAGAGCCACAGAGGACACAGAGGTGGAAATGTTTTTTTCTCTGTGCGCTCTGTGTCTCTGTGGCAATGTTTGGTATGAAACACTTCAAGGCCATCGCAGCGATGTCATTGAACCGCGTGATTGGCGCGGGCAATAAAATCCCGTGGCATCTGCCGGAGGATTTCAAGTGGTTCAAGCGCATGACTTCCGGCCACGTCGTCATCATGGGGCGCAAGACGTTCGAGAGTCTCGGCGGTAAGCCGTTGCCCAACCGCATCAACATCGTCTTGAGTCGGCATCCGGGAAAACTGCAAAAGAATTTCCCGGAAGTATTCGGCCAGGCCTGGGTCGGACGCGGCAAGACGCATTTTCCCGACAAGCCCACGCAGTTTGAATTGCCGAAAGTCGGTGGCACGGCGACGGTGGATTTGCGCATCATCAAAAACGTGCTGAAGCTCGACCCGGCGAGTTCGCCGCTGGAATTTTTCATCGCCGGTGGGGCGCAGATTTACAAAAAGGCGTTGCCGTTCTGTTCCGACCTTTATTTGACCGTCGTGAAACGCGAGGTGGAAGGCGACGCGTTTTTCCCGCCGTTCGAGGACAAGTTTGATTTGGTGGAAACGCTGCGCGACGAACCGGAGTTCAAGATTCTCCATTACCGGCACAAGGCGTTGTTTGAGCTGAAATGATTTGTAGGAGACGAGGTGACGAGTCTCCTTTCAATTCGGAATTTGGTTAGAGACTCCTCACGTCGTCTCCTACGATAAAAGCAAAAATCGGCGGACTGTTGCCAGTCCGCCGGTTTGAATTTTCCAGCCGGAATCAGTTGGTCGTCTTGACGTCGTCGAGCGCGTCGAAGGCGTGCGACAGGGCGACGAGGTCTTCGCCGGGCTTGAGCGCGTCGAGCATCTTCTGCTCTTCCTTGAGCTGCTCGTCGGTGTAGGCGGCGGCCTTGATGGACAGACCGATGCGGCGTTCGTTGCGGTCGATTTTCACGACGCGGGCGCTGACGTCCTGGCCGACCTTGAGGACGTTTTTGATTTTCTCCACGCGTTCCTCGCTGATCTGCGAGATGTGGACGAGGCCATCGATTTCGTGCTGCAGGCCGACAAACGCGCCGAAGCTGGCGAGCTTGGTGACTTTGCCCTGCACGAGGTCGCCGACTTTGTAGAGCGTCTCGATGTTGGACCACGGATCGGTTTCAAGCTGCTTCATGCCGAGGGCGATGCGCTGGGCACCCTTGTCCACTTCGAGCACGTTGGCTTCGATCTCGTCGCCCTTCTTGAGCATTTCGGACGGATGATTGATCTTACGGGTCCAGGACATGTCGGAGACGTGCACCATGCCGTCAATGCCTTCTTCCAGTTCGACAAATGCGCCGTAGCTGGTGAGGTTGCGAACCTTGCCCTTGACCTTCTGGCCAACGGCGTATTTCTGATCGGCGATGTCCCACGGGTTGGATTCCAACTGGCGGACGCCGAGGGAGATTTTCTGTTCCTCGCGGTTGATGCCGAGGACGACGGCTTCGATTTCCTGATCCTGCTTGAGGACGTCGCTGGGTTTGGCGACGCGCTTGGTCCAGGAAAGTTCGGTGACGTGGATGAGGCCTTCGACGCCGGGCTCGAGTTGCACAAATGCGCCGTAGGGCACGAGGCTGACGACCTTGCCCTTGACCTTGGTGCCGACGGGGAACTTGGTTTCGATCTGATCCCACGGATTGGCCATCTTCTGCTTGAGGCCGAGGCTGACGCGTTCCTTCTCCTTGTTCACGTCGAGCACAACCACGTCGATTTCCTGACCGACCTTGAGGATTTCGGAAGGATGGCCGAGGCGACCCCAGCTCATGTCGGTGATGTGGAGCAAACCGTCAATGCCGTTCAAGTCGATGAACGCGCCGAAGTCGGTGAGGTTCTTGACCGTGCCCTTGCGGATGTCGCCGGGCGTCATGTCGGCCAGCAACTTGCCGCGCTTCTCGTTGCGCTCGGCCTCGATGAGTTCGCGGCGGGAGAGAACGATGTTCTGGCGTTCCTGGTTGATTTTGACGACCTTGAATTCGTAGCTGTTGCCGACGAAGGCCTGCAAATTTTTCGGCGTGATCACGTCGAGCTGTGACGACGGCAAAAACGCCTCGACACCGACATTGACGATGAGGCCGCCCTTGACGACCGCCGTGACTTTGCCGACGATGCGGCCGCCTTCGTTACAAATCGTGAGGATGTTGTCCCAGTTCTTTTTGAACTCCGCCTTTTGGTGCGAGAGGACAACGGTGCCTTCCTTGTTTTCGAGTTTCTCGACGAGCACGTCGATTTCCTGACCGACCACAACGGCGGCGGGTTCCAGAAATTCATTGAGCGGGATTACGCCTTCGCTCTTATAGCCGATGTCCACGAGGACTTCCTTGTTACGGACTTCGATGACGGTGCCTTTGACGATCTCGCCTTGCGTGACGAGTTTGGTGCCCTGCTTCAGGGCTGCTTCCATGGTTAACATAACTTTGCGAACTGCTGCGGGAGACTTGAATTCCAGAAGGAACTGAAGACTCCATTGCCTAAACTAACGAACGCTGCCGGGGCAACGGAGGTTAAAGGTTAGGTTCTTGGTTTAACTGTTTTTCTCAGCCTCAATTGAACAATCCGCACACGCGGCGTTCAGGCAGGATGGAGCATAGAAGAAACGCGAAGAATGGCAAGGCGAAATTAGCCTATTTACCGGTATAAGGTAGAGCCGCTGGTCTCGTAATCGGTGGCAGTTCATTTGGCGATTTCACCTGCGGCATTTCCGCCGGCTTGAGCCGCCGCGTGCCGCCCGTTACGGAAATTTCCCCGTTCTCATCAATCGTTAGCCGCGGCCGCGAGAAAAAATTGTCATAATACTCCATCGCTGCCACCGTGCCGTCGGGATTCACCACCGCGTAGCTGAACATCTGCGCGCCCGTCTGCCACAGCACCTTCAACCGGCTCGACCGGTCCACCTGCGCCTCGGGATGACTGAATGATACCATCGGCCCCAATGCCGTGACCCGGTAAATCCGCGCCTGTGCTGCGTCGCTCACCTGCACATAGAGCCGCAATTGCTCCTTCAGATAATTCGCCTGCTCCAGCGTGTATTTGCGCACTTCGGGCGCGCGGTTCGTCCCGTCCGCTACTCCAAAATCCTGCTGCCACAGCATCGCGCCGTTGATCACATCAAAATGTTTTGGCGCGCTCGGCACCTGCGCGCTCCAGTCCTTGATGCGCAGCGTCGCCGTCACGCGGTAGCGTCCCGGCTTGCTCATCGCGAAATACGGCTGCAAATCCACGCGCTTCGTCGCCATCTGCGCCGACTCCAAATCAAACGCGCCCGTCACCGGCACTTCCGCATTTTTCAGCACCACAAAACCGTCGTCCGCCTCCATGCTGAACGTCAGCCAGTTCGCGTCCGCGCCGAGATGCAACTGCTGGCCGGAACGGTTCGTGATCTTCACCGCCAGCGGGATGGACTCGCTCGGCAAAAACTGTTCCTGCGCCAGCGCCAAGTCCACGCTCACCTGCGCCGACGCGCGGAGAAAACCCAGCGCCACCAGTGCGAAAACAAAAAATGATTTCATGCGAATGAGAGACAAGTTAAACCGCCCGCCGTTCGAGGCAATCTAAAAGGGGCGCGGCTCAAATTCGGCTCGACACGCGCGCGGGGCGGAAATAGCGTTCGGGGAATGAAAACCGAGACAGGCTGGAAACAGATTTGGCCGACTTAGATGTTAGGTAACTATGCGCTGCTACACTTCAATCCCAAAGACATTCGGATTGGTCTGCATCGGAATTCTTATGCTTGGTGTATCATGGTTTTGCACCACTGTTCCGAACCAAATCGCACAGATTGTGGGTTGGCTTGGCCTAGTGTTTTTTGGTCTATGCTTCATCGCCATACTCGCGCAACTCTTTCGCACTCGTGAGTGCGTAGTTCTCGATGATGTAGGCATTCATGATCTCCGAGCGTTCGGCGTTATTGCTTGGGACGATATCGTGTCTCTGACGATTGGCTCGGTTAGGTCACAGCGTTTCTTGTGTATCGAAGTCCGAGAGCCGAGCATCTACCTATCTCGTCTTTCGACCCACAAGCGCCTGCTGGCACAGGCCAATCCGTCTCTTGGATTTCCGCCGATTACCATTAGTTTTAGTGGGCTTTCACCCGGTCTTGAAGAGGTTTTGAGATATGTTCAGATGAATCATCCTGAAAAATATGTCGCCTAATATAGAGATAGTCGTTAAATTCTATTCACCAAAATAAAAAACGCCCCGCAATTGCTCGCGGGGCGTTTGACATTGGCAGATTTAGTTCACGCGCCGACGCTGGCGAGTTCTTCGCCGCTCTCCACGTTCACGATCTTGAACTGTTCGGCGTGCATGCCGGTGTCCGCGCGGAACGACAGCTTGCCGAAGTAGCGTTTTTCCATCTCGATGAGATGCTTTTCGTCTTCGGTGCGGAGCCGTTCCAGCACAGTCGGATGCACGACGATGCGGAGTTGGAAGTCGTTTTCGTCGCGCGTGCGCTTCTTCAGGATTTCCTGGAGCTTGCGCTGGATTTCCACGCTCATGGTGATGGTGGATTTCACCTTGCCGCGGCCCTTGCAATACGGACAGTCGTCATAAACCGCCGAACGCACGGATTCGCTGTGGCGCTGGCGCGTCATCTCCATCAGGCCGAGCTGCGAAATCGGCAGGATGTGCGTCTTGGCCTTGTCGCGGCGCAAACCGTCGCGCATGCGGTTGTGGACCTGCTGGCGGTCGCGCCCGGATTTCATGTCAATGAAGTCGAGCACGATGAGACCGCCCATGTTGCGCAGGCGGAGCTGGCGGCAGATTTCCTCGGCGGCTTCGAGGTTCACTCGCAGGATTGAAGCTTCCTGATCCTTGCCGCCCTTGTGCCGGCCGGTGTTCACGTCAATCGCCACGAGCGCCTCGGTTTCGTCAATGACGATGGCGCCGCCGCTCTTGAGATTCACCTGACGGGAGAAGGCGTTTTCCAACTGCTTGCTCACTTGGAACCGGTCGAAGATCGGTTGCGCTTCGATGTAAGGCATGATTTTTTTGGCGGAACGCTGCGAGATTTTTGAAATCATCGTGCGCATCCGCTCACACGCCTTGGGATTGTCCACGACAATGCGCTCGACATCCTCGGTGAGGAAGTCGCGCACGGTGCGTTCGATCAAGTCCGGCTCCTGAAACACGCAGGTCGCCATCGGCTGCTTCTTGATTTTTTCGGAAATGGCGTTCCATTCCTCAACTAGCAGCGCAAGGTCGCGCACGAAGTAACGCAACTGCTGGCCTTCGCCGGCGGTGCGCATGATGACGCCCATGCCTTCGGGAATGTTCAGCTCGCGCAGGATTTTCTTTAGGCGCTTGCGCTCCTCCTGATTTTCAATCTTGCGGGAAATGCCGCTCTGATCCGAATTCGGCAACAGCACGAGGAAACGGCCGGGCAACACGAGATTCGTAGTGACGCGCGGGCCTTTCGTGCCAATGGGGCCTTTCGTGACCTGCACGATGATGTCGCTGCCGGGCGAATACAAACGCGGAATGTCCCGCTGCGTAATTTTCGGGCGCTGCGGCCGGCGCCCCTGATTTTCGCGCTCAACGATTTCGACGCCGGAATCAAACTGGTTCGGCACGATGTCCCAGTAATGCAGGAACGCGTTTTTCTCGAAGCCAATGTCCACGAACGCGGCTTTCAGTCCGTCTTCGAGGTTGCGCACCTTGCCCTTGAAGATGCTGCCGACGAGGCGTTCCTCGGTCGTGCGCTCGATGTTGAATTCCTCCAACTTGCCGTCCTCCAAAACCGCGACGCGCGTTTCGAGCGTCTCGGCGTTGATGATGACTTCCTTGTGGATTTTCTTTTCCGGGCGGATGAGCTTCTGGACTTTTTTGACGATGTTGGACGCGGCGTCCTTGATCGTTTCAATCAATCCCTTCGGCGGCTCCTGGATTTTCACCGGCTCGAACTTTTCCCCGGCGGCTTCGGTCGCCGGCGCGGGTTCGTGCTTGTGCTCGTGCGGATGCGCGTGCTCCGCGGGCGCGGCGGGCGCGCCCTCCGGCGGCAAACCGGCGGCGATGTTTTCGGCGCGCTCGATTTCGGTTTGGTGGCGCTTTTCAAACAGGCGTTCCTGACCGCCCTGTTCGGTGACGACGTCGGCGCGGGCCTCGACGGCCTCGCGGTCGGTTTTTTGGTGCGCGGGATTCAGCCCGCCTTTGGGCTTGAAACGCATGCCGCGGCGGCGCCGGGAGAAGTTATTGCTACTCATAGTTAGTATCCTCTTCGATGGATGTGGATGTTTTGCATCAAGCCCACGGCGATCAACGAGCACAGCACTGAGGATCCGCCATACGATAGCAGCGGCAGTGGCACACCCGTCACAGGCATGATGCGAATGTTCATTCCGATGTTGATGAAAACGTGGCTGAAAATGAGCGTTACTACGCCCACCGCCACGAGCTTGCCCAGGCGGTCGCGCGCCGAGCCGGCGATTCTCAATCCGGTGAAGAGAACCACCGCATAAAGCGTGATGACGATCACGCTGCCAACGAATCCCTCCTCCTCGGCGATCACCGAGAAAATGAAGTCGTTGTGTGCCACCGCGCGCGGTAGATAGCCCAGAGCATTCTGGGTTCCCTGCCGCCAACCTTTTCCGACGAGCCCACCGGAGCCCACGGAAATCAACGCCTGCCGCACATTATATGCGTCATCCAACTGCCGTTGGCGCAGGCGTTGTAACTCCGCCGGCGTGGCGCCCGGCGAAGCTAAATCTGTGTAATTACGACCGAAATAAATCAGCAGGCGATTGCGTTGGTATTGTTCCATCGGAATCTGCCATTTGGCGGGCGCGAATAAAATGTCCGCGACAAACAGCACCGCCAGTAGCCCGACGATGCCGCCCAGCTTCAGCAGATAACTGCGCGGCACGCCCGCCACCAGCATCATCACCAAACCCGTCGGCAACAACACCAGCGCCGAACCCAAATCCGGCTCCTTCAAAATCAGCAGGAACGGCAGCATCATCAAACCCATGCCTTGCCAGAAAACTTCCGAGCGTTTCAATTCATCCACCGGCCGGCTCAGAAAATTTGCGCCGGCGAGAATGAACGCCAGCTTCGCAAATTCGCTCGGCTGAAATTGGAAAAAGCCCAGATCAATCCATCGCCGCGCGCCGAAACGCATCGAGCCAATGTGCGGAATCAGCACCGCGACGAGGCAGAGGATCATCGCCCAATAGCCGACGAACGACCACCGCGCCAGCGTGTGATAATCCACCACGCACAACGCCACCGCCACCCCGATACCCAGCGCATACCAGAAAATCTGCCGCACCCAAGCCTGTTGATACCACGACAGCAGACCCGCCGTGTCGTTCGCCATCGTGGCGCTGTAAACGAACGCCGTGCCCAGAAACATCAGTCCCGCCAGCGCCACGAACTGGAGCTTGTCGAACTTCTCTCTGGGAACTTGGTGAAACATTTTAATTCATCGCGCCGCCAGAAATTTTCCGGCTGCAGTTTTTTCTTTTTCCAAAATCGTTTCGTAAACATCGTGCGCGATTGGCGCGCAGGTGCCGCCGCCGGAGGTGCCGCTCTCCACCATCACCACCACGGCGTAGCGCGGTTTTTCATACGGCGCGAACGACGCGAACCACGTCGTGTGATCCACCACACGGTTGCGTTCGTCGGTCACCTGTGCCGTGCCGGTTTTGCCGCAAATCCGCAGCCCCGGCACGCGCGCCGCCTGTCCCGTGCCCTCGGTGTCCTCGGTCTCGGCCACCATCGCGTTGTGCAAAATCCGCAGGCTGCGTCCGCTCACGCCGATGTGGTCGCGCGCCAGCCCGGCGGGAAAATTTGTCACCGTCTCGTGCGACGACGGATCCTGCGGTTCAATCCGCGAAACCAAGCGCGGCCAGTAAACCGTGCCGCCGTTCGCAATCGCGGAATAAACGACGGCCATCTGTAACGGCGTGACGGAAACTTCACCCTGACCGATGCAGACGTTCGCCGTGTCACCATCGCTCCAGCCTTCGTGGATGCGGTCGAGTGACGGCATGTTGCCGGCGGTTTCCTGTCGTGTCGGCAAACTGCATTTTTCGCCGAGCTGGAATTTTTCCACCAGCGTGGCGATGCGTTCCACGCCGGCTTCCAAGCCAACTTGGATGAAATACGAATTGCTGGAACGCTCGAGCGCGAGCTTGAAGTTGTATTCGCCGGGCGGCGCGGTGTCGTCAATTTTGCGCTTGCCCACATAAACACAACCGCGACCCGGCCGCGTCGGGTCAGCCTGCACTTCGTAAAATTTTTCCGGATTCAAGCCCGCTTCGAGCGCCGCGAGGCCGACGATGACCTTGAAGATGGAACCCGGCGCGTAATTTTCCTGCGTCGCGCGGTTAATCTGCGGGCGCAATTTCGGATCCGCCAGCCGCGCCGCGTTTTGCGGCGTGAAACCCTCGATGAAATCGTTCGGGTTGACCGTCGGCGACGACGCCAGCGCCAGCACGTCGCCGTTGCGCACGTCCATTACCACCACCGCCGCGCGCGCGTCTGCGTGCTGGTGGTTCAACAGCGACGCTTCCGCCGCCTGCTGCAAATCAAGGTCAATCGTCAGCACGAGATTTTGTCCGGGTGCCGGCTGGCTCCACATGTTTTCCGACTGCCGGTAGCCGAGGTTGTTGACCAGCACGGACTCCGCGCCGGCGCGCCCGCGCAACTGCGGATCGAAGCCCGCCTCCACGCCGACGACGCCGCGATAATCCGGCAGGCGATACGAAAAAAACGACTCTTCGCCTTCATAAGAACTGTCGTCGCGCGTCAGGTAGCCGAGCAGATGCGCCGCCGTGGACCCGAGCGGATAATGCCGCACGGATTGCAAATCCAAATCCGCGCCGAGGCCGTTGGTGACGTTTTCCTGAAAGCGCGCGAGCTGCGTCGCGTCGAGATTTTTCAGCACCGGAAACGGCAGTGCCAGCCGCGTGGCGTAATGGCGTTTGAGCTGCGCGGCGTCGAGCGACAGCGGTTCGCCGATCTTTTGGCTGACTTGCGCCACGACCGCGTTGGCTACGCGTTCGCGCGCCAGTTCGCGCAACTGCGACAGGTATTCCGGCTTGAACGCGAATTGTTTTCGTTCGGCTTTGGTCAGCGAGCGGTCGAGTCTTTTCTCGGCGGCGGCGATGTTTTTTTTCTGCGCGTCGCGGGCGGATTTCAGAAGTTGGCCGTAGGAGGCGTCGAATTGCTGATGCAAATCGTCGAGGTAAAGGCTCAAGTTGTAGCGCGGTCGGTTCTCGGCGAGCAAGCGGCCTTCGCGATCCAAAATTTTTCCGCGCACCGCCGGCAGCCGGATGGTGCGATACGCCTGCGTCGTGAGATGTTCCTGGTATTCGCGCGACGAAACGATCTGCACCCACCAGAGGCCGGCGAGCAAAATGCAAAGCCCGACCGCCAGCCCCACCGCCACGAGGCGAAGCTGCGGTTCGTTCTTTTTCAGTTCGTCAAAAACCAGCATTTTATTTTTTGCCACCGAGGCACAGAGGACACAGAGAAGAATTTTTCCTCTGTGCGCTCTGTGTCTCTGTGGCGAATTTTATTTCAAAACCCTGCCGTGCCGGATCTCGCGGTCGGCGCGAAAACTCACTTCGGTTCGCAATTTGTAGCCGAGCGCGCCGTTGCACGCATCCATCAGCGCAAAAATAAACGGCGTGGCCACCGCGCCGCCGGCGGTCATCACGAGCCATTGCCAGAGCGTGCCCCAACCCAGCAGCGGTTGCGTGCTGCCGCTCAACAGCATCAGCAGCGTGAGCGCCGGCACCAGCGCACTGGCGGCCGCGCCGAGGACGAATTGCGCGAACGGTAGGTCGCGCAGAATCAGATCACGGCGCAGATAAATCGGAAAGCCGACGAGCATCAGCGGCAAAATCGAGATGCCGAGCGGATTGGCGGAAAAAGTATCGAGCCAGAGGCCGCCGAAAATGGCGAGCGCGGCAATCGTCGGCAGACCGGCATTCAGCGCGGCGAACACCATGATGGCCGGCAGCAAATCAATCTGCGCACCGAGCCACACGCGCGGCGCGGACAAAACCGTTTCGCCGAACACGGCGAGAAACGCCGCCGACAAAATCAGGATGGTTTGAAACGGATTCATTTGAACAGCACCCAGACTTGTTCGAGCGAGCCGAGGTTGGCGTTTAATTTCACCTGAGCCTCGGTATAAAGCCCGTATTCCACCGAATTGGCATAAACGATTTGCCCGATGGGAATGCCTTTGGGAAAGACGCCGCCGAGTCCGCTGGTCACGACGCTTTGGCCGGGTTTGAGATTCGCGCTGCTGGCGAGGTAGGTCAGTTGCACAAGCGAGGTGTCAAGAGGGCCGCTGGCGAGAACGACGCCCATGTCGCGCGCGGCATTTTCCACCGTGGCGGACACGCGGCAGTTCGGGTCGCCGATGAGAACAATTTGCGAGCGCGTGAGGCTGACGGAACTGACGCGGCCAACTAGGCCGGCGGCGGTGATGACGGGCAGGTTTTCGCGGAGACCGTCGCGGCTGCCCAAATCAATCTGCACCGTGCGCCACCAGTTCGCCGGGTCGCGCATGACGACATTGGCGAGCTTGAGTTTCCACGGCGATTGCCGTTGCCAATTGAACAGCGCGCGGAGTTGGTCGTTCTCTCGCGCGATGGCGGCGGACTGGACGGCTTGCGAGCGGAGCTGCTGGTTTTCGCGGCGGAGATTGTCCACCTGCTTGAGGAGTTCGTGGCGGGTGAGGGCGGAGTCAGCGAGGTCAACGGGCAGTTGCTGGCCGGCGCTGGCGAGGCCGAACAGCGGCAGAAACCAGCTGCCGACGGCGAGCTTTATGCGGTCGGTGGTGCGCGTGGGCAGGCTCAACAAGAGCACCACCACGATGACCACCGCGCCGAGCGCGAGATAATTTTTTTGTTTAAGCATCCGCTAAACGGCCTTTGCCGTTGTGCGGTGAACTCCCGGGAAGAATCAGTATTTGGCGTTGGTCGCGACGCGTTTCAGGAATTCGATTTCCTGTAACACCCGGCCAGTGCCTTCAGCGACGGCGCTCATCGGGTCGTCAGCGAGATGCACGGGCAGGCCAGTTTCGCCGGCCACGAGCCGGTCAATGCCGCGGATCAACGAACCGCCGCCAGCCATCACGAGCCCGCGATCGACAAGATCGGAGGCGAGTTCCGGGGGGCAGCGTTCGAGGGTGATGCGGATTGATTCGAGAATGCTCGAAAGCGGTTCCTGCAAGGCTTCGCGGACTTCCTCGGAACGGATGGTCAATGTCTTCGGCAGGCCGGACCCGAGGTCGCGGCCTTTGACATCCATCGTCAATTCTTGTTCCAGCGGAAATGCGGAGCCGATGCGTATCTTGATTTCTTCAGCGGTGCGTTCACCTATCATCATGTTGTAGGCACGCTTCATGTGGGCGATGATTGTGGCATCCAGTTCGTCCCCGCCGACCCGCAGGCTGCGGCTGAAAACGATGCCGGCGAGCGAGATGATTGCGATCTCGCAAGTCCCGCCGCCGATGTCCACGATCATATTACCCGCCGGCTCATGCACCGGCAGACCGACACCAATGGCCGAAGCCATCGGCTGCTCGATCAAATAAACCTCGCGCGCTCCCGCGTGCGTGGCGGAATCTTTGACTGCCCGTTTCTCCACCTCG
Source organism: uncultured Verrucomicrobia subdivision 3 bacterium (assembly GCA_903918885.1). Lineage (GTDB taxonomy): Bacteria > Verrucomicrobiota > Verrucomicrobiia > Limisphaerales > UBA11358 > UBA11358. Next base: position 36,493 of record CAIXFY010000027.1, read on the forward strand.
GTGATACCCGAAGGAACTGCCACCACGACGCGTGGGGCAATTAATTTTCTGTGGTGAACTTTCTGGATGAAGTGGCGCAGCATCGCCTCGGTGATCTCGAAGTCGGCGATCACGCCGTCTTTCATCGGGCGAATCGCCACGATGTTGCCGGGCGTTCTGCCCAACATCCGTTTTGCTTCATCACCGACCGCCAACACATTAGTTGTGCCGGCTTGAATGGCCACCACCGAAGGTTCGCGCAGGACGATTCCACGATCCCGCACATAGACCAGGGAATTTGCCGTCCCTAAATCTATGCCAATGTCATTGGAAAACAGGCTTTTGAATTGCTCTAGCATGAATGTGCCTAATCGCGAACAGTTAAAACCGCACCCAGCCAAAGGTCAAGCCGCGAATGTGAATAACTCTGAAACCCCGCGCTAAACCTTTGTTCCCGCGTTTCAGGTGAACACAATCTTCGTCGTCGCTTCCTTTTCGTCCCAACCACGCGTCGGTTCCGCCGTGACGGATGAGATATCCTTGATAGAAATCTGGCGACCCAGCGTGCGTGGATTTTTCACTTCCACCTGCGACGGGTCACACGTCTGCTGCGAAACTTTCTGGTGCGGCGCGGGCTTGTAACGGACATAAAGCAACTTCGGCGTCTCCGGCGCAAAATACAAGATGCGCGATTTTTCCGGGATGCACGAATAGGCCTTGTTCATAATTGTGCCGCCGAAAGTGAAGCGTTTGAGGTAGCTCGCCTCGCGGTCGGTGTAGGCGCAGGTAAAAACTTTCTCGCGGTCCGGCAAGCCGCAATAAAACAATTCCTGCCCGACGAATAATTTCTCCGGCAACTCGGTGACTTTGTAAGTGCCGTCGCGGAACACGAGCAGAATTTTGTCGAACTTCGTGCACTCCAGCCGAAATTCTTCGCCGGAAACTTTGTAGCCGACGTAACCCGTCTCGCGGTCGTAAGCAACCTTGAACGACTTGAACGCGACCGCTTTCACATCCACTTCTTCGTGGCGCGCGGACTTGGTTGTGAGGCGCGGATATTGTTTGCCGTATTTTTCCAGCAACGCTTCGAGATGGCTGATGACGTATTTCGTCAGGCCTTTAAGATGCTTGCGCGTCTCTTCCAACTCCGCCTTCGTTTTCTCCATCTCCTCGCGATGCTTATTGATGTCGAACAGCGAAATCCGGCGAATGCGAACCTGCAGGAGTTTCTCCACGTCCGCGTCCACGATGTCGCGGATCAATTCCTTCTTGAACGGCTTGAAGCCATCATACACCGCCGCCATCACCGCCTCGTTCGTCTTGCACTTCTCAATCAATTTATAAATGCGCTCCTCGACGAAGATGCGTTCCAGCGTGCGATAATGGAGTTCGTCCAACAGGTTTTTCTCGCGCAGCTCCAGTTCGCGTTTGAGGATGCGGATGAGCTGGTCGGTGTTCTCGCGCAGGATTTCGGAAACGGTCAATTCCACGGGCCGGTTGTCTTTGATGACGACGATGCGGCTCGCGATGGAGACTTCGCAATCGGTGAAGGCATACAGCGCATCAATCAACTTCTCCGCGTCCACACCCGCGTGGCAGCGGATTTCGATCTCCACATCTTCCGACGTGAAATCATTGATAGATTTGACCTTGAGCTTGCCCTTCTGCACCGCGTCTTCAATGGACGCGATGAGCGATTCCGTCGTGGTCGTCGGCGGAATTTCCTTGATGACGACGGTAGATTCGTCCTTCACCTTGATCTTGGCGCGGACTTTGACCGAGCCTTTGCCATCCTGATAATCGCGAGCGTCCATCAGCCCGCCGGTCGGAAAATCGGGCAGACACTTGAACGGCTGCTTCTTAAGTATCGCGATCTGCGCTTCGAGCAGTTCGGGGAAATTATGCGGCAAGATGCGCGCGCTCAAGCCAACCGCGATGCCTTCCGTGCCGAGCATGAGCGTGAGCGGCAATTTGCACGGCAGTGTCACTGGCTCTTTATTGCGGCCGTCGTAACTCGGAATGAAATCCGTGATGGAATCATTGAATACTTCCGTGCGCGCCAGTTCCGTCAAACGGCATTCGATGTAACGGGAGGCTGCCGCCGGATCGCCCGTGAAAATATTCCCGAAATTTCCCTGCCCTTCGATGAGATAGCGCTTGTTCGCCAGCACCACGAGCGCGTCGCCGATGGAAGCGTCGCCGTGCGGATGGTATTGCATGGTATGGCCGACGACGTTGGCCACCTTGATAAAACGTCCGTCGTCTTTTTCGTGCAGCGCCCACATGATGCGGCGTTGCACCGGCTTCAAGCCGTCGGCGAGATTCGGAATCGCGCGGTCGCGGATGACGTAGCTGGCGTAATCCAAAAAGCCCCGATCCACGCGCGTGTGCAGCCCGACGCCGAGTTTTTTAGGATCAAACGGCTTGTGCGCAATGGCTTCAACCGCTTCGGCCACGATGTGCTGCTCGCCTTTGACTTCGACGGGTAATTCCGGCTGGCCGGACTCTTTCTTTTTCTTGTCTGCGCTCATGAGCGGCGCGCATTAAGCCAGAAGTAAACGGCGGCGGCAAGATTCCCGCGCAGGAAAATTTTATGCGGCGCACGGCGACCGCTTAACTTTCTCATCCATCGTCTGGCCGACGCCGGTTATCTAATATTTCCAATTCACGTGCCGACCGGTGGTCAGGGTGAAACTATCCGGTAATACCGGTTTAAAAAATTACTGGCGAGATTGTCGGTGAAGCTGAAATTTCCGAGCGTGAACGAGCTGGTGACAATTGCTGTCCAGTTAGAGAAGGGAAGGCTGAGGTTGGTGGTGCTAAAGATGCGGTAGACTTGTCCGGTCGGACCGATGCCGGATAAAGAGAATCCATTGGTCAGGCTAAAACCGGAGTTCGTGAATTGCGGAGGAACAGCGGACGCGATGTTCAACGTGTTCGTCGCACTGCCTTGATAGATTGGATCGCTGATGATTCCGATGACAGTGTAATTTCCCACATTCGTCGGCGCGCTGGTTGAACCGTTGTAAGTGACATTCACTATCAAACCTGACGGAACGGTGGAGATGGCTACGCTCTTGGCAGCGCCGTCATAAGTTTGAACGAGATTGCTGAACGAGATTGCTCCCGCCACGCGGGCAAAAGGTCCGACATCGTTCGTCGTCAGAAAATGCGCGGTGACGGGCGCACTGGAAAATTCATCGGCGCCGATATCTGCGCCGGTGAGGGGGCGCGGTTGACCGTCCATGTCTACTAGCACATTCGTGAATCCCGCCGCCGCTGCACCGATGGCGGGGCTGGTGGACTGGAGATGCAGAATGCCGTAGGCGTCCGCGAAGGTCACAAGTGGGTTGGTAATCGTATAAGTGCCTGCGGGCATGATACCGGCGTGGGTGTTGGCGACCGTGGTGTTCCAAATGATATTGTTAGTCCAGACTCCGTTCGTGAAAAAGCCGGACGACGCCTGTGATAAATCAAAAGCGTTGGCGCTGCCCACGATGATGTTGTTCGCGATCGTATTGCTCTGTGCGCCGTAAATGTCGGAACCATTTTGGTAAATCTGATACGCATTGTTGATGAGCGTGTTGAACGCAATCACATTGTATCTCGGCTCAACGTGCGTGGCGTTGCCGTAGTCCAGCACGTTGGTGTCGCCCGGACCGATTTGAATCGCGCCGCCGCCGTTGCCGCAGTTGACAAAATAATTGTCGTAGATTTTGTGGTAATAGCTCCAGACCACCAACCCCAGCGTGTTGGAAAAACAATTGCCGTAAATCCAGCAGTTGGTGCTCTCGCGGATTTTGAAATAGTTGTGGTAGTTGTTGAGAACGGTGTTGAAGCGATAGGTGTTGTTGCAGGACTTGTTGGAAAGCATTTCCGCGGAGTCGCCGTCGCAACGGTCGAAAAGATTATATTCCATCAGGCCGTAGCCGGACGAAGCCGAGTAGGTTCCCAATCCCCAACGCACCGTCTCGCCACCATTCAAGCCGTTTTGATAAACGTTATCATGAAAATAGTTGTGGTGTATCCACACGCGTTGGGCGATGGGATTGTTCACGGTGGCCGAGTTGGTGACAGAGCCTTCGACTTTAACCATCTGGCCCAGCGAGTTTTTATTGCGAACCTCGTTGTAGTCGAACTGTGCGTCATCCCCGGCTAGCTTGAGATACCAAAACCCGGTCGGGTCGCCGTTGGTAATGGTGCATTGGATGACGTTGCGCGATAGCCGGCAATGACTCGTGCCATATTCAATCTGCAACTGGCTACCCGCGTTGGTGAAAACAAATCCTTGCGCGGTCACCCACGCCGCCGGAGATTGGAAGTCAAAACTGTAATTGCCGCCAATCGTCGCGCCACCGATGGTTTGAGCCTTGATTAAAATCGGAGCGTTGGAAGTTCCGACGCAAGTGACCAGAAGCGTGCTGCTGGTGACATAGATGCCGTTCGACAAGATTATGGTGTCGCCTGGTTGGGCGTTATTGATGGCCGTTTGCAGCGCGGACAAAGTGCCCACGGTATTGCCAACGGTCAGCGTTGCGGCGGCGGACGTGGCTGGCGAACAACTGCCGCTGACCACGCAACGGTATTGAAAGCCGTTCATCGCCGTCGTCACGTTCGTGGTGGTTAAGCTTGCCGTGCCGCCGCCCGTGCCATCCGCACCGATGACATTCACAAATCCGCTGCCTTTGTTCAACTGCCATTGATACGAAGCCGCATTGACAGCGGCGACGGTGAAAGTCGCTTGAGAGCCGATGTTTTTGGTTACGCTGGCCGGTGAACTGGTGACAGCGGGTGCGTTGGTGGGCTTAACGCCCGCGCTGTCTGCGGATTTGACGCTTTCACTGCACAACACCGAAGACACGGCATAAATATACGTTGTGCCGTTCAACAGGTTGGTATTGTCCGAATCGAGATAATTCGTCGCCGTTGTATTGGCGATGGCTGAACCGTAGCTCCCGCCGCTCGCTTTGCGATAAATATTATAACTGACAGCATTACTCGTAGCATTCCAGGTTAGAGATACCGGGCCACAACTCGAAGCGATAATGGAAATAATGCTCGGCGTCAGCGGGGGATCGCAGACAAGATATGAAATGGAAATCTGCCCCGTCGCTCCGCTACCGCCAATGTTTAATGAATTGGAGCTACTTGCCCTAGCCCCACCACCGCCACCGCTGGGAGCAAAACCATTGGTGCCATTGCCGTTTGCGTTTGCACCGCCGCCCCCAGCTCCACCACCGCTGATGCCTCCTAGGCCACCAAAGTTGTTGGTAGCGTTACTGCCGCTGTTGGCGTTGCCAGCGCCGCCGCCGCCGCCGCCGCCGTAGCTGCCCAGCAAACCAGCTGCGCCATTGCCCCCGGCAAAAATAAAACCCACGTCGCCGACACATCCGTTGGTTCCGCTCATCCCATTGGTTCCGGCGGTGGAACTGGCTGGATTGATGATACTGACCCCACCGGCACCACCAGCAGCAACAATCGTGACCCCGCCGTCGCCGGTAAAGCTTGTGTTTGTCCCAGCCACAGTAATTCCGTTGTTGGTCGAGCTGATGCCCCCGGCACCGACGACAAAGCTGTAGGAATTTCCTGGAGTTACGGCCACCGTCACCATTTTTGCATAGCTACCGCCAGCACCGCCGCCACCAAAGGCGTTGAAACTTGTTTTACCTGCACTTCCCCCCGCGCCGCCGCCGCCCCAACATTCCACCTGCACATTGGTGACATTGACTGGGCAAAGCCACGAACCGGAGCCGGCCGTGGTGATATTGGTGGTGAGCAAGGCCGCCCACACGCTTTGGCTGACGAACAGGCCGAACGCGGTCAATAAAATGCCGGGAGCGAGAAAGATGTTTTGGCGGACGGCGGTTTTCATCAGATGCAGATTAGAAATCTTCTGTCAGTAGCCAGTTTTGATAACCTGAAGAGAAACCTACCACAAGCTCAACTGACTGGCCTGATGCCTCACTACAACTGTTTTTACTGGCAGGTGGAGTTTTCCAAAAACCAAGGGCACTTGCTGTGCCGCTGGTTATTGATTTTTCCACGTATTGATTGTCCAAGTGCTCACGGCGGTTTTGTCACTTATGGCGGCAACGCTATAATCGGCATGCAACAGCACCATTGATTTGCCTGAATTGTGGCGGAAGTCTAGCCCGGTGCGGCTGGCGTTATCGGTTAATAGTAAGTCAGCCGCCACCACGTCTCGGCTCGCACCCCCCGACCATCCCAAACCGTTAAAGCAGGTGGTGAATGGGGCATTGCCGGGTTTGTATTCGGGTTTGGCTTCCACCAGTAAAACCATATCCGAGACTGGATACAGCATCGGGGAGGCTTTTCTGGGAACATAAACGGTGCTACCGATGTTGCCGTTGGCGTTGCCCATCATGACACTCGTTTTGGTATAGGTCACGTCATAGGGTGTTGGTTGCACACCGGTTTTTGAGGCGGTTGCGAAAAAAACGGCTGAAGGACAGGCGAAAACTTTGTTCACGTTGGTTCCCGAACTGGATGAGGTTCCCGCCGCCGCGCCACTCGACTTGTTGGGCAGATAAGAATAAAGCAGTTCATACCAATCAATATTTGCACTGTTGTTATTTCCGACGCCCGCCTGAACGGTGTAGGGGAAAAATCCACTGTTGTCGTCCACATACATTGCCAACGCCACGCCAATCTGTTTGTTGTTGGAGACGCAACTCGCCTGCCGAGCCTTTTCCTTGGCCTTGGCCAGTGCGGGCAACAGCATCGCCGCCAAAATCGCGATGATGGCAATGACCACCAGCAGTTCGATGAGCGTAAAACCGTTCTTGCTGATACGGCTCGGTGGCTGAGCAGATTGAAAATTATGGTTGATCATACTTTTATATTGGGTCGGATAGCCAAACCTAGCACAAGCAGCCCCATTGTCTTGTCCGATAAAGTGTGGACAGTAGTTAAAATTGGATGTGAATCGCGACAAACACACACTGCTCGCCATCCAACCAGCGACCGCTGAAAATTTTAATCCAAGTTCAAACCATCCAGCTCCAAAAAGCCGTTCAATTGTTTCATCCGCGTCGGATGGCGCATTTTCCGCAGCGCCTTGGCCTCGATTTGCCGGATGCGCTCGCGCGTCACTCGGAACTGCTGGCCCACCTCTTCGAGCGTTCGCGCGTTGCCGTCGCCGATGCCGAAGCGCAGTTCCAGCACCTGCCGTTCGCGTTCGGTCAGGCTGCACAACACATCGCCCATGCGGTCTTTCAACAAGCTGAAACTCGTGATGTCCAAAGGATTTTCCGCCGCCTTGTCCTCGATGAAATCACCGAAGCTCGCGTCATCGCCGTCACCCACCGGTGTCTGCAACGACACTGGCTGCTGCGCCATTTTTAGAACCGAATTTACCCGAAAGACCGGCAGTTGTAGTTCGTCCGCCAGTTCCTCCGGCGTGGCTTCGCGGCCATATTCTTGAAATAATTTTTTCTGCGCGCGCAGCAGCTTGTTGATGATCTCAATCATGTGCACCGGAATGCGGATGGTGCGCGCCTGATCCGCGATGCACCGCGTGATGGCCTGACGAATCCACCAAGTCGCGTAGGTGGAAAACTTGTAGCCGCGCCGATATTCAAATTTTTCCACCGCTTTCATCAATCCCATGTTGCCTTCTTGAATCAAATCCAGAAACGACAGCCCGCGATTCGTGTAGCGTTTGGCAATGGAAATCACCAATCGCAGGTTGGCCTCCACCATTTCCGTCTTGGCCTGCAACGCCCGCGCCGCCGCGTCGCGCAGGCAGTCGAACGACCGCAGAAAATCCTCCGCCGGCATCCGCACAAATTCCTCGAGCGCGCGGATTTTCTGGCGCTCGGCCTCGACGAGGTGCTTCTGCGCGGAAGATTCGCGCTGATTTTCCGCCTCGGCCAGCGCGCGCAAAGTGTATTGCAACTTGTCGTGGATGTTTTCCGCCACGAGCGCGATTTCTTCGTTCACCTTTTGCTTGAAGCAAAATTTCGGGAAGTTCGCCTGCAATTTTTTATCCAGCTTCACAAACTCGTCATGCTCGCGGTTACGCCGCTTGAGCTGGTGCGCGTCGCGCCAGAGGTTGAAGTGTCGGTCCGTTTCCGCGTCCAACTCGCGCAGCTTGGTGAGCAGTCGGGTCATGGTCTTCAGGTGCGCTTCGCGGCTATCCACCTTCTTGTCAATGACCACGCGGTCAAAGCGTTCGCGCGGCGGGTCGGCGAGAAGTTTTTCCGCGAGCGCGATGTGTTCCTTGCCGGCAAAACCAAAACTGAAAACCACCGTGCGCAAATCATTTTCCGCCTCCTCGATGCGCTTGGAAATCTCCACCTCCTGCTCGCGCGTCAGCAGCGGAACCAGTCCCATCTGCTTGAGATACATCCGCACCGGATCGTCGAGCGCGTCTAGATGCCGCCCGCTCGTTTCCTCTTCGTCTGCATCTTTTGTCGTGTCCACTTCCGCCTGATCCACGATCTCGATTTCCAACTCCCGCAGCTTGGCAAAAATTTCATCCAGCGCTTCCGGCGAGGAAAGCGATTCGGGCAAGGCCTCGCTGATGTCGGTGTAAGTCAGGTTGCCCTGTTCCTTAGCGAGGAGGACGAGTTCCTTGATTTTTTCCGCCAACAGCACTTCGCGGTTTGCCGGTGTGACGAGCGGGGCAGGGGCAATGGCTGGAAGCTTGGCCGCGACGGTTGGGCGGCGGGGGCGAGACTTGGTTTTCGTCATACAACGGCGGCGCGCCAAAAAAATTCCGGCAGCGAGCGAATATGAAAAGCAGCCGGCGGTTCGTCAAGCGGTGAAACGCCGAAAACTCATTTATTTTCTTCCACCAAAATTCCCCGGCGTTCCAGTTGCGGCAGAATCATCGCCACCGTGCGTTCGACAGCGCCGAGGTTTTCCGAAACGACACCCAGTGCGGCGCGACCCAACGCGGCGCGGCGCGGCGCATCCGCCAGCAATTCGCCCAGCGCGCGTTCGAGTTCTTCGGGGCTTTTGACCTGTATGGCGGCTTTCTTTTGCAAAAACGAACGGGTGATGTCGGTGAAATTCTGCATGTTCGGGCCGAAGACAATGGCTTTGCCTTGGGCGCCCGGCTCAATCGGATTTTGTCCGCCGAGTGCCGTGAGGCTTTTGCCGACAAAGACAATGTCGGCCGGTTCGTAGAAAAATCTCAATTCGCCCGTCGTGTTCACCAGCAGACAGTCCAGCGCGCCCGGTTCGAGTTTGGTATTCGGAAAAATTTCGCTGCGGAAAGTGAACCTCACGCCGCTGGCCCTCAATTTTTGGCCGAGTTCCTTGCAGCGCTCAAAATGGCGCGGCACGAGGATCAAAAACAATTTCGGAAATTTTTCACGCAGCCGTTTGGCCATGTCCGTCAACAGGATTTCCTCGCCGTCATGCGTGCTGCCGGCGACGAGAATCGACGCGTCTTCCGGAACGCCGATCTGCCGCAACAGACCGCGCACGTCGAGCGAATGCACTTCGGTCAATTTCGCCGCGTCGAATTTCAGGTTGCCCACCACGCGCACGGCTTCCGGCCGGCAGCCGACGGCGCGCAGGCGTTCGGCGTCAATTTCGTTCTGGCAGCCAACGCCGGTGAAGGCCGCAAATAGCGGGCGGAAGATGAAGCCGAATTTTTTGTAGCGCGGATACGAGCGGTCGGACAGCCGGGCGTTGGCGAGGATGAGCGGAATTTTCAAATCGCGCACGCGCCAGATGAAGTTCGGCCAGATTTCCGCCTCGACGAGGATGACGGCCTGGGGGTTGATGGTGGCCAGCGCGCGGCGGACAAATTTGCGCCGATCCACCGGGTAATAAATCTTGGTGATGCGCGTTGGTAACCGGCGGCGGAGTTCCGCCATGCCGGTGGTCGTGGTGCAGGAGACGACGAATTTGAGGTTTGGCACGCGCGGTTCGAGGGCGTGGATGAGCTGGGTGCAGAGGTTCACCTCGCCCACGCTGACCGCATGAATCCAGATGATATGGCGGTTGGTGAGCGCCTGTTTTACCGCGGCGTCGTAAATGGCGAAGCGTTCGCCGAAGCCGCGTTGCCAATCTCCGCGCCGCCGCATGCGCCAGAAATAATATGGCGATGCCAGCGCAAAAAAAATCAGGAACAGGATGTTGTAAAGCGTTCGCACTTTGAATTTCCCCAAACCTCTGACAATCCCGGAACAGACGACCCGGCGGGAAAAATTGTTTCAGAATTGTAACTTTAACTCAACCCCGGAAAAAGAGCAGCCAGACGATGGCCAGCACCGGCAGCAGGAACGGCAGGGAAAATTTTTGGATGAATTCCAGAAACGACGGCATGCGCACGCCGTTTTGTTCGGCGATGGCTTTGACCATGAAATTCGGGCCGTTGCCGATGTAAGTGGCCGCACCAAAAAAAACTGCGCCGAGGCTGATGGCCAGAATGTGTGCGCCGTGGCTGGCGAGCAGCGCGGCGATATCCGCTGTGTCGGTGACTCCCTGAAGCGCGCCAAGAAACCCAAGATAAGTCGGCGCATTGTCCAGCCCGGCAGACAGCGCGCCCGTGCCCCAGAAAAAAATCCCCGGTGATGGATTTTGACCGAGCAGCGCGGCGGAGTGGTGGTTCAGCCACGCCAGCGCGGGAATCATCGTGGCAAAAATTCCGGCGAATAAGACCGCCACTTCCCGAATTGGATGAAAATTAAAATCGTTGGCCGCGTGGATGGATTTTTTGGTTGTGAAATAGGAGCCGACCGCTGCCGCGAGCATCAATCCTTCGCGCAGGAAAAAGGGCTTTTCCACGAAGACGGACGCAAGAATGACGGCGAGAAAAAACAGATTGGGCAGTCCGTCAAATTGCCATGTTTCCCGCGCGGTTTCTCGGTCGCGCACGGCGCGCGGCGCGCGCAGGAAATTTTTCCGGTCGAACGCGTAAAAAATTCCCAGCAGCAAACCGTTCGCCACCAGCCACGGGGGCCAGCAGTTTTTCGCCACCCACCAGAACGGCACGCCCTGCAAATAGCCGAGGACCAGCGGCGGATCACCGATGGGCGTGAGGCAGCCGCCAACGTTGGCGACGATGAAAATGAAAAACACGACATGATGTGCCGCTACGCGGTGTTGATTCATTCGAATCCACGGACGGATGAGTAGTATCGCGGCGCCGGTGGTGCCGAACAGGTTGGCCGCCAGCGCACCGACGAGTAGAAAAATCACGTTCCTCGCGGGCGTGGCTTCGCCTTGCACGCGAATGTGGATGCCACCGGAGACGACGAATAGCGCGCCGACCAGCGTGATAAAGCTGAAGTATTCATGCTCCGCCGTGCCGAGGCTGTGTGTGTCGCGCAGGCCAAAAAAGTAGTAGCCCGCCGTCACCGCGCCTAGCCCGAGCGAGATTTTGGCGTAATGTTTCAGCCACCAGCGCGGCGCGAGCACCGGGGCGATGGCCATCGTGCCGAGCAGCAGCGCGAACGGCAGCATGGAAATGAAATCGGCCAGCGTCACCGGAAAATCTTTACGGACGCGCACGGTTGGGTCAACTGAAACCGGCAATTTGGATTGAATGTCGCGTTTCGATTTCGTCAAATTTCCCGACATGACGCCATCTTCCAGTTCCCGAATTTTCCAACTTCGCTGGAAGTTGTGGTTCATGATTGCGCTGCTGGCGTTGGTGGCCGTGGCTCGGCTGCGCTTGATGAATTTTCCGCTGGAGCGCGACGAGGGTGAATACGCTTACGCCGGCCAGTTGATTTTGCATGGCATTCCGCCCTACGAGTTGGCCTACAACATGAAGTTTCCGGGAACGTATTTGGGCTACGCTGGTTTTATGGGCTTGTTTGGTGAGACGCCGGGAGGAATCCATTTCGGACTTTTGCTGATGACCACCGCCACGGCGTTGATGCTCTATTGGCTCGGCAAAAAAATCCTCGATGAAACTGCGGGCGTGGTGGCGGCCGTGAGCTATGCCGTGATGGCGACAAGCACGGCGATGTTCGGGTATGCGGCGCATGCCACGCATTTCTGCGCATTTTTTGTGACCGGCGGATTGTGTCTGCTGTGGGTGGCGCGGAAAAAACGCAGGCTGTGGCCGCTCTTCGGTGCGGGGATTTTTTTTGGCACGGCTATCCTGATGAAACAACACGCAGCGATCATCGCGTTGTGGGCGGGATTGGCGCTATTGGTGGCGTCGCTGCAAAAAAATGAAATTTCACTTCCCCGGCGTCTATTGGAAGTTGTGGCATTCAGCCTGTCCGTTCTCCTGCCGTTTGGGTTGTGCTCTACGTGGCTTTGGTATGCGGGTGTTTTTGGACACTTCTGGTTTTGGACAATGGCTTATGCCCATGCCTATGTTGCGATCATCCCATTCGCAGACGCGGTGCATAATCTTTCCTGGAGCCTACATTCAATTTTTTCAGATTGCGGGCTGTGGTGGTTTGCCGTCGCCGGATTGGCCGTGATGTGGTTCGACGCGCGCTTGCGCCCAGCGAGATTTTGGTTGGCTGGTTTCGCGATGGCATCGGGGCTGGTCGTGGCACCGGGATTTTATTTCCGCACGCACTATTTTCTTTTGACGCTACCAGCCGCCGCATTACTGGCGGGTTGCGCCGTGAGCGGAAGCATTGCTGGGCTGCGGCAAAATGAGCGCGCAAAAAAACTCCGGTGGTTTCCCGGCGTGGCGTATGCCGTGGTTTTGACGGCGGTGCTGTTCAAATTTGCGGATGTCTCGTCGGTGCTGGCGCGCGTCGGTGGGCACGCCTTGTATGGCATGGAGCCAGTTGTGGAATCGCAGGTGGTCGCCGCCTTCATCCGCGCCCAATCATCGCCCGCCGCACGCATCGCGGTGCTGGGCTCGGAGCCGCAGATTTATTTTTATGCGCGCCGCCATTCCGCCACCGGCTACATCTACGTTTACGCGCTAATGGAACCACAGCCGTTCGCTTTGAAAATGCAGCATGAAATGATTTCTGAAATCGAGACGAACGCGCCGGAATTCGTGGTGGTTTCCAACATCGGCTCCTCGTGGCAGCGGCGGCCGGACTCCGTGCCGGATATTTTCAATTGGTGGTCCAGCTACCAGAAGAACTACGAGCTGTGCGGAATTGCGGAAGTGCTTTCGCTACTGGAGACAAAATATTATTGGAACGAAGACGCCGCCCACCATGGCCCGCTCCAAAACGTTGGCTTCGAAGTTTACCGACGCAAAGCCGATTTTCCGTCCCGGCACGATTAATTTCACCGACTTGACGCGGCGACGATTCGCTGCGACTGTTCCCGCGCTTGCCGCAAGATTCACCAGCCAAGGCGACGAGCCAACTGTTCGCTGACCTCGCAAAAATTCCCGCCGCGCAGACGCTCGCCCGGCGCGTGGAAGCTGGCGGAGCGCTGGTTTTTTCCGGATTCACTCCCAGTGCCTGGCCGTTTTTTGCCGCGTTTCTACAGCAAAAATTTCCTCCACAAACCGTCGTCCTCGTCGCCGAAAATTTGAAACAGCAGGAAAGTTTTCAGCAGGATTTAGAAACCTGGCTGGGCGCATCGCCGCTGTTTTATCCGGCTTGGGAAATTTTGCCGCACGAAGGCAAGTTGCCGCATGCCGACGTCATCAGCGACCGATTGCAAACGCTCGTCGCCCTGGCCGATAATTTAAAAATTATAAACTCGAAACTTGTGGTGACGAGCGTCACCGCGCTGCTGCAAAAAACTTTCGCGCCGGGCGATTTGAAAAATCGTGCGCGAAAATTGAGCCGTGGAGATAAAATCGCGCCGCTCGACCTGATTGAACGGCTTGAAACACAGGGCTACGAACCCGAAGCGCAGGTTTCGCAGAAAGGTGAAATCGCCTTGCGCGGCGGCATCGTGGACGTTTTTCCGCCGACGAGTCCGTGGCCGGTGCGGCTGGAATTTTTCGGCGACGAACTGGAGTCGCTGCGCGAGTTCGACCCGCAAACGCAGGTCTCGCGTGGAGAAATTTCGGAAGTCACGCTGCCGCCCGCCGGTGAGATCGGCATCCTGAATTGCGACGAAGAAAAGCAAACACTTGCCACGCTGCTCGACCATCTGCCGCGCGAAACCATTTTTATTTTGTGCGAACCGGATGCGCTGGCCGTCCACGCGGAAAATTATTCATCGTTGATCCCGGCGGAAGCCCCGTTCCACATTTCATGGTCGGATTTTTTGACAGAGCTACACCGACGCAAGTTCACCGCGTTGGAACTGACCGATGGCGAATTGGATGGAACGCCGGAGGCTATCGCTCCGCTGTTCGCGTCGCTTGATGCGTTCCGTCCGCTGGCGGAGCGGGCACCGGAACCGCAGGTCGCCGAGGCGCAACGGCGGGAATTTTTCCAGCAGCTACACCGCTGGCTGCGGCAGGATTACGCCGTCTATGTTTTTTGCAACAACGACGGCGAACGGCAGCGGTTTGAGGAGATTTGGAAAGACCTGGGATTTACCGACGCAAAAAGCCCGGTGATAAATATCGGTTCGCTCGCGCGCGGTTTCATTTGTGACGAGGCGAAGCTGGTCATTGTGACGGACGCAGAAATTTTCGGGCGCTACAAAATCCAGCGGCCGCGCCGGCAGAAAAATTCCCACGCGCTCGCGGCGCGTTCGGCGCTGGACATTGATTTCACGGATTTGACGGAAGGCGACCTAGTCGTGCATTTGCAGCACGGCATCGGAAAATATCTTGGCCTGAAAAATTTGCCGGCGACGGCGGCCAAATCTGGTAGGGCGGGCAGTCCTCTGCCCGCCGACGGCGCGCCCGGAGTGACGCGCCCTACCGAAGAAACCGGCACCGAATGTCTCGTCATCGAATACGCGCCGAGCGGCGACGCGGTTGAGCCGCCGAAACTGTTTGTGCCGGTCAGCGAGGCGCATCTCGTCAGCAAATATGTCGGCGCGGGCAAGGCGAATCCGCCGCTGAACCAGCTCGGTGGCACGCGTTGGGCGAAGGCGAAGGAGCAAACGGAAAAGGCCGTGCGCGACATCGCGGCGGAAATGCTCCGCATCCAAGCTGTGCGCGAAACGCAGGCTGGCCATCCATGCAAGCCAGACACGCAATGGCAGCGTGAGTTTGAGAGCGCTTTCATCTACGAGGAGACGCCTGACCAAGCGACTGCCATCGTCGCGACGAAAGCAGATCAGGAGCGCGCAAAGCCGATGGATCGTTTGATCTGCGGTGACGTTGGTTTTGGCAAAACCGAAGTCGCCATCCGCGCCGCGTTCAAGTGCGTGATGGACGGAAAGCAAGTGGCCATCCTCGTGCCAACAACGGTGCTCGCACAGCAGCATTTTAATAATTTTCGCGAGCGCATGGCAGATTACCCGATTCGGGTGGAACTGCTCTCGCGTTTCCGCACGAAGCGTGAGCAAAGCAAGGTCGTAGAAAATCTCGCCGCAGGCGCGGTGGACATCGTCATCGGCACGCACCGCATCGTGCAGGAAGACATTGCGTTTAAGGATTTGGGTCTCGTGGTGATTGATGAGGAGCAGCGCTTTGGTGTCGTCCACAAAGAAAAATTCAAACGGCTGCGGACGATGGTGGACGTGTTGACGTTGAGCGCCACGCCAATTCCGCGCACGCTTTACCTCGCACTCACAGGCGCGCGCGACATGAGCACGATTCAAACACCGCCGCACGACCGCTTGCCCGTGGAGACCATCGCCACACCTTACGACGAGCGCACCATCCGCGACGCCATCAAGCGCGAACTTGCGCGCGGCGGACAGGTTTTTTTCCTGCACAACCGCGTGACAACGATTGACACGATGCGCGACAAACTACAATCGCTTGTGCCGGACGCGCGCATCGTCGTCGGCCACGGGCAGATGGATGCGGATGATTTAGAAGAGGTGATGACAAAGTTCGTGAACGGTGAAGCGGACGTTCTGCTTTCCACGACCATCATCGAGAGCGGCCTCGATATTCCGAACGCGAACACCATCATCATTGACCGGGCAGATCGGTTTGGCTTGAGCCAGCTTTACCAGTTGCGTGGCCGAGTCGGGCGTTACAAGCATCAAGCCTACGCGTATCTGCTGCTGCCGCGTCACGCGCGTTTGCTCACCGACGTCCGCAAACGCATCAGCGCGATGAAGCAATACGCCACGCTCGGCAGCGGTTTCAAGATCGCCATGCGCGACCTGGAGATTCGCGGCGCGGGAAATCTTCTCGGCGCGGAACAAAGCGGCCACATCACCGCCGTCGGTTTTGAACTTTACTGCCAGTTGCTCAAGCAAAGCGTCGCTTCGATGAAGGGCGAGAAAATCAAGCCGCGCGTCGAGGTCCGCGTGGCGCTGGATTTTCTCGGCGCCGCCGGCACGCTGCCGGAAAATTACGTTACCGAGCGGCATCATCGCATCGAGATATACCGCAAGCTGGCGCAGGCGAACGAAAAGCCGCTGCTCGACGCCTTGCAAAAGGAATTGCGCGACCGTTTCGGCAAATTTCCGGAAGCGGTGGAATTGCTGCTGGCCGTGGGTGAATTAAAAATTCTCGCCAGCGAAAAAGGTGTGACCAGCATCGAGGTGGAAGACGATAAATTGAAACTGATTCGCAGTGGCGATTTCATCCAGCTCGGCGGCAAATTTCCGCGCCTCACCAAAAAGGACGCGAAGGGAAAATTGAAGGAAATCAAGCGGCTGCTGCTGGCGATTTGATTTTCGCAATCATCAGTAGAAACCCCTATTGCCGGATTCGCTGGGCGTGTTAGCGTTTGTGTGACTTATGAAAACCATTGCGCCTTCCGACTTGCAAAAACTCATCGCGGCTCAGCCCAGCTTGTGCGTGCTTGATGTCCGCACGCCCGTGGAATTTGCCGAGGTGCATGTGCCGCAAGCGTGCAACGAACCTCTCGACCGGCTTAAGCCCAAGGCTTTTTGCGCAGCAAAAAATTTGTCATCTTCGTCGCCAGTTTACCTCCTCTGCCGTTCCGGCGGCCGCGCGACCAAGGCTGCCGAATTATTCGCGCGGGATGGATTTGATAATGCGGTCGTCGTGGAAGGTGGCACGCTCGCGTGGTGCGCCGCCGGGTTGCCCGTGAACCGCAGCGCAGTCAAAGCAATCAGCCTTGAGCGGCAGGTGCGCATTGCTGCGGGGCTGCTGGTGTTGACGGGAGTTTTGTTGGCGCACTTTGTTCATCCCGGCTTCATCGGCCTCGCGGCGTTTGTCGGCGCGGGTCTCGTATTCGCCGGCATCACCGACTGGTGCGGCATGGGAATGTTGTTGGCGAAAATGCCTTGGAATCAATTTCCCAGTTGCGCCACAACAAAAAAATCCTGCCAATGATTCGTCGCTGGCGCGCGACTATTCCCAATCAAAGACCGTTTCGGCGTCGAGATATTTCCAGGTTTTGCCCTTTTGCGTGCGCGGCGTGGTGCGTCCGACATACGAGACAATGCGGTGGTCGCCGTCCTTTTCTACTGTAAAGACAAGGGGTTTTACCATTCCGGCCACGAGTAGATTGGTCGGCTCCATTCGGATTTGAACATGCGTGTGTCCGTGCATGGTTGTTTCACCGCATTTTACAAGGCGGAACCCGAAGGTGCGTTCCCATTCCAGCGTGACAAAGCGAAATTTCACGGCCTCGCCTTTAATCAATTTGTCCCAGTGCGCGAGCATGAAGGGATAAAAATTATCATCGACCACGGTATCGGGCTGGAGGTTTTCAGAGTCGCCTTTTTTCAGCGCGGAGCCGTTGCCGTAGCCGATGCAAATCTTCGACTGTGCGGGATTTTTCGGGTCGTGCGTAATTTCGACGGTGCCGGAAACCTTGGCTTGAAACTCCTTCATTTGAAACGAAGTCAATTGGCCGGCCACATAGACGGCGCTTTCCGTGGCGGCCACGAAACCGTCGGGCCGGACAAACTGGCGTTCCACGTGGACGACATCGTTCGTGCGCGTGGCGGTGCGCGTGAAACGGTAGAGGATTTTTTTCTGGGCGGAACCGATTTCGTAGATCGCGCCCGTAATCAGCCTGGGCTCCGCGTAATCAAACGTGGCGGGAAAAATCTGGCTATCCGCCGCGCTTGCCAACCGGCCAAAGCCCAACCAAAGCACGATGAAAATCAATTTTACAAAACGCACGCCGTGAGGATGCGGTTGTAATTCCGTGGCGGCAAGTGACAATTGTTTGACCGCAGCCATGAATCAAACGGCTTTCACCCAGACCGTTTTCAAGTAAGCTGGCTCCGCACGGCTGACGGGAAAATCCGGAGGTTGGGGAACATAGTGCTGCTTCAGAATTTTTCGTTTTGCGGCGTGAAATGCTGCGGTCACTGCTCCGAGAAAATTTTCCGGCGGCCACTCGGCGGCATTCGTTGAGGCCAGCAAAACCCCGCCGGGCTTCAACACCGCCAACGCAGCGGACACGAGGTCGCCGAAATTTTTCTCCACGCGGAAAACGCCGTTTTCCTTCGATTGCGAAAATGTCGGCGGATCAAACACGATGGCGTCAAATGCGCGGCCCTTCTTCGCCAGCCGCCGCAGCCAGTCAAAGGCGTCGCCATAAATGAAATCATGCGCCGCCGGGTCGAGGCCGTTGAGCGCGAAGTTGCGTTTGCCCCACTCCAGATATTTTTTCGAGAGGTCGAGGCTGGTCGTCCGCGCGCCAGCTTTCGCCGCCGCTACGGAAAAACCGCAGGTGTAGGCGAAACAATTCAGCAGCTCAAAGTTGGAAGCTGGAAGTTGGGGGAAGTCGGCGGCGATGTGGCTCGTGAGCAGCCGGCGGCGGTTGTCGCGCTGATCGAGGAACAGACCGACGGAATAGCCTTCGCGGAAACTTAATTCGTAGCGGAGGCCGTTTTCAAAAATCTCAAAACGTTCCGGTGCGGCCTCGCCAAAAACGAGTTGCGGCGAGGCATCGGCGACTTTGGATTGCCGGACGTGCCGCGACAGGATTTTGTGATAAGCGCCGCGTGATTTTAATACTGTTGCCAGCTTAGTTAGTTCTTTGCTTTGCGCCGGATTTAATTCGCCTTCGGCTTGCGATAGCAAATAATCGCCGAGCTTTTCCACGAACCAGCCGGGCCAGCCGTCGCTCGCGCCGTGAATGACGCGGAAGGCATTGGTCTCCTGCGGCTCAATGACGGCTTGGCGTAAGGCCAGTCGCGGTTCGCAGTCAAACTCCGTCGCCACTGAAAATTTCACCAGCTGGCCAGTAGCCGGATGCACAAACTCAATCTCGCCCGCGTGCAGGAAAACCCGCGCTGAACTGGTGCCGCTGTAAAGCGTATCGCCGAGAATCGGAAAACCGTTTTCCGCCGCATGGACGCGAATTTGATGCGTGCGGCCGGTGAGCGGTTCGGCCTGAACCATCTTGAATTCCGAAACCGTAAACTTGGCATCCGCTACGGGCGTGAATTTTGTCTCGGCTATTTCTCCACCTGGACGACTTCCGTATTTCTCGCCGAGGCGGAGCAGCGCCGTTTTCACCGTGAATTCCTTTGCCGGCACGACGCGGTCGGTGAGCAGGAGATATTTTTTTTGAACGCGACGCTGCGTGAATTGCTCCGTGAGCGATTTGTTGGCAAGCGGCGTTTTGCCAAAGACGAGAATGCCGCTGGTTTCCTTGTCCAGCCGGTGAATGATGGCGAGTGACGCCCAGCGCGGATCGCGCGCGCGCAACCAGTCGAAAATACCTTCGCCAGCGTAAGGCGAAGGAGCGTGCGTGTTCCAGCCGGCGGGTTTGGCAACCACCAGCAGATGTTCATCCTCGAAAATGACGCACGGAACCATGCGCCATGAAAACATTTTCCGACGCGGGAATGAAGCGCGAAACAAATCTGTGTTTCATCCGTGTCCATCTGTGGCGGGTTTAATTAAACCCTTTGTTTATTAGGGTTTGCTCGCCGGATGGACGGCCACTGTCAGCAAAAATGTCAGTCACAGGGCGGATGGTAAAACAATTCGCCAATACTGACTAGAAATTTGCTGAAACTTTGCCACAACGCGCGTTCTAAAACGCCGTTGATTCACGACTGCTATCTCGATTCAGAGAAAGCCAGTTATGAAAACGAAATACACCTTGTTCCGGCGCGGCGAAATGTTCTACATGCAGGACAGCGCCACCGGCAGACAGACCAGCCTACGCACCAAAGACGAAGGCGAAGCCACCAGCCTACTAAACGCCCGCAATGCAGCGCAGCAACAGCCCACGCTAAACTTGCACCTTGCCCGCGCCTATTTGACCGCCAGTGACCCCGCCTTTGTCGAGCGCACATGGCAGACCGTCATGGAACAATTACAATCGCGCGGCAAAGACAGCAGCCGCCAGCGTTACGCCAGCGTGTTCAAGTCGCCATCCTTTAACGGACTTCGCAGCAAAAAACTTTTGGAAACCACCGCCGATGATTTTTTCGCGGTGTTCAAAGAAGGCAAAGTTGCCATCACCTATTTTCTAAAACGCTTGCACACCTTCGCCTTGAGTTTGGGCTGGATTGCCTTGCCGATAGTCGCGCCCTACCTTTGGCCGAAATACAAAGCCAAAGACCGGCGCGGCATCACCAAGGAAGAACAGGAAACCGTTTTGGCCGCAGAGAAAAAAGCCGAATGGAAATTGTTTTTGGAACTGCTTTGGGAAACCGGCGCAGCCCAAGGCGCCGCCGCCGCCATGACCGCCGAGGATGTTGACTGGCAGAGCCGGACAATTACTTATTTCCGCGCAAAGACCGGCTCGCGGGCGCAGTTCACCATTAGCAAGGCGCTGGAAACGGTTTTAAGTCACTTGCCGACCACGGGCGCATTGTTCCCGAACCTCTCGCGATTCACCGCCAACGACCGCGCCAGCCGTTTCCGCCGCCGTTGCCACCGTGCAGGCGTAACCGGCGTGACCTTGCACAGCTACCGCTACGCATGGGCAGAGCGGGCAAAGATTGTCGGGATGCCGGAACGGTTCGCACAGGCCGCGCTTGGCCACAACAGCAAAGCGATTCACCGCGCCTATGCGAAGAAAGCACAAATCATTGTCCCGTCCCTTGAGGAATACGAAATGAAGGCGGCAGCGACGACGCAGCAATCGGCAGTTGCAGCTTGAAGCCGACAAAAAGCGAAGCGGTTGAGTCTCCGGCGACTCAACCGCCTTTGATGGTTTGGGGTTTTGCGCCATCCCCAAGCCCCGCGCCAGAGGCATGGCCTCTGGACATATCACCCGCTCGCGCTGGCTTTTACGCTTCGCGCCCGTTCTTGCAGAACGGATATTGAATATGCACGGAGCAAAGTGATTGAACGAATTTTGTATCCAACTTAAGATTTAATCATGAGCACCCCGATCAAACTGACTGACATCATTCCGGTTGAAAAGCCAACCGATTTCAAACTTCATCTTGCCTGTGCAAATGAGGAAGGAACTCACCCGCTCAATGAATACATCTCGGATAGAATAAAGTGGATTGGTTGGAACGAATGGAGAGGCAACAAAAACGACTGGACTCGTCCCTTCATATTTTCATTCATGGATTTTTATCCGATTTCTAACGCCTATCTCTTTGGCGGTGTTTTTGAGGTTATGGAGCGGCGACCAGACGGGTATATCATCAAGGAAGTTGAAGCATATCGTAAATGGGATGGGCGTTTGATATGTCGCTTCTTCCGTTATCAAGGCCTTCGGGGACGCGCATTCAACCTTGAGGGACAGATTGATTCGTTTGAGGTGCTGGAAGTTCTCCCAGAGCGTTACGATGGTGAAAAGTTTTGTGGTTACGAGAATATAAACCATCAATTTTCTATGCTTCATCCCATTCTCCAACGTGAAAAACAGGATTGGAAGGCATCGCTCATGGCCGTTAAAGGTGTTTATCTTATTTTGGACACATCAAACGGAAAGAGTTATGTCGGATCGGCCTATGGTGATTCTGGTATTTGGTCAAGGTTGGCTTGCTATATTAATACAGGCCACGGATGGAATGACGAACTTGTAAGCACAATTAACGAAAAAGGCCTTGATTACGCGTTAGCAAATTTCAAATTCTCCATCTTGGAAGTTTTTGCATTTACTACTCCCGACGACATTATTTTTGCAAGGGAATCTCACTGGAAAAACGTTATGCTTTCAAGGCAGTTCGGGTATAACCGAAATTAAACAACAGCGTATAATTGATACCAAAAGACTTATCTGCCGCCCACTACATGTAAATTCAAGTTCCCATTTTCTGACAGGTTTTTCTTACGGGCGTTCTGTTTTTGCCAATGCTGGCAAATTGTGTTGGTGACTTTGACCAGCCAAGAACGGTCTTTGGTAATTTCCAAAACGTCCGCCGTCGCAAAATACTTGGTGCTGTTTTGTGACGGGTTGCCGAGCGGCTTGAGCAGCCGCGCGCCCACCAGTGCCGGAATGTCATGCGACTGACAATTCAACACCCAGCCAGTTTGCTCCGCCGTGAGGCGAGCGGGCAATTGTCCCAAGAGCGACAGGAAGCGGTGTTGATCGTCTTTCATGCCTCACCAGTCGCCCCCCGCAAATGAAAACGAACGCCAAACTTTCCGAAATCATTTGCCACGGACAAGCGCGAGTCTTTAGCCTTTGCGCCGACAAATGGACGACCTCATCAAACTGGTAAAGACCTACCGCTTCACGGCGGGCATGGCGGAACGGATTCCGCTGGCGGAAAAAATCTTCACCCGTATTGAGCCGGACTTGCGCTTGTTTGTGTTCAGCAGCGTTGCCCACCAGAACGCGCAGGACGTGTTGCAGGAAGTCTTGAAGGGCGTGGCTACCAGCTTGAAGCAGTTTCAGGGCGACACGGAAAAGGAGTTTTGGGCGTGGTGCTATCGCATCGCCCGGAACAAATTAAACGACCAGTTCCGCAAACAAGCCAACGACCGGATTCAGGCCGTGCCGCCGGAAGACCTCTGGCAGATGATGGAACTTTCAGCCCAGGACGCCCCCACGACGCCCGCCACGCGGCACGATCTTGAATATGTCATGAAGTTGCTGACCGCCTCCAAACCAGAGTGCTTTGATTTCCTGTGGAAACATTTTGTTTTCGAGCTGGATTACGCTGACATTGCCGAAGAACAAAACTTGAATTACGACGCGGTCAGGATGTCGTTTGGATGCTCCGCTTTGCCATCCGCAAGGCATCACAGGGGCAAGACCGTTTGCCGTTTGCGCTCTACGTTCGCAACGACAACCGCGCCGCCCGTCTCGTTAAGTTGATCGCCACTTGTGGCGCACTCGACATTGACGACCCGCAGCCCGCCATCACGGTGATGATGCCGGACGAAGATTGAAACCTTGAAAAGTTGCGGCTGGATTGGCAACAGCGCAGCCGCAACTGTCAGTTAAACTGTCAGTGAAAGCACCGAAAAGTTAGTGGAAAAAGTGACCAGTTAGAGCGAATTCAGCTTTATTTTACGCGGGATTTCGCTATTTTATGAATATCTGAATCGGTTTGCAGACCGTGTCCATCTGTGGCTAAAATCCGCGCGTGCATCTGGCCCATCTGCGACTCCGTGACTTCCGCAACTACGCGCGGATGGACGTGGATTTTGCGCCCGGCTTCCATGTCTTGCTCGGCGACAACGCGCAGGGCAAGACCAACATTCTCGAAGCGATTTATCTTATGGCCACGCTGCGTTCGTTTCGCGGCGTCGGCGGCGCACAAATGATCCGGCATGGTGCGAAGGGCTATTTCGTCGGCGGCAACGTGGTGGGGCAGGGCGATCATGAGATCAAAATGTATTGGTCCTTGCGCGAACGGAAACTCGCGCTCGACGGCCAACCGGTAAAAAAACTTGCGGACTATCTGGGCGCGCTGCGGACGGTGGTTTTCTGCACCGAAGATTTGCAGCTCATCAAAGGCACGGCGCGCGCGCGTCGGCGGTTCATTGATCTGCTGCTCGCGCAGACGCAGCCGAGTTATCTGCCGCTGCTCCAGCGTTATATGCACACCGTCCGCGCCCGCAACGCGCTGCTCAAGCAACGCACCGTGGACGAGGCGGCGCTGGAAAGTTTTTCCGCCGAACTCATCAAGCTCGGCAACGACCTCATCCGCGCCCGCCGCGAACTCATTCCCAAATTTTCCCCGCTCACGCGGCTGGCGTATCGGCGCATTTCGAACGACGCGGAGGAACTGCGCATCGAATACCAGCCGAGTGTGAAAAATGATTTTGCGGTGGAGCTCGCGCAAAGCCGCACTCGCGAGCGGAGTTTCCGCGCCACGCTTGTCGGCCCGCACCGGGATGATTTGTCATTGTTGCAGAACGGCAAATCTGCCGGGCAATTCGGCAGCGAAGGCCAAAAACGCACGTTGGCGATTGCCTTGAAGATGGCGCAGGCGGAATTTCTCGCCGGCATCCACGGCTCGCCGCCGATTCTGCTGATTGACGATGTGATGGGCGAGCTGGACGTGAAGCGCCGCAGCGGATTTCTACCGTTGTTGGAGCAGGCGCGCCGGACACGCGGCCAAGTTTTCATGACCTGCACCGAGGAAAACTGGCCGAGTGAGTTAGGCAAGGATTTGCAACGCTGGGAAGTGCAGACGGGAAGTTTGAAGCAGTTTTAACCGCAGATTGCGCCGATTTACGCAGATAAAAATCACTTAATAAAAATCTGCGCACATCTGCGTAATCTGCGGGCGCAGTTTCCTGCTTTCCTGCCTTCCTGATTTTTCGTTATGTTGGCTCATGCGAATTTTGTCCGGCATCCAGCCCAGCGGCACGCTGCACCTCGGAAATTATTTCGGGATGATGCAGCCCGCCATCGCTCTGCAAGAAAAGGGCGAGGCGTTTTATTTCATCGCGGATTACCACTCCATGACCTCGCTGTTTGATGCGGAGCATCGCCGCAAAAACACCTTGGACGTGGCCTTAGATTTTCTTGCGTGCGGCCTCGACCCGAAGAAATCCGTCTTCTTTCGGCAGTCCGACGTGCCGGAAGTTTGCGAATTGGCGTGGCTGCTCTCCACGCTCACGCCGATGTCCATGCTGGAAAAGGCGCATTCGTTCAAGGACAAGTCAGCCAAGGGTATTCCCGTCAACCACGGCCTCTTTGCCTATCCCGTGCTGATGGCGGCAGACATTTTGATTTATGATTCAAACGTGGTTCCCGTCGGCCAAGACCAGAAACAGCACGTCGAGATAACGCGCGACATTGCCATCAAATTTAACGAAGCCTACGGCGAAACTTTTGTCATTCCCGAGCCGCAGATCAAAGGCGAGACGGCGAAAGTTCCCGGCCTTGACGGCGAAAAGATGAGTAAAAGCTACGGCAACACGCTGGAAATATTCGGCGAGGAAAAGCCGCTCCGCAAAAAGGTCATGGGCATCAAGATGGATTCGCGCACACCGGAAGAGTCCAAGCCGGACGCGGATCAAAACCTTGCCATCCAGTTACTCAAGCTCGTCGCGCCCGCTGAAACTGCCAAGGATTTTGAAAGCCGTCTTCGAGCCGGCGGCTTTGGCTACGGCGATTTGAAGAAAGGTTTGTTCGAGCATTATTGGAATCACTTTGCCGAAGCGCGGAAGAAGCGCGCCGAACTCGCGGCGAATCTGGATTACGTCAACAGCGTCCTCGCTGATGGCGCAACCAAGGCGCGCACACTGGCGCAAAAAGTTTTGAAACGCGCCCGCAAAGCGAGCGGACTCGAATGAGCCAAACCGCCGCAAATCAAACTGCGGCACGATTACGCCTGCGGCTTACGAACACCGCCGAAACTATCGTCCGCTCCGGCCATCCGTGGCTTTTCGCCGACAGCATCCGTGAGCAGAACCGCGCCGGTCAAACCGGCGAACTCGCCGTCATCTACGACCGTAACGATAAATTTCTCGCCGTCGGTTTATATGATTTAGATTCACCGATTCGTGTCCGCATCCTGCATGCGGGCAAGCCTCAAACTATTGATATTGCTTGGTGGAAAGCGCATCTGGAAAAATCGCTTTTGCGTCGCGAACAACTTTTTGATCTAACAACAACCGGCTATCGCTTGATTCACGGCGAGAGTGACGGCTGGCCGGCGATAGTGCTGGATAAATATGATTCCACACTCGTGCTAAAAATCTATTCCGCCGCGTGGCTGCCGCGATTGGACGAAATTGTTTCGTTGTTCCTTGAAAAAATTCCGCGCGAACGCATCGTTCTCCGCTTGAGCCGGAACATCCAGCCGCTTGCAGAGAAACAATTTCAGCTGCGCGACGGCCAAATGCTATTTGGCTCGCCGCCAGCTGGCGCAGTGATTTTTTCCGAGAACGGAATTCGCTTTGAGGCTGATGTTTTGCGCGGACAGAAAACGGGATTCTTCCTTGACCAGCGCGAGAACCGCGCTGAGGTAGAAAAGCTTTCAGGAGGCAAAAAAGTTTTGAACGCCTTCAGTTTTTCCGGCGGCTTCTCGGTATATGCCGCACGCGGCGGTGCAACTTCCGTGACCGATTTGGACATCAGCGCGCACGCTCTGGAATCGGCCAAACGCAATTTCGCTCTGAACGAAAAAATTCCAGCGGTCGCAAGTTGTCACCACGAAACCGTGCAGGCTGACTGTTTTGATTGGCTGGAAAAAACGGCGGGCAAATTTGATTTGATTGTGCTCGATCCGCCATCGCTCGCCAAACGAGCGGCGGAGCGCGAAGGTGCCATTCGTGCTTACGAACGTTTGAATTCACTTGGAATCATGCAGCTATCACGCGACGGCATTCTGGTGGCCGGTTCCTGTTCGGCGCATGTTTCATCAGTGGAGTTTTATGACGCAGTGCGCCGGGCGGCGATGAAGTCTGGCCGGAAATTTGCCGAGTTGAAAACGTTGCGGCATCCGCCGGATCATCCAGCCGGGTTCAAGGAGGCGGAATATTTGAAGGTGATTTATCTAAAGTTCGCGACGTAGCGGCGTCTCGGTAGAGCGCCGCATTTTTTACGCAAAGTTTGCCGCGCTCTGCCGAGACGCGGCTACACAATTTTCAGCTTCGGCAAATCCTGCGAGTCCACCAAGCCCACCGGTTCGTTCTTGGCGTTCACGACGATGAGGTCGTCAATGTTCCGCTCGTTGAAAATCTTCAGCGCTTCGACCGCCAGCGCGGTGTCGCGGACGCAAATGGGATTCCGCGTCATGATTTTCTTGAGCGGCTGCGACAGGAGTTTTTCGTCGTTCGCCATGTGTCGGCGAAAATCGCCATCGGTGAAGATGCCGGCGAGTTTGCCGCGCGCGTTCACCACGGCGAGGCTGCCGGACTTGGCGTGTGTCATCACCAGCAGCGCTTCCTTCACGGAAAGATTTTCGGACGCAATCGCATTGCGCTCGCCGCGGCGCATGATTTCGCCGACTTTTAGCAGCATGGCGCGGCCAATGGCGCCGCTGGGATGATACTTGGCAAAATCTTTCTGCGTGAATCCGCGCGCGGCCAGCACCGCCATGGCCAGCGCGTCGCCCATGACGAGCGTGGCGGTCGTGCTGCTCGTTGGCGCGAGGTTGAAGGGACAGGCTTCTTTGGGAACTTTGACGCTGAGCGTAACGTCGCTGTGCCGCGCGAGGGAAGATTTTAAGTTTCCGGTTAAAGAAATAATTTTGACGGAAAACCGTTTTAGCGCGGGCAGCAGATTGAGCAATTCCTCCGATTCTCCGGAATAGCTCAGGGCGAGAATCACATCGCCGTCATTGATGATTCCGAGGTCGCCATGCAGCGCGTCCACGCTGTTGAGCACGACGGCAGTGGAGCCGGTGCTGGTGAGCGTGGCGGCAATCTTCGCGCCGACGTTGCCGGATTTGCCGATGCCGACGATGACGATTTTCCCGCGCGATTTGAGCGTGGCGATGATGGTCTCGACGGCGGCGTCAAAGGATTGGTCGAGCTGCGCGCGAACGGCTTTGAGCGCGGCGAGTTCGATATCGAACACTTCACGGGCTTTGGCAAGATGGCTCACACCGGGGAGCTTGCCCGCAATGCCGCCGGATTTCAATCGCGAAGCGAAATGGCCGTTTGCAGCGGCGGATGGGTTGTGCTAAAACTTTGCGAAGTTATTTCAAAGGGCATGAATCATTCCAGCAATTCAAAGAAGCACATCATCGTGGTCGGTGCCGGGCCGGGCGGGTTGACGGCGGCGATGCTGCTGGCGGCGCGCGGTTTCAAGGTGACGCTGGTGGAAAAGGCCGGCCGCGTCGGCGGGCGTAACGCGGCCATCGAACGCAACGGCTACAAGTTCGACACCGGCCCGACGTTTCTGATGATGAAGTTCATCTTGGACGAAGTCTTTGAGGAAGCCGGCCGCAAGAGCGAGGACTACCTGAAATTCGTCAAGCTGGAGCCGATGTATCGGCTGCAATTCGATGGCGTCGTGATGGAGCCGACCACCGACCACGCGGCGATGCTCAAACAGTTGAACGAAAAATTTCCCGGCAACGCCGAGGGCTACTGGCATTTCCTCGAACGCGAGCAGGAACGCTTTCGCAAAATGTATCCGTGCCTGCAAAAAGATTATTCCTCGCTGTCGAGTTACCTGTCCGTGGATCTGCTCAAGGCTGTGCCGCACCTCGCGTTCGGTAAGTCGGTGATGGATATTCTCGGCGGCTATTTCAAACAGGAATTGCTCAAGCTGTCGTTCACCTTTCAGGCGAAATATCTCGGCATGTCGGCGTGGGATTGTCCCGGCGCGTTCGCGATTCTGCCGTTTGTCGAACACGCCTATGGCGTCTATCACACGCAGGGCGGCTTGAGCGAGATTTCCGAGGCGATGGCGAAAGTTTGCCGCGAATACAGCGTGGACATCCGGCTGAATTCGCCGGTGAAACAGCTCATCCTCGACGGCCGCGACGTGCGCGGCGTGGAACTGGAGTCCGGCGAAAAAATCCTCGGCGACGAATGCGTGCTGAACGCCGATTTTGGTTACGCGATGAATCATCTCGTGCCGCCGGGCGTGCTGAAAAAATACACGCCGGAGAAAATCGAGGAGAAGGAATTTTCCTGCTCCACCTTCATGCTTTACCTCGGCGTGGACAAGATCTACGACCTGCCGCACCACACGATTTTCTTCGCCAAGGATTATCGCAAGAACATCGAGGACGTTTTTCAGCGCAAGGTGTTGTCCGACGAAAATTCCTTTTACGTTCGCAACGCCAGCGTGACCGACCCGACCCTCGCGCCGCCGGGACATTCCGCGCTTTACGTTTTGGTGCCGGTGCCGAACTTGAGCGCCAAAGTGGATTGGGCGAAGGAGAAAAAAGCCTTTCGCGACAAGCTCATCGAAGCGATGGAAACGCGCGGCGGTATGACCAATCTCCGCCAGCACATCCGCGAGGAAGTGGTGCTCGGCCCGGACGATTGGCAGGCCCAGAACATCCATCTCGGCGCGACGTTCAACCTCGCGCACAAGCTGTCGCAGATGCTGTATTTTCGTCCTCGCAACAAATTCGAGGAGCTTGGCAACTGCTATCTCGTTGGTGGCGGCACACATCCGGGCAGTGGTTTGCCGACGATTTACGAATCCGGCCGCATCGCCGCGAATCTGATCTGCCGCGAGCACAACGTGCCGTTCGTCTCCAAAAACACGCAGGTCTGATGAACTGGTTCCAATTCGCGCGGCTCATCCGCTCCATCTATGGCCGGCAAAAAACGCTGCCGGACTTGGAATGGATTCAAAGCCTCGGTCTGCTCGCGGTGAAGCTCGGACAGGTCCACGCGCTGCGGATTGATTTTCTCGACCGCGAGAAATGTCAGCATCTCACCAAGCTTTACCGGCAGAACGCCGTGCTGGCGCCGGAAGATTTTCTAAAACTGCTGACGGCTGTTGCGCCGCCGTTTTTCATCACGCAGTTTCAGCGCATCGAAAAAAATGCGCTGGCGTCTGCGTCTGTCGGGCAGGTGCATCGCGCTTGGTTGGTAGATGGTTCGCCGGTGGTCATCAAGGCCATCAAGCGCGATGTGCGCCGACAATTCATCGCGGATGTGACGAGTCTGCGAAATCTTTTTCGGCTGGCGACGGCAGTTTATCCGCCGCTGCGGCGCGTCGGCGATCCGGTGGCGATTCTCGGCGACATCGAGGAATACACCCTGAGCGAACTGGATTTGCGTCACGAGGTTGAAGGCCAGAAAATCCTGCGCGACTTGGCGGCGGAGCATCAAAAACGTTTTGACCTGTCCTCGCTGCGCTTCGCCCGGGTTCATGAAAAACTCTGCAACGAAAACGTAATGGTCTCGGAATTTGTCGCCGGCAAAACTTTTGACGAACTCATCGAGGCCGGCACTTTGCCTTACAACCAGCTCATCGAACTGTTTCGCATCCACGGCTATTTCATGTTCTGCATCGGCACGTTTCACGGTGATCTGCATCCTGGTAACGTGATTCTCGCGGACGGAAAAATCTGTTTCGTGGACACCGGCTACATCGGCCATGTCGGCGACAAGATCCGGCGCGGGCTGTTTGAATTCTTCTCTGCGCTCTCCGTGTTCGATTATCCGCGCAGCGCCGCCGGTTTGAACCGCATGTCGGAAATTGAGCTTTCCGGCGCGGCTTACGCGGACTTCGAGAAAAAGTTTCTGGCACTCTACGCCGATTTCACCGACACGACCGTCGCGCAGATGAGCCTCACGAAAAAAATGATGCAGACCATCAAGCTCGGCGTGCTGTGCGGAATGCGTTTTGAAAAGGGCATCTTCGCCATCATCCGCAGCCTGATGTATATGGACGGCATGGTGCTGCGCTGCAAGCCGGACGCTGTGCTGATGAGCGATTTGCGACCGTTCATCGCCGAGGCGGAAAAGATGGTTTAGTCAACGTTCGATTACTCGACGTTCGGATACGAACCGAGAATCTTCACAAAGTTGCAGTGCTTGCCGAGATGCTGGATGGCCTTGGCCACCTTCGCATCCTGATAATGTCCGGCGCAATCAATGAAGAAGAAATATTCCCACGCCTTGCGCTTGCTGGGGCGCGATTCGATCTTCGTCATGTTGATCTTGAAACGCTTGAACGCCGCGATGGCCTCGTGCAATGCGCCGGCTTTGTCAGCTACGCTCAACATCAGGCTGGTGCGGTCATCGCCGGTGGGTGGACTGCAAGTGCGACCGAGAACGATGAAGCGGGTGACGTTGACGGAATTATCCTGGATGTCCTGCGCCAGAATTTTCAGGCCGTATTTTTCTGCGGCCAAAATTCCACCGAGCGCGGCGGAGAATTTTTCCTCGGCCGCGAGTTCGGCGGAACGCGCGTTGGACGAGGTCTCGACGATTTCGACGCGCGGCAAATTTTTTGCGAGCCAGCCGCGGCATTGCGCGAGCGATTGCGGATGGACGTAAAGTTTTTTGATTTTCGCGCGCGGCGAATTGCTCATCAGGCATTGTTGAATCTTCAGCAGCACCTGCGAAACAATTTTCAAATCGCTGTCCACGAACATGTCGAGCGTGTGCGTGACGACGCCTTCAGTGGAATTTTCCACCGGCACCACGCCGTAATCGGCGGATTTTTTGGAAACTTCCGTGAACACGTCGCCGATGGTTTTTTGCGCGGCATAGTTCAGGCTCGCGCCGAATTTCTGGAGCGCCGCCTGATGCGTGAACGTCGCCTCCGGCCCGAAATACGCGATGGTCATGGTCTTCTCGAGCGCGAGCGCGCTGGACATGATTTCGCGGTAGATGGCGCGGAGTTGCTCGTTGGTAATCGGTCCGGCGTTCTGCGCGCAGACGCGGTCGAACACGGCGCGCTCGCGGTGCGGTGCGTAAATCTCCTCGCCGGCCGCGAGCTTGATTTCGCCGATGGCGAGCACGTGGCGCGTGCGTTCGTTGAGCAGCTTGACGATTTTGGTGTCGAGCTGGTCGATCGCCTGACGATGTTCGGAAAGGCTCATTTCGCGCCAGCATGAAGAAACGGCGGCCAAGAATCAATCCGTTCGTGCGGTTTAATTCATTGACTTCGCTCGTCGAAAACCTATCCTCCGCGTTCCTAATTTTGCGGGAACTTGCCCGTGGCAAGTTGTCCCCGCCCCTGAAAGGAAGTGAGTGTAATGACAGAGATTAAACTGAAAAAAGGCGAACCCGTGGAACGTGCGTTGCGTCGGCTGAAGAAAAAAGTCGACCGCGAAGGCACGCTCAAGAATGTGCGCATGCGCCGGCAATTCGAAAAGCCGAGCGCCGTCCGCCGTCGCAAGGAAAAGGTCGCCCGTTTCTCCGCCATGCTCGCCGCGCGCCATGCTGATGACTAGGCCGTGATTTGCATTTTCACAACCGGTCGCATTCGTTAGGATGCGGCTGGTTTTTTTATGTATTCATTTTCGACCTGCTGGAATTCCGCTCGCCACACGGACGGCCGCGCGATGCTGCGCGAGATCCGCGACCTCGGTTTTGAATACGCCGAGTTGAGCCACGGCATCCGCATCAGCCTCGTGCCAGGCATCCTCGACGCGGTGAAGGCCGGCGAAATCAAGATTTCCAGCGTGCACAATTTTTGTCCGCTGCCCGTGGGCGTGGACCGGCCCGCGCCGAATCTCTACGAATTTTCTTCCGACCGTGAGCGTGACCGACAGCTCGCCATCAAGCACACCGTCAACACGCTGGAATTCGCCCAGCGCGTCGGCGCGCCGATAATGGTCACGCATTTTGGCAGCATGGACTTGAAGGATTACACCGGCAAACTCAAGGAACTGCTCGAACGCGGTGAAAAGGGAACGGAAAAATTTCAGCGCGTCGTCGCTGAAGCCGAGGCCGCGCGCGAGGCGAAAAAGAAAAAATTCTTCGACCGCTCCCGCGAGACGCTGCGGCATCTGCTGACGGAAGCGAAATTTCGCGGGGTCAAATTCGGCATCGAAATCCGCGAGGCCGTGGAGGAATTGCCAGTGGAATCCGACTTTAATGGACTGCTGGAGGAATTTCCCGCGCCGCATGTTTATTACTGGCATGACACCGGCCACGCGCAGATCAAGCAGGACCTCGGTTTCATCAATCACGCGCAATTCCTCGCCGCGCGCGCCGACCGGCTGGCCGGTTTTCATTTGCACGATGTGAAATTTCCCGCGCGCGACCATTTTCCCACCGGCGGCGGCGACATCGATTTCGCTGCGCTCAAGCCGTTCGTGAAACCGGAGCACATCAAGGTATTTGAATTGAGTCCAAAAGTGCCTTTGGAATCCGTCCAGCGCGGTGTCGCGCATCTTAAAAAAATTTGGGGCGACGAATAAAATCTTTGCGCCTCTGAGCCTTTGCGTGAGAATAGATTTCGTGAATCCGTCGCTGCGTGATATCGCTGCTGATATAGTTGCCACCCTACAACAAGCAGGCTTCGCTGCGTTCTGGGTGGGCGGCTGCGTGCGGGATTTCCTGCTCGGTCGCGAGCCGCAGGATTTTGACATCGCTACCGACGCCAAGCCGGAACAGGTGGAAAAACTCTTCGCCAAGACTATTCCCGTCGGCCGGAAATTCGGCGTCGTCATCGTCGTCGAGCACGGTCTGCAATTTCAAGTCGCCACCTTTCGCGCCGAGGCGGATTACCAGGACGGTCGCCGGCCGGAAAAAGTGGAGTTCGCCAATGCCGAAGCGGATGCGTCGCGCCGCGATTTCACGGTGAATGGACTGTTTTACGATCCGCTCACGGAAAAAATCTTCGACTGGGTTGGCGGCGAAAAAGACTTGCGCGCGAAAATCATCCGCACCATCGGCGCGCCGGAAGAACGCTTTGGCGAAGACCATTTGCGGCTGCTGCGCGCGGTGCGGTTTGCCGCGCAGTTGGATTTTGAGATCGAGCCGAAAACTTTTGCGGCAATCAAATCGCTCGCGCCGAAAATCAAAATCATCAGCGCCGAGCGCGTGCGGGATGAATTGGTGAAATTGTTCGCGCCGCCGCACGCCGCGCGCGGGTTGGACTTGCTGCGCGACAGTGGCTTGCTGGAACAAATTTTGCCGGAACTCGCGGCGACGATTCATTGCGAGCAGTCGCCGGATTTTCATCCCGAAGGCAGCGTGTTCAATCACATCCGGCTGATGCTTGAAAAACTGCCGACTGACGCCGACCCGCTGTTGCCGTGGGCGGTGTTGCTGCACGACATCGCCAAGCCGGTGACGGCGGAAAAAGATTTGGCCGCGGGTAAAATTCATTTTTACGGGCACGAAAAAATCGGCGCGGACATGGCGGAAGCCGTTTTGCGGCGGCTGAAATTTTCCAACGCCGAAATCGCCGTGGTCGTCGCGGCGGCGAAACATCACATGCAGTTCAAAGACGTGAAGCTGATGCGCAAGGCGACACTGCGGCGGATGTTGCTGCGCGAGACGTTCCCGCTGGAACTGGCGCTGCACCGGCTGGATTCGCTCGGCTCGCACGGCGATCTGGCGCACTACGATTTTTGCGTGGCGGCGGCGGAAGCATTGAAGAACCAGCCGGAAATCCATCCGCCGCTGTTGACCGGCGACGATTTGCTGGCGCTGGGGATTCCGCGCGGAAAAAAGATTGGCGAACTGCTGCACGAACTGCGCGACCGACAACTGGCGGAGGAAATCAAAACGGCGGATGAAGCGCGGGCGTGGGTGAAACAGATGATGGCTCAATAATTCGTTATGGAGCCTATCACTATGTTGGGTGCTTCGTGACAAAACATACTACGGTCCTGACCCATAAGGTGGAATGTTATAAATGCAAAAAGTGACAATCGTGCCGATGATAGCTAGGGCAAAGCCAATGCCAATGCATCTGGCCACAGAAGTTAAAGAACTACCTCGTCTGAATATCGCGCTGGTGACGATGGAGAAAAATACCCACAGAATGGTAGCGACCTCTGGAATCAAAAATAGAATGCCCAAACTACCGCTCCACATTTTCGATGGCCCTGCAAATGCCGTGAGCACTTTTGGGGCAATAAACATGGTGATTATAAATACAGCCAGCAGCCCACCGATACGAATAGCGCGCTTGCTCTTTTGTGGCCTATCATGGTTCATGAATTCGAGCTTGTTCCGGTTGTTAAAAGTTGTCCAGCCAATTTACTCAACAGAATTCAATATTTCAGCGGGCAGTAATCAATCGCGCGGATTTCAATTTCGCCGCCTTCGCTCTGGATGCCGATGTAGCCGGAGTTGATGGTGCATACGGAAATTTCGTTCACGAACTTGCCGTTGATGAAGGACTCGACCTGGTTGCGGACGCAGATGGTTTCCGCCTTGTTCCATTCGCCGACGGGATTTTCCGCCGACGGGCCGCGCATCGGCACGGGCGTGTTTTTGTCCCTGCCCTTGTGTTCCTTGGCTTCCGCGCCTTCCATCAAAAACAAATCGCCCTGCCGGTCGTGCTTGCCCTGCACCTGCACGCACTGCGGCCAGACTTTGTCGGGCGGCCGGATGTGGACGAGGATGCCGGTGTTGTCGGCCTTGGGCGCGACCTTGACGAAGCGCCATTCGACGGTGAGAAAATAATTGCTGTAAACCTGCGAGGTGCGGAGGTAGCCGTTGGGCGTGCCGGTGCAATGAATGACGCCGTTGGTGACGCTCCAGGTCTGGAGCGGGTCGGCGCCGGGCTTCGTGCAAAGCGTCCAGCCGGCAAAATCCTTGTGGTTGAACAGCGCGACGGACATGTCGCGTTCGCTCTTCGGCGGATAAGCTAAATTATTTTCCTGCGCCAGAACAACGGTGGCGACCATGAGAAAAATTGCGCCAAGGAATTTCATGGCTTCAACGTGGCGTGGAAAATGGTTTCGTCAAGCGCACAACAATGGTAGGGCTGACCTGCTGGTCAGCCAAAGGCGGCGCGGCAGCGCCGCCCTACCGGAAGAAATTACGCGAGCAGTTTTTCCACGCGAGTTAAAACCGTGGCCGGTGATAAATCTCGCAGGCATTTGTCTTTTTCCTCGATGGCGCAGCGCGCGGACAGGCACGGCGAGCAGGGCAGGGCGAGGCGCAGGACGTTTTCGAGCTGGCCGTAGGGGCCGGTGCGGCGCGGTTCCGTGGGGCCGAAGAGCGCGACGAGCGGCTTGCCGAGCGCGGCGGCGACGTGCATCGGGCCGGTGTCGTTGGTGATCAGCAAATCGCCGCGGCGGATGATTTCAATCATTTCCGGCAGCGAGGTCGCGCCGCAGAGGTTCAGGACTTTATCCGGCGCGGCCTGCAAAATGATTTCGCCGAGCGGCGCGTCGTCCTTGCCGCCGAGCACGGCGAAGCGCGCGGCGGGAAATTTTTCGGCGAGCGAGCGGACGAGTTCGTGAAAATATTTCACCGGCCAGCGTTTGTTCTTCCAGCGCGCGCCGGGTTGGAGCAAAATCAGTTTTGAGTGATGAGTGATTAGTGATGAGTTTTCCGAAAACCACTTTTGATTCACATCACCGGCGATTTGCGGGCGGTCAGGCAGCCACTGGAAATTTTTATGGACGGGCACGCCGAGCGGCGGCAGCACGGCGAGATACCAGTCCACGGCGTGCGTGTGAAAACTTTTGCGCGGGACGGCGAGGTCGTAAAAACCGCGCGCGCCTTCGCGGACTTCGTCAAGGCCGACGAGTTTTTTTCCGCGCGCGAGCCATGCGAACGCGGCGCTGCGAGCGAGGCATTGCAGGTCGATGACGAGGTCGAAGTTTTGCGCGCGGAGCCAGCGGATGCTGCGGAGCATTTCCGGCCAGTGCTGCGGTTTGGCCCAGCGTTTGCGCTCGAAGCGGACGATGCCGGCGAGGTCGGGGTCGCCTTCGAGGAGCGGCGCGAGCGCGGAATCAATCCACCAGAAAATTTCCGCGTCGGGGAAGTGGAGCTTCAACAAACGCAGCACGGGCAGCGCGTGGATGACGTCGCCGAGCGAACTGGGTTTTAGGAGAAGTATTTTCAAGGCAGAAGGAAGAATGCAGAATGCAGAAGTCAATCACCGCGCGAGCGTTTTGAGATGGTGACAAGAATGGCGATAAGTTCGTCAATTTCCTTGAGCAGCGGTTCGAGACGGGTTTTGGAAACAATGTTTTCCTCGGACAAAAGCTCCAGCCAATATGCGGTTTCATCAGCCTCTTTCAGGCAGTCGCCGATTTTGGAAGCGAACTCCGCCTTGGATCGTCCGCGTCTGGCTTCGCGATAATTTGCGCCGATGGAAGTTCCTGAACGCAGCAATTGTTTTCCGAGGACTTGGCAAAGGGTCTCTTTTGGTAAAGCGGAGTAGAGCCGAATGATTCGGCGCGCAAAACTTTTTGTGCGCGCGGCCAAATCTGTTTCTGCATTCTGCATTCTGACTTCTACCTTCCGAAGGCGAGGCGTTCGGCGAGGCGCTCGGGCAGGCCGGCGTCGCGGATTTTTTTCTGGGCGGCGGCGATGTCGTAGTCGAGGCGGCGCAGTTCAATCGTTTGCGCGTCCATGTCGTAGATGACATAGGCGGCCTTGGGGTTGTTGTCGCGAGGTTGGCCGACGGCGCCGACGTTGATGAAATATTTCTTGGCCGGATCCACCTTGAATTTGGAGTAGGTTCCGCCGCGCACGACGGTGTCGCGCATGAAGGCGACGGGAACGTGCGTGTGGCCGAAGAAGCACATATGCGTCTGCTGGTAGGGAAAACTGGCGGCGGCGGCGAGCTTGTCAAAGACGTATTGCCAGCGTTCGGGCGCGTCGAGCGTGGCGTGAACCATGGTGAAATTCGCGGCCATGCGGGAATATTTCAAATCGCGCAGCCATTGTTTTTCTTCGGCGGAAAGCTGTTCGCGCGTCCAGTGGACGGCTTCGGCGGCGTGCGGGTTGAAGCCTTCGAGGTGGTCTTCGCTGGAGCAGTATTCGTCGTGGTTGCCCTTGACGCAGGGGATGTTCATTTCGCGGATGATTTGAAGGCATTCCTTGGGCTGGGCGTTGTAGCCGACGACGTCGCCGAGGCAGACGATGTGGGTGGCGTTTTGGGCGCGAATGTCTTCCAGCACGACCTGAAAAGCGTCCAAGTTGCCGTGAATGTCTGCGATGATGGCGTATTTCATTTACTAACGAACGATTTCAAATCCCCGAAATTCATTTTTCGCGTCCGCCCAAGTTACCTGTTCGTCCCGGATAAATCCAGCAAGACCTGCGTTGTGCAATTCGGCGCGATAAGCATCAAGTTCGGCGTGGCTGCCTTCGGCGACGAGTTCGACGCGGCCATCGGGCAGATTGCGAATCGTGCCAGCGATTTCAAAGCCGGTGGCGACGGTTTTGGCGGTGTAACGGAAGCCCACGCCCTGAACCCGACCGGAAAAAAGAACGGTCATCCGGCGCCGAATATTATTTGAGTTGGACGATTGCACGGGACGGAATGAAGCCAAAGCCGGAAAAGGGATGCAATGTTTTTTGTCGGGACTGCAAAGATTTTTGTTTTTGGTTTGACCGGCTGGCGGATTTCCCGTAATCACAATGCGCTGCCACGCACGAAAATCCACAATCGGAGTTTTGGCGCGGCAGGTTGGACACACATGCTGAACACAAAGTCATTTTTGACCGTTGATTTCGGGGCCGGTAGTCTCAAACTCGCGGAGTTTGAAATCAACGAGGCGGGGGGATTGAGCCTGAAAAATTTTGCCATCAAGCCGCTCGGCTTGGAAGGTTCGCAGGAGGCGGCGCGGGAAAAAATTATTTTGCAGGCGCTGCAGGAAGTGCTTGTCGAAAAGGACATCAAGTCCAAAAATATCAATGTTTGTGCGCCCGGCTTCCATGTTTTTTCCAAATTCGTCAAATTGCCGCCGGTCGATGCGGACAAGGTTGGCCAGATTATCCAATACGAGGCGCAGCAAAACGTTCCGTTCCCGTTGACAGAAGTGGTCTGGGATTATCAGATTCTCGGTTCTGCCGGGAGCGGCGAATTGGAAGTGCTGCTGGTCGCCATCAAATCTGAAATCGTCGAAGGACTTTTCCGCGTCGCAGATCAAGCGAAGTTAAAGTTACAACTCTGCGACGCTTCGCCCGCGGCGTTGTCCAACGCTTTCAAATTTAATTACGGCGACCTCGAAGGCTGCACCATGCTGCTCGACATCGGCGCCAAGACGAGCAACTTGCTGTTCTTTGAGAAGGGAAAAATTTTCTCCCGCAGCATCAATCTGGGCGCAAATTCCATCACGCAGGATTTCGCCACCGAGGCGAAGTTGAAATTTGACGAGGCGGAA
This sequence comes from uncultured Verrucomicrobia subdivision 3 bacterium, assembly GCA_903918885.1. Lineage (GTDB taxonomy): Bacteria > Verrucomicrobiota > Verrucomicrobiia > Limisphaerales > UBA11358 > UBA11358. Next base: position 75,406 of record CAIXFY010000027.1, read on the forward strand.
AAAATCAAGATTCAAGAGGGTTTTGTGAGTTTGGGCGGCGCTTACGAAGAGCCGGAAAATCCGCATCAGGCCGCGATTTCAAAAATTGCGCGCCAGTTCATGACCAAGCTGCATATTCAGGTCAACCAGACGATGCAGTTTTATCGTGGTCAGCAGGGTGGCACGGCGCCCCAGCGGCTATTTTTGTCTGGCGGCGCGAGCATCATGCCTTACACCGCACAGTTTTTTGCGGAAAAATTGAACGTGCCGGTGGAATATTTCAATCCGTTCCGCAACCTGCAGATTGATCCGGCGGTGAATTTGGAAGAACTTTCGCGCGTGGCTCACGGGCTGGGCGAAGTCGTGGGACTCGGGCTGCGCAATCTGGCCAACTGTCCGGTGGAAATGAATCTGATGCCGGACAGCACGTTGCGCTGGCAGTCATTCAATCAAAAGAAACCTTACTTGGTGGCCGCTGTGTTTAGCCTCGTTTTGGTGGCGTTTGGCATTGGGTTTTTATTTCAAAAATTGGCGGTCAACAAGGAAACGGAAATTCACCGTCTCGAACCCAAGGTGACCGAGCTCAATGCGAAATCCGACCGTTTCACGAGGGAGTTTGGCAAATTTCAAAAATCTCAGGCGGACGCCTCGAAAATCGCCACTTGGTTGCAGCAGAGATATTATTGGGGCGATTTTTTAAGCGAAATGCGCCGCGCCTTGTTGCGCTCTGAAGACGACGTCAAGAAGAAGCTTTCAGCGCAGAAACCCGGAGTGGATGCGGGCATCTGGGTGGAGCAGATGATTTCCTCGGCCAATCTAAATGGCTCCGCTGCCGGCAGTCCGACTCCGCCGACTGCGGGAATGGGAACGCCCGGTATGGAAACACCCGCCCAACCGGCGTCAGGTGATGCCCCGAAGAACCCCGATGCCACTGGCACGGCTAACAACAATGTCATTACTTTAGTTTGCCGTGCGGTCAATTTGACCGCTTTGGATCCTTCGGCGAACAGTGAGATTGCCTACACGGTCGAAAATGAGATCAAGCAATCGCCGCTGGTGGATCCCAAGGCGACGCAATTGACCGGACAAATCACGCCGGATGATTCCAACGGCACATTTACGTTCACGGTGAGCGTGATGCCCTTAAACTCGGTGAAATTTTGATATGGGCTGGATCAAGCGAAATCTTTTTTTTGTGATTGTCGGCGGCGTGGCTTTGGGGCTGCTGGGCTTGGCTGGCTTTTATATTTACAGCGGCTGGGCGCGCAATTCCGAGGCTTCCGACAAACTGACTGAAGTTTATGGCACGCTGAAAAATCTTCAGTCCCAATCGCCGTCTCCCGGCAATGAAAAGGTGGATAACGCCAAAATTGCAAAAGAGCAACAACGGCAGGTTCAAGCTTGGATTAAGTCGGCGGAAAAATATTTTCAGCCGATTTCCGGTATCCCGGCCAGCGCGAATGTTACCAGCGAGGCCTTTGCCGGCGCGTTGCGGCGCACGGTGGACGCGTTGCAGCGCGAGGCAGAAAGCGCTGGCGTGACGCTGCCGCCAAAGTATGACTTTTCATTTTCCGCCCAGCGGCCTCTGGTAAAATTCTCCGAGGGCAGTCTGGATTCATTGGCAATGCAATTAGGCGAAGTTAAAACCATCGCGGAAATTATTTTCAACGCCCACGTCAATGCCTTGGACAGTATTCAGCGGGGGCGTGTTTCGACGGATGACGCGGCCGGATCACAGGGCGACTACATCGAAGAGCCGTCCGTCACGAACAACTTGGTGGTCATGACGCCTTATGTCGTGACATTTCGCAGCTTCACTCCGGAACTGTCGCGGGTGATTGCCGCATTTGCGGCTTCATCAAACGCCTTTTTGATTAAGGATATCAACATTCAACCCGCTGGTGCGTCGGTCCTGACGGCGGCGAACTCGATGTCGGCTAGTGCTCCGGGAATGATGGGAATGCCGCCGCCCGCCGCCTCGCCGACCATGGCGGACAAAGGCGTTTTGCCGACGGTTTTGAAAGAGCAATTGCTCCGGATAACGCTCCGGCTTGAACTCGTGAAACTGCAGCCAAAGAGTTAACATGCAATTTCTCAAAAAACATTACGAAAAGATTTTGCTGGGCATCGTGCTGGCGGGCATGGTGGGCGTGTTGGTGTTCATGATTTTTTACATCAGCGCTGACAAGCAGGCGATGGATGACAATGCCAACAGCCTCATCAATCCAACGGTGAAGCCGCTGCCGGATTTGGATTTGACCACCAATGTGGCGGCGGTGACCCGGCTGCAATCGCTCTACGCACTGGATTTGGATTCGAGCAACAAGGTGTTCAATCCATTTGAGTGGGTGCGGACGGCAGACAACCAAGTTGTGCGCAAAAACACTAACGTAGGCCCACAGTTTGCCGTAGTCACCAACATCGCGCCGCTATATCTGGTGCTTTCATTGGATTCCATCACCACCAATGAATTGGGCGCTCGTTATATTATCGGCGTTGAGAAACAAGCGGCCTCCACCGTGGCTAAGCGCCATAAACAACAGCGCTTTGTTTCCAAGGGCGACAAGGCCAACGACGCATTTATGCTGGTGGAAGTAAAAGGTGCGCCGGAAAGTCCTGACGCGCTGGTCTTCAAATTAGTGGACAGCGGTGAACTGGCCACGGTGACGCGAGAAAAAGTATTTCGCCGGGTGGATGCTTACGTTGCTGATTTCCGTTACGATCCCGAGAAGAAAATTTTTCGTGGGCGGCGGGCGGGAGACAAAGTCACCTTTGCGGGAACCGATTTTATCGTGGCGGATGTGAATCCGCATGAATTAGTTTTAGAAGATCAGTCGAACCAGAAAAAAACCTCTTTGCCATTTGCTCCGTGAATGTTAAAAATCTTAAATTGAAATCACGCCACGTTGACCAAACAACTATTCCCATGATTAAAGCCGCCATTATTTGCCTCGGGTTCGCCGCCGTGGTCGCCTTTCCCTCGATTGCGCCAGCCCAAGACAATTCCACTGCCGTTGCCATCAACGAAGCCGTGCTGCGCCAGGCCAACACCATCGTCTTGCGCCAGAAGCTTGCTGAAGCTCGCCGGGCTCAGCAGGCCGGGGACGTGGCCAACGCCGCCAAGCTCTATCAGGAATCCACCGACCTCATCCAGAAAATCGGCTCCGGCATCGATGCGGAATCGGCACAGGCCATCAAGGGTTTGACCGATACGCGGCTGGCGCTCGCCCACGCGGAACAGGCGCGGGGAGATTTGCATGCCGCCGCCAATCAGGCGCAGCAAGTGTTGAAAGCCGATCCAAATAATGCCGCTGCGCTCGCCTTCAAAAAACAGAACGATCAGATGATGGCCGCGTTGAAAGGTAAATTACCCAGCTCCGAGACGATGGATCAGATTCCCCAAGTCCTCGCGCAAAAAACCGACGCGGGCACATTGGTGCAAGATGGAAAATTACTTTACGAAATGGGCAAGTTGGATGACGCGGAAGCCAAGTTGAGCATGGCGCTTTCGCTCGATGCGGACAACACCTCGGCCTATTATTATTTGAACCTGATTCAGCAGGCCAAATTCGCCCGCGAAAGTTCGCAGCATACTGTGGACACCCAGATTCGCATGGCGCAGGTTGAAAAACAATGGGTGTTGCCCACGAAGAATGTAACCGATCCCAGTCGTCCCAATCCCTATGCGACAAATCCTCTCATTTACACCGGCCCCGGACGTCAGGCGATTGTCTCCAAACTGGATCACATTCACTTGGACAATGTTTCATTTGACGGTCTGCCGTTGACCGAAGTGCTCCGCACATTGAGCGAACAATGCAAACTGCGCGACCCCGAACGAAAAGGAATTAATTTCTTAATCAACCCCAACGCCGATCAATCCGGACAACCAGCGGGTGGCGGTTCTGGCGGTCCTGGCGGTGCGGCCGCCATTGATCCGGCCACCGGACTTCCGGCCGCTGCGCCCACAGCTGCCGCCGGTGGTGGCGGCGGTGAGTCGTCCGATATTGGCGCGACCATCATTAAAATTCCCAGTCTTAATGATGTGCGCATGGCGGATGTGTTGGATGCCATTGTCTTGGTGGCCGATCATCCGGTGAAATATTCCGTCCAAGATTTCGCTGTGGTTTTTTCTGCCAAAGGCCCGGAAACGCCCCAATTGTTCAGCCGCACCTTCAAGGTTGATCCGAATACATTTTACTCTGGTCTAGAAAGCGTATCGGCTCAAAGCTTCGGCGGTGTCAGCAGCAGTGGTGGTGGCGGTGGCGGCGGTGGTGGCGGCGGCGGCGGCAGCCGTGGTGGTGGCGGTGGTGGCGGACAAAATCAAAATAACGGCGCAGTCGTTGGGATTGTAAATGCGTTTGCCGGCTCCGGCGGTCTTCGCAGCAGTGGTGGCTCCGGCGGTGGCGGCGGTGGCGGCGGTGGCGGCGGCAGTCAAGGTGGTGCTGCGAATCCGTTGGATAGCACCGGTGGCGCTAATGGCGGAGGTGGCGGAGGTGGTCAAAGTGGCCAAGGTGGATTGCATTATATCACCCAAGTCACGCTGGCGTCTACGCCCAGCGAAGCGGCCCGAGCATTCTTCACCGCGTTAGGTGTGAATTTGAGCACGCCTCCTGGCAAATCCGTATTTTTCAACGACCGTCTCGGAAAACTTTTTGTCAAAGCGACCGAACAGGACTTGGACACGATTGAACGCGCCATTGAAGCGTTGAATGAAGTGGCACCGCAAGTTCATATCAAGTCGCGTTTCATCGAAGTGCAACAGGACGATGGAAAGGCGCTCGGCTTTGACTGGTATCTTGGCCAGTTTGGTAACAGCGTGGTCGCTTCCGGTGGCACAGCTCCGTCCCTGAATGTGCCCACCACGGCGGGAAGTCCGCTCGGTGCTTTCCCTGGAAATACTGCGGCCAACGTTATTGCCGGTGCCGCCTCTGATCAATTGGTGACCGGCGGGCTGCGCAGTTCGGGACCGACGGTGGCGACCATTACCGGCATTTTGACCGATCCCAATTTCCGCGTGGCCATCCACGCATTGGAACAGCGTCAAGGTGTGGAAACCTTGGCGGAACCGGAAGTGACCACCACCTCCGGACGTCAGACCCAGATGCGCGCCACCACCGTGAAAAATGTGGTGACGGACTTTTCATTTAATAACGGAACCGCTAACAACGGTGGCGGTGGTAATAATAATGGCAACAATAATGGCAATGGCGCGGTTCAACAGCCGGGGGTCGCCTCGGTTTCCCCTGTGACGCAGCAGATTGAGACCGGGCCAATTCTCGATGTTGTGCCTTACGTTTTGTCCGACGGCTATACCATCAACCTCGCGTTGATTCCGTCTGTCACCGAGTTCATTGGTTACGACACGATTACCTCGGGAGAGATTCCCGGTTATAATCCAGGCAGCCAGATTGGCACCTTGAACGGCACGACTTTGCCCGTGGCTTTGCCTAACTTTACCATTCGTCAAGTGGTGACGACGGTGAATGTTTGGGATAACCAGACCGTGGTGTTGGGTGGTTTGATTTCTTCACAAGTGCAGAGCATTAAGGACAAAGTTCCTATGATTGGCGACCTGCCGGTGGTCGGCCGGCTATTCCAAAGCCAGAGCAAGACCACATCCAAGAAAAATCTCATGATATTTGTGACCGCCACCGTGGTGGATCCGGCTGGCAACCGCGTGCATTCAGATGACGATTTGCCGTTTGCGCAGAATGCGGTTCCGCCGCAGCCGCCGGGTGCCGGCAAGATGACGGAAACCGTGCAGCAGGTGCAGGCGCCCGCCGCCAATCCGTGAACCGGTTGCTGATTGTTGACGGCCACGCCTACGCATACCGGGCATTTCATGCCATCCGGGAATTGCGTTCGCCAACCGGCCAGCCGACGAATGCCATTTACGGCTTCGTCAAGATGCTGGAAAAAATGCAGGCGGCCATTGAGCCGACGCATCTGATGGTGGTGTGGGATGGTGGCTTGAGTGCGGAACGGCTCGCGGCACTGCCGGATTACAAGGCGCAACGGCCGGAGATGCCGGCGGATTTGCGGCCGCAGTTGGACGGGATTGAAAATTTTTTGGCGGCGGCCGGCGTGCCGAGTTATTGCGGCGAAGGCGTGGAGGCGGATGATTATATCGCCACCCTCGCGCGGCGCGCGGCGGCGGCGGGTTGGAATGTGGTGATTGCCAGTTCCGACAAGGATTTTATGCAGTTGGTCACGGCGCGGATTGGGTTGTTGAACCCGAACGACAAGACCGGCGCAGTGTGGACGCACGAACAGGTGCAAGCCAAAACCGGGGTCGCGCCGGAGCAGGTGGCGGACTGGCTCGCCTTGATGGGCGATGCGGTGGACAACATTCCCGGCGTGCCGGGCGTCGGACCGAAGACGGCGGCGGAGTTATTGAAACAATTTGGTTCAGTCGAGTCGCTGTTAGATCGGCTGGATGAAGTGAAGTCGGAAAAATTGCGCGCGGCGCTGCGGGAGTCCGCAGCGAATGTCCGGCGCAACCAGCGGCTGGTGCGGCTGCCGGAAGTGCCGTGCGAATTTTCGCCGGAACAACTGGTAGTTCGGTCGGCGAACCGGGAACGGCTGCACGAATTGTTTGGCGGCTGGGGATTCAAAGGAATGCTCGCCGCGTTGGAAGTCACGGCGGTGTCGGAGAAACAGGCGGAGTTGATTTGAAAATGAATTTGCGAAGCTGGATCAATTTGATGGCCGGTGCAATGAAATGCCCGGCGGCCACGACGGATGTTTTTAGACAAACCCGCCGCAGTGGCTTATTTTCCCCGATTCACATGATGTCATCATCTGCCCTGCGAATTTTGGCTGTGTGTGCGGTTGGCGCCACGGCGTTTTCTTTCATTGCCTCCGCGCAAACCAGTTATTACGGAACCAACGGCGCGGAATACGCCGTTATCGGTCCGTTGGCGGGTGACCAAATGTTTCCCGATGCCGCACTTGCCACCAATGGCGGCTTTGTGGTCTGGCAGGATAATGCGACGGACGGCAGCGGCTGGGGCATCAGCGCTCGCCGGGTGGACAACACGTTGTCCGGCACCTTGAGCACTTTCCGCGTGAACGCGCAGGGTTCCAACGATCAGGAAAATGCTCGCGTCACGTTGCTCAAGAACGGCGGCGCGGCGTTTGTGTGGCAGGGCGGCAAAGAAGGCTACCAACATATTTTTGCGCGCTACCTGACGCCGACGAACACCTGGCTGACGACCACAGACATAGTCGTGAGCACCTTCATAAATAATTTTCAGGTCAATCCGGCCATCGCCACGCTCAACAACAGCAACCTCGTCGTGGTGTGGGCAAGTTTCAACCAAGCCAGCACCAACAGTCTGCTGGATGTGTATGCCAAAATTCTTTCGCCGGTGGGCGCGACGGTGAAGAGCGAATTTCTGGTTAATCAGGTCACCAATTACAACCAACGCACGCCGTCGGTGGCGGCGTTGAAAAGCGGCGGCTTTGTGGTGGCGTGGGTTTCCGAGCAGCAGCGGTTAGCGGTGGCCGCGCAGGGAACCAATTCAACTTATCGCACGGCGAGTTCCTCGTTGGTTCCGAGCGTGGATATTTATGCGCGGATGTTTTCGAGCAATGGCGTCGCCTCTGGCAGTGAGTTTGTCGTGAATCCAGATTACAATGTCTGCGCGAATCCTGTCGTGGCGTCGGCTTCGGACGGCAGCTTCATGGTCGCTTGGTCGCGGCGCGATCAGGCCACTCCAGTCAACGGTTGGGACGTTTATGCGCGCGGCTATTCTGCTGCCGGTGTGGGTGGCAGCGTAAGCCGGGTGAACACTTTCGTGACCGGCAATCAATATGGGCCCCGGCTGGTTTCCATTGGCTTGGATTATTTGGTGGTCTGGACGAGTCTGGGTCAGGATGGTTCGCGCGAGGGGGTTTACGGTCAGTTCTTGCACAGCGATGGAACATTGACGGGCAATGAACGCCGGGTGAATTCAACGACGGCGAGCCAGCAGATGCAACCGGTGGTGGCTTCGGACGGGGTGAGCCAGTTTCTGGCCGTGTGGACCAGTTATACCGGCAATCCCTACAGCTTCGATCTTTACGCTCAGCGTTACATGAATGTGAATGCTCTTTTGCAGGCCATGCCGGCGCCGTTCGTCTATGTTCCGTTCGTGGTTAGCAACAATGTTTACCAACCGCAGTTGCAGGTGGCGTGGGCTCCGTTGCAGGGCCTGTCGGTTTCCAACTACCAAGTCTTCGTGAATGGCGGTGCCTCGCCGATGGCGGTGACGGCGAGCAATATTTGGGTCATGACGGCGGCGAACGGCTTGACCAGCAGTAGCTCGAATTCCTTCCAGTTGAAATATGTGCTGACGGACGGGCGCGTATCGCCCCTTTCGCCATCGGCCGGCGGGACAACGTGGTCGGGAGCCAACTATTACGGGATTCCGTCCGAATGGGTGCAAGGTTATTACGGTCCCAACATTGCAAATTGGCCAGCCAACGCGAACGCTCCGTTGGTCGCGGGCGGGCCAAGCTTGTTGCAGGTCTATTTGAGCGGCGGCAATCCGCTGAACGCCAGCACTTGGCTGAAGACGGCGCTAACGAAGACCAGTCAGGGTTTCTTCCTGAACTGGAACACCCAGCCGGGCTTCACCTATCAGGTGCAGACGACCGCGAACTTTGTGTCCTGGCAGAATGTGGGCACGCCCCGATTTGCGGCGGGCACGAGCGATTCAATTTATGTCGGAACCAGTTCGGTGGGTTATTACCGCGTGTATCTGCTCCGCTAACCATTTTGTATGCAGCCAATGAATAAAAGCATTTTGTGGGTTCTGTTGCTGGCCTCGAGTCTGCAAACCTCGTGGGCATTCTCGCTCGCTGGGCCGGTGGGTAATGGTGGCGACAACTGGCAGGTTCCGGTCATTGGCTATGGTCCGCCTACCAGCCTTGTCGGTCCTAAAAATATTGGTGAAGAGTTTCGTCGCAATGTTCCGGTGGTTTATTACACCTATGACGCGAATTTTTTTGGCTATTTTGGCACGGCGGGCGCGGCTTCGATTGACGGCACAATGACCATCTTGAACGCCCTGACCAATGTGGATAAATACAGTTCCCAGTTATCCGAATTTCCCGTGGAGTCGCGTCATCAAAATTATCAGGCTCAGGCCTTGGGCTTGTTTGATTTGAAATCGTTTGCTCTGGGAGTCATGACAGAACAAGTTGGATTGGCTGATCCGATTGAATGGGCGTGGACGCTGCATGACCGAGTTCTGCCTGCTGGTGGCAAGTGCCCTGACAATGAAGAATACCTCGTGGTGCAAAGAAATTTCGACTATTTCTCATCCCCGTTGAACCAGTTGCAATACTCCCCTTACATCAACAACACGCTTTACAGCTACCAGATTTACGAGGCTTGCACGGGCGGCAACCCTCTGGCCTTGTCAGTTCCGTATTCGGCAGATCCGTTGGCCGATTTATACTCGCCCGTTGCCGCTTTTGCCATTGGTTGGGGCGATTATTATACAGGACTGACGAGAGATGATATGGCGGGGCTGCGCTATCTGCTCAGCACGAATAACATCAACTGGGAAGATGTAGCGGCTGGAAGTCTGCTGGGTGTGATTAGCACCAATAAAACCAACCCGCAGTCTTTCCCGCCGGTGGGAGCCACGACTGTCAATGCCGCCGGGTTTTATTATTTTACCGGCAATACCAATGGCGGTTTTGGCTATGGCGATCTGGCGGTTCTGCTTAGTTTTGCCAAAACCAATGATTTGCCAACCCTCCAAGCCGCTTATCCGGGCTTGGTGATTAACAGCTATTCCAACAGTCTGGTCTGGTCTTCCAACGCGACGTATTCTTCGTATTACACCAATCTGATTGGTTCGCCTTACGGCTCGCCGCCGACGTTTGTGGTGGTGACCAACTACACTGGTTACTATCAAACGTATTACTACTATCAATTTGGCAACCTTGTCACCAATCACTACTACACGAATTCGGTGGCGACGTTGCAGACGCTCAAAGTCAGTGCGCCGATTGGTTCACCTTACGGCACGCCGGTCATTACAAATGTCACGGTGAAATTAACTAACCAGATTTCCGGCGACTTCTTTGTGCTGCCCTCCTTCCAGAACGGCGTTTGTCCACTGGATATCATTGATGGCACGCATTACAACGTCCTCGCCACCACCAATCTCCTGACCGGTGGCAGCACGCTGGTCAGCAACAATACGGCCACGGTGAGCAATGCGGTTTCGCTGGTGACCTACTTCACCAACTATTCTTTTGCCATCAATCCGGTCACTTGCACGCAGACAACCCCGACGCCGGCGTTGTATCAAGGGATTGGCAACATCAAGTTTGTCCGGGCGGATTACGATTCCTTGCTGGGCCAGTTCTGGCAGCCGGTGACCAACTATTACACCATGGTCACCGTGACTAACAGCAAGGTGGGGGTTCAACACTTACAACGTGTGGTCACGCAGCCGGATTTCACTTTCTCGGCGGAAGATTTGACCGCTGGGCCAGCGGCGACACCCATTAATTTCGTATTTGCCCGCAACCTGAATTTTGACACGGCCAACGTGTTGCCCCGTCTTGCTGGCCCCGGCACGATCACTACCCCGACGACGATTTCGTTCAACAAGGCCGGACCGGTCTTTTTCAATACCCCGTTCAGCACGATGGATGGCACGACGTATTTCAACCAGACGCCGGGCGGCGACATAACTGATTTCTTCTATCTTCCGTATTTTGTCTGGGCTTCTTATGACGGCACGACCAATGCTCCGGTGGTGTTCCCGAATGGCACGAGCCTGGATAACTTGGCCAATCAAGTTTTAATCCAAGTCTCACCCGCGAGTCCTTTGCCTGACGGCGCGGCGGGTTTTGACTATGGCACGCAAGCGATTCAATTCACCGCCACCGGTGGAGCATTTACGGCACCCTACACTTGGACGGCGACGGGATTGCCCGATGGGTTGGTTTTGGATCCCAACTCGGGAATGCTTTCGGGCTTTCCTACTGTATATGGCACATTTGATTTTATCCTGACCCTGACGGACACTGTAGGCAGGTCCGTCCAGTGGAATTACACCATTACAATTCAATGAACAGCATGCAACATCTCCATCGCTCGGCGAACGGTATGAACCGCTTGATGAAATGGCCGCTGTTTTGCGCGTTGTTGAGTCTGGCCTTGACGCGCCAGTCCTTGCTGGCGGGTGACTTCGCGGGGGACACTTATATTAACGGTACGACCATTACTTATCCCGGCACGGAAACCCATCCGCCGACGATTGATGCGACCAATTTCATCAATACTGGGACGTTCATCATCAATTTTACCACCTTCAATACCACTCAGCCGTTCTATGAAACTTCCGATACGCTGAATTATACGAACACTGGTTCGATGATGGCCAACACCGGTTTCCGCTTCGACCAGCAATCCACCGGCACCGGATTGCGGACGCCGGCGAGTAGCTTTTTCAATCAAGGAACCATTAGCGGTGGTTCGGTCAATGATACGACCGATCCGTTCGGTGGATTTCTTGGTCTTTTTTACGGTTATTCCCAATGCTTGATTAGCGCAACCAACATCGTGAATCCTGGTGCGGTGGTGGCGGGTCTGGACGGCCGGATTCAATTTGCCGGACAGAATGTGGATTTAAGCCATGCCACTTTGACCATGGAGGGTGCTTCGGCGAATGTGGGTGGCACCGGGAATTTTGGGGTAAATACGAATTTTTGGGATCCGAGTTATTATTTGGGATCGACGTATGCTCAATCGGCATTTTTCTACGTCCCACCTTACATATTGAGCCTGACCAATTCCAAGGCTTACGTCCATCAGGATGGTCTAGGCACGAGCAATGTCATCTATCGCGCCGTTTTCATTCAGGACACCAGCGGGGCGGGTGTTTCCAACAATGTTTATTTCGCGCCGCCGAATTTTTCTGCCTTTGGCACCACCGCCGGTGGCGTGACGGTTGAATGGATTGGTTCGTATCTAAATCCTGCGGATGGCAGCAGTTCCACTCACTATCTGTATCTCAATGATGATTTGGGAAGAGTGACGTCCACCAATCTAGCTACCATCAACGGCATTCCCGATAACTACCAGTTTTTTGAAAGCTCTGCTCCCATCTCGATTGGGGTGAATCCGGCGACACCGGGCTTCTTCCCCATCTTTCCAGCGGGTTCAATCAGTAACAGTTATTCGTTCGCTAACATCCAACTGATTTCCACCACGGTTTCCACCAACGCGGGCACGGCCAATCCCACGGGGGCACTGACGAATCTGCCGGGTCGCATTGAAATTTATGCGAGCAATGAACTGAATCTCGCCTCGGCGCAAATCTCTGGGCCAAACTATTTGTCACTGCAATCGCCGCACCAATTTGATGGCAGTCCGGGGGCGATTATTGAATCGCCGTATTCGGATTTAAACCTTGGCGTCACGAATGGATTTCTGACCATTTCCAACTTGTTATCCCCGTCCTTTCCCATTTGGAGCGGCAACGTCCAAGCTTGGAGCACGCGCTGGTTGACGGTGGATAGCTCGGGCGTCACTAACGATTTCCGGGTTGTGATTATCGGCAGTCAGGTGAGTCCCGCCTCGCTTGCGCAGGTGCAGGATTTGATTTTGCACGGCACCAACAGCATTGTCATCAGCGACACTTTTAATGTTATCCGCACCTTTACGGCCGACGCTCAAAATCTCACACTGACTACCAATGGTCCCGGCAACGGCGCGACCTCGCTGGATGGCGAATTAAATATTGGGACGCCTAACATCTTTTGGGCAAATGCACTGCCCAACCTGCGCAACCTGACCAACAACGGCGCGATTCGTTTGCAGAACCAGAATGCTTTCAACGGCACTTCGAACAATATCGTCATCACGTCCGGCACCCCGGCGGTGGCGGCGTTCAGCAAACTTTCGGAGTTGGACTCTACCAGAAATGTGGTTGCGAATGACCGCGTGGCCGTCGGCACCAACTACTATACCTTTGTCACCAAGATTACCAATACGGTTCCCAAGCAGGTTTTGATTGGTTCCAAGTTTGATGGCTCCATGAGCAACTTGATTGCGGCCATCAATCGTTCCAGCGGCGCTGGCACAAATTACAGCACCAACACCGTTGCCAGCGGCCAAGTCATTGCCAGTCCGTTGACCAACCATGCTTTTGTGGTTACCGCGAAAACCGCCGGGACCAATGGCAACGCCATCTACACCGCCTTGGCGGTCTGGACCAAGTATCTGGCTTGGACCGGCAGTTATACGAACCATCTTTCCGGCGGCGCGGATGCGACGCCCGGCAGCACCAACATTGCGGGATCATTTTCAACGCCCTACTATAACTTCATCAACAACGGCTTGTTGACGGATCAAGGATCGACCATCTGGGCGAATAACTTTGCCAACAGCGGCGTCATCACCAACAGCGCGTTGGGCTCGTTCATTTTGAATTCCATTACTTCCACCTTCACCAACGGAATTGTAATTGCTGGCAGTGATGTCGCCCTCACCGCCAACAGTCTGGTGGTCAGCAATCTCTTCCTCCAAGCGGGACATTCTCTGACTTTGAAGGCCACGAACTTACTCACGGATACCGGCGTGACCAACGGAAATATTTGGTCCGTTCAAGGCTCCGCCACCACGGGTGGTAATGGTTTGATCATGCCCTTCAAACCGGCGCAGGGTGATTTGTTGGGAACGACGATTACGAACCATCTCTTTGGTGTGAGCCAGCTAAGTATCAACCAATGGGCCGGGCAGGATCGTGGCGTCAGCGTGACTGGATTTACCAATAACGTGTCCGTCGGCCGGTTGATTTTGGATGTCCATGCGTCGGGCGGCTTGATGAAATTCTCCGGTGCCAGCGTCAGCAATGCGTTGTATGTGGACAGCCTCGAATTCCGCGATGTGCTGACCAACGGCATTTATAACAACTTTGATTTCACGCCCAATCTGTTCATCAACACCAATCTCGTCATCTACTTTGCCCAAGCGACGGCGAACGGAATTTCCATCGCGGAAAAAATTGATGCCGCCAGCAAAGCGGGGCGCAACAACGGCGGCCGGTTGCGCTGGATTCCGGCGTATGCGGGTCACTTTAGTTCCGCCAACGTAATCTATCCCGATGGCACCACCAACACGGTCAACGCGGCACTGGCCGCCAGCACGTCCATTGATTCCGACGGCGATGGCACTGCGAATGCCAATGACCCGACACCGTTCTTCACCAGCGCTCAAGTTGGGCTGACGATTTCGGCCACCAACAGCCCGGTGCTGGCGATGGTAATTCGGTGGAACAGTGTTCCGGGATCCACCAACTGCGTGTATTACATGACGAACGTGTCTTTGGGCGGCAAGTTTACGCTCACCAATTTTGTTTCGCCGTCAGCGGTTCCTCCAGCGGGTGGCTGGCCGATTGTCAACACGGTGTTGGATCCGATTAATCCGTCGCAATCGCGTTTTTACAATGTGAAAGTGGTTCCCAACTCCACATTGATTTACGGGCCATGAACCGCTGAACCCGGTCAAAGTGATTTACGGTCAAAGATTTTTTAATTTGAAATAATATATGCAAAAACTCACAAGCTTGAGGTTAGAAAACCTCGTGAGAATTGGTTGTGCAATTCTATTGGCCGGTCTGCTCGTGAACGTCAGCCGCGCGCAAGACACGTTTGCCACCGCGCAGGTGATTTACGGCGATTCTGGTTCGGTCAATGATGTGGACAATGGTTTTTTTACACCGGAGGCGGGTGCGCCGACGATTGCCGGGTTGGCTCCGCAATACACGGCTTGGTTCCAATGGTCTACGACCAACAGCGGTGAAGTGGAATTTGATACCATCGGCAGTGTGGATGACTCCACCGGAGTCATCCAGTTGGATACGGTCATGGGCGTTTACACCGGGAACAGTCTGGCCACCTTGAACCTGCTGGCCGCCAATGACGACTTGTATCCGAATTTTCAAGTGAACGTCTCTTGCCAGAACTACTACACCTTTGCGAATACAAATTTTGCAGCTACCAAAGTGGCGCCGACTAGTTTTCCGCTGGAGAACTTGAACTTTATTTATCAGCCGTTTTCTGGCGCAATGAATCAACCCTATTATCCAATTAACACCGGGCCGAGCGGTTTGCGTTTCAATGCGGTGGCGGGCAAGACTTATTACATCGCGGTGGATACCAGAAATTTGCCCGGTTTTATTTCGCTAAACTGGTCGCTGCATCCTTCGGGCGTTTTTCGCTTTGCCACGGAAAATTCCGACTTGAATGGGCTGACTTACGATGATGGCGTAACTCCCATGCTGCTGTATCAAACGGCAGCCACGGAGAGTTCGGGACATACCGTAACAAGTGGTGACCCCATCAGATACTCTGTATTCAACAATGCCAACGGTGTGCTGGTGACGGTCACGCGGGTGGCTGGTTCCACCGGAAAAGTATCGGTGGATTACACCACGGTAGATTTGCCCACCCAAGGAGGCGATTTTCTCGCCAACGGTGATTTGCCGGCGGTGGCGAATGTAGATTATCTCCCTCAATCCGGGACGCTCACGTTTGATGATAATGAAATGAGCAAGACCATTCTCATACCCGTGATAAATTACGATCCATTTAATGCTTTTTTCCAACTTGTTCCGCGTCCCAATCGGGATTTTGGGATTCAATTGGTGGATGACGGTGGCGACACCAGCCCCTTGGTGGATTCCGCCGAATCGTCCGATGTCCCTCCGCCGCGGGTTGATCCGATGTTTGGCCTGGCGATGGTGCGGATTCTGGACGTGAACTCCGACCCGCGCGCTATCACCTCCGTGACGAGCACAAATGGTGCCGGCAATCCGGTTGTTACCTATACCACCATTGCCACCAATGCGGTCTTCAATTTTGAAAAAGCCAATTACCGGGTCTATCGGGCTGGGTCAAACCCGGGGCAAAAGTTTACCGTCTATGTTGCTCGCACGGGAACGAACACGGATGCGGCAACTATTAACTATACCGTGAATAGTCGCTATCCGTTTGGCAGAAAATCGACCACTATTGAGAATATTAATTATACTTTTCCCCTCACGCCCGGTTCTGATTATGCCACGCCGGATCCTTCCGGAAAGGTTGGTGGTGTTTGGGGGGTGACTCCTGATTTTACTTTCCCCAGTGGTTACACGGGAACCTTAACTTGGGCTGCGAAAGACTTTAGAGCCAAGCCAATCAGCTTCAATATTCTCGATAACGGCTCGCAGCAGTTCAATGAAGATTTCCAGATTGATTTGTATGACTTGGATACTCAAGGGAATCCTTTGCAAGTGGGCATGGTGGCGCAAACCACGGTGACGATTTTGAATGCCAGTGATTTGGATAACAACGGCGGCACCAGCAACATCAATCCCCCCGCTGGCGCGGTGGATGAATTATACAACGCCGATTACGGCGCCGACTTTTTTATCAACACGGTTCCGCCGAACATGGCGCATCCGGGAACCGATGGACAAGTTTACGGTCTCGCGCTGCAACCGGATGGCAACACCGTCGTGGTGGGCGATTTCTTCACCTATAACGGCATGGGTAGAAATTGTATCGCCCGAGTAACCAGCTCCGGTTATTTGGATAACACCTTTGACACCAGCGATGGGGCCGACGGTTTCATCAGTTGTGTCACGCTGACGACCAACAATGAAATTCTCATTGGTGGTAATTTTACTTCCTTCAAGGGATCGCTCCGTAATTATATTGCTTTGTTGAACACCAGCGGCGGAGTGGATACCACCTTCAATCCGGGGCAGGGATTCAACGGGCCGGTGTATGCGCTGGCGCAGGAGCCCAACGGTCAGGTGTTGGTTGGTGGTGATTTCACCCAGTATAACGGCGTCACTCGCAACCATTTGGCGTTGCTCAATCTGGACGGCACGTTGGATGGAACCTTTAATCCGGGAACTAATCTCACGGCCGCCGTCAGCGCGCTTGGTTTGCAGCCGAACGGCCAGATAGTCGTCGGCGGTATCTTTACCAATGTGGCTGGTATCCATGGGCAAAACTATGCCACGCGGTTGAATGCCGATGGCACGCTGGACACGACCTTTGACCCCGGCTCCGGTCCGAATGAAGCGGTCTATGCGGTCGGCATCCAGCCGGATGGAAAAATTGTGTTAGGCGGCAACTTCACCCAAGTCAATGGCTCTAGCTACAACGGCATCGTGCGGCTGACGACGACGGGCCAGTTGGATCCAAACTTTTATTGCGGAATCGGTCTAGATGGTCCGGTCTATCATCTCAATATTGCGACCAATACGATTTACTCCACTACCAATTCCAGCGTGGTGGTGCAGACCAATTTCACGATTTATGTCGGCGGGGAATTTACCGCTTACAATGGCACACATCGCCTAGGCTTCGCGCGATTGAACGCGGATGGCACGTTGGACACGACCTTCTTGGACACGGCTTACAACCAGTTTGCCGGTCTCACGCGGGAATATTTCGGCGACCCGGTCGGCTCGGTTCAAGCCTCGGCCATCCAGCCCAACGGCGATGTTTTGATTGGCGGTTCATTTGAGCAGGTCGGCGGCGGTCAGTTTGAAGGCCGGGTTCGTCCGAACAGTTTTACCAACGCCTTCACCAGCATCATGACGCGGAGTGCCATCCGCAATCATAGCAACTTTGCCAGGCTGCACGGCGGGGCTACGCCCGGGCCGGGCAACGTGGGGCTGAATTATACCAGTTACTCGGTGAACAAGAGCGCGGATTCCATGTTTGTCAGTCTGGTTCGCACCAACGGCAATCTGGGGCCGGCGGCGGCAAACTTTTCGATCAATCCCGGTCTGGCGCAGAGCGGGGTGGATTATTTCTACACGGGTGATTACAACGGCGCCAGCCCGCTGTATTGGATCGAGTGGGAATATGTTGGCCCGACTCGTATGCACAGCGATGCACTATTAGGTCAAAATGCCGTGCCTTTTGACACGGCTTCCGGCCAATCTTTTTCCGGCGTTTCCTGGCCGGCGGTCAACGTCACCATCGCGGGCAATACCAATTCTTTCAATGACCTTAATGCCCAATTTCAGATGGCCAATCCGGTGAAAGACCAGTTCTATCTCGGCGGTGAAGATATTGCGCTGGGCGTGGCCCTCGGGGAATCCTCTGCGCCACTGAAAATTATCGAAGACCGGCATCAGTCCGGCACGTTTGGTTTTGCTTCGCCCGATTATACCGGCACCGGCTTGGCCGCGCCGATTGCCGTGACCCGCACTAATGGAACTTACGGCGTCGTCTCGGTGGCTTATACCACCACCACCAACGGCAGCACGGCGGTGGCCGGCGTCGATTATCGCGCGACCAGCGGTTCGTTGAGTTTCCAGCCGACCGATACCAATCGAACTTTCAACGTGACCATTCTAAACAGCAACTACGTCAGCTCGGTTGAAAAGAAGGTGAACCTGCTGTTGACCGGCATTAATCCGCCGGTGAATGGCATCGCCAGCTTGGGAACGACGAATGCCGTCTTGCGTATCATCAATCCAAATTATCAAGGCTACTTGAATTTGAGCACGAACACTTACGCGGCCAATTTGAGCGCGGGCTTTGTCAGCATCACCGTGACCCGCACGGTTGGTAGCAAGGGAACACTGACCTTGATGTGTGCCACCACCAATAACTCGGCGGTCAGCGGCATAGATTTCACCGGCTTTACCAATTTGCTGACTTGGAACAATGGTGATGTTGCCCCCAAAACCATCAACATTCCACTGCTCAACAACGGTCAGGTGGGAACCAACCGCCAGTTCGGGGTGGTCATCTACAACCCGACCAATGGCGTAACCCTGACGCCTTCCTTGTTTGCCGCCAACGGCACGACCAACGCCACCGTCACCATCAACAATGACAATAGCTACGGAACCTTCCAGTTCGCCGCGCCCAGCTACGTCGTCAACGAAAACGGCGGCTATTCGACCGTGACCGTCTTCCGCAATGGCGCGACGAACGGCACGGCCAATATCCAGTTCGCGACCGCTGATGCCACGGCATTTGCCGGCACAAATTATGTCGCCACCAATGGCACGTTGAATTTTGTGGCCGGCCAACTGGCGGCCAGTTTTAAGGTTCAGATTTTGAATGACGGCGTTTCTAATCCTCCGCCGGCCAACTTCTATTTCACTTTAACTTTGTCCACGACCAACCTTGGCGTGGTTTTGGGCACGCCCTCAGTGGTCAACAATTACATCGTGGATGATGCCAGTTTCAATCGTCCGCCGGGTGTCACTGACTCATCGTTTAATCTGGGCACCGGCATGAACGGCGATGTGTTGGCGCTGGCCTTGCAGTCCACTGGCAAAATTGTCGCTGGCGGCACATTCACCACCGTGGATGGGGTTCCTGAAAATTATTTGGCGCGGCTGAATGCCGATGGCTCACCGGACACCACGGGCTTTCTCTCCGGTCTGGCGGGCGGCAATGGAACCGTCTATGCCCTCGCGAACCAGACAGACGACCAGTTGCTGGTGGCGGGAGCGTTCACCTCGTTCAACGGTCTGGTCCGCAACCGCATCACTCGTTTGAACACGGATGGTTCCACGGACAGCAGCTTCAAGCCGGGTGCCGGAGCGGATAACACGATTTACGGAATCGCCGAAACTTTTATTGGCGGTGTCCGCAAGATTTATATTGGCGGCGCGTTCAGCACCATCAACGGTATTTCTCATCCCAATGTCGCGCGCTTGAATAATGACGGCACGGTGGACGGCGGTTTTGCTCCGGGCACCGGTCCAACCGCCACGGTTTACGCGGTGGCACCCTATCCGACCAATTCATTTTATGCCGGTCAATTGCTGGTGGGCGGCGCGTTCACCAATATCAGTAATTTTGCCGTGAGCGGCATTGCGCGTTTGAATGCGAATGGTTCGCTGGATACCAATTTTGATTTCAATCTGAAGACCAGCGGTGCGGTTCGGGCGATTGCGATTCAGCGTGATAACCGGATTCTCATCGGCGGTGATTTCACTAATGTCAACGGCGTGGCGGTTAGTCACCTCGCCCGGCTGAATAGCGACGGTTCGCTGGACACCAATTTTGTCGCCAATATTGGTGGGGGCGTCAATGGTCAGGTCAACGGTATCGCGGTTCAACAGGATAGCCGGATTGTGGTCGTCGGCCAGTTTTCGCTGGCCAACGGCGTGACCCGCAACGGCATCACGCGCTTGCTACCCACGGGCGTGGTGGATCCGAGCATCAATTTTGGTGACGGCGCGAACGGTGCGGTGGACGCCGTGGTCGTTCAGCCAAATGACCAGATGATTGTAATCGGTGGCGCCTTCACCCAATACAACGACCAGCCGGCGGGGCGCATCACGCGCATTTACGGTGGGTCGCAAACGGGTTCCGGCGCGTTTGAGTTCACTTCGCCCACTTATCAGATTGATGAGAACGGCATTCAGGCACTCATCGGCATCCGGCGCACGGGCGGCACCAGTGGCACGAATGCGGATGGTTCCGGCAGCGTGGCCGTCAACTTCTCCACCAGCGATGGCACGGCGACCAATGGCATTAATTATCGGGGCGTGAACCAGAGCGTCAGCTTCCCCGCTGGCGAGGTGCTCAAGACTATTGCGGTTCCGGTGATGGATGACTCGAATATCACGGCCAATTTGACGGTCAACCTCGCGCTTTCCAGCCCGACGGCTCCGGCTATCATCGGTGACCAGCCCGTCGCGGTGCTGACTATTATCAATGATGACAACGCGGTGAGCTTCACCTCGGATAATTATCCGGTGGCGAAAAATATTCTTACCGGCTTTGGCGAGTTGCATATAGCGCGAATCGGTTCCATCAGCGGCAGTTGCTCGGTGAGCTATTTGACGACGACCAACGGCACGGCTGTCAGCGGCACGGATTATTATCCGACCAATGGCACGGTCACCTTTAGTCCGGGGGATACGGACAAAACCATCTATGTGCCGGTCATCAACAATAATCTGCCGGAAGGTGACCGCACGGTGACTTTGATTTTGTCGAATAATGTCGGGGCCTTGATGTATGCGCCTTCAAACACGGTGTTGACTATCAAAGATACGGTGATTTCTCCGGGCTTGTTGAGTTTCTCAGCCACAAACTACACGGTGGGTTCCGGCGATGGCAGCACCACCATCACAGTGTTGCGCACCAACGGAACTTCCGGCTCCATCTCGGTGGCGTTCTACACCCAGCCCGGAACGGCGTTGCCGGGCATTGATTATACTCCGGTTAGTGGCACGCTGACCTTCAATGATGGTGACACGCTCAAGACCTTTGATGTGCCGGTGTTGAATAATCCGGTGGCTCAAATACCGGTCAGTTTGTCTGTGTTGCTCTCCAATCCTGGCGGCGGGGCAACCATTGTTGCTCCCACCAATTCCACGCTGACGATTTTGAACACGAACATCGGGTTTGCTTTCTTGAGCGGCACGAATTATTTCCGCGAGACCAATGGCAATGCGTTGATTTTTGTCCGGCGTGTTGGGAGCGCAAACGGCAGCGCCCAGATCAATTACTCAACCACGCCCGGCACGGCGTTGCCCGGCGTGAACTACAATTCAGTTTCCAACACCCTGACGTTTGGTGATGGCGAAGCCTTGAAATCCATCGCCTTGCCGTTGTTGCACGATCCGCGAGTGACGGGTGATTTGCTCCTGAACTTGAACTTGTCCAATCCCGGCGCCGGCACTTCGCTTGTGAGTCCAAGTAATTCGCTCGTGGTGCTGCAGGATGCCGATGCGGGTATAAGCTTCACCAATTCGGCCATCAGCGTATTGAAGAATGTCGGTCAGGCGGTCATCACCGTCGTCTGCACTAATCCCGTGGTCGAGCCGCCGGTGTCCAATACCAATCTCGCCCCGATGTCGGTTCAATATACGACGCTCGATGGCACGGCGGTAGCCGGAGTGGATTATCAGACGACAACCGGAACGTTATTGTTCACCAATGGCAACGGGACGAACACGTTCAATGTGACTATTTTCAACAACAGTCAGGTGACCGGCGATCACAATTTCTCGGTGCGATTGTTCAATGCCACCGCGCCCGGTCAGGTGGTTGCGCCGAGCAATCAGGTGGTCACCATTGTGGATAACAATTCTGGCTTGAGCTTCTCCCGTCCGGTTTACACGGTCTTGAAGTCCAGTGCTTATGCCACCATCACCGTCTTGCGCACCGACTTCACCAACACCGTTACCTCTGTTAACTATGCCACCGCCGACGGAACGGCGTCCGCCGGCGCGGATTATCTGGCCACGAGCGGCACTTTGGTTTTCACCAATGGCGAGACGAGCAAGACTTTTGCAGTCACCAATCTTCCCAGCTTGACGGTGCAACCGGACAAGACCGTGCAACTACAATTGTCCAATCCCACCAATGGTTTTCTCATTGCGCCGTATGCGGCGACGCTCACGATTCACGATACCAGCGGCAGTCTGGTGGTGGCGGCGGGATCTGCATTTGCTCCGGGCGGGGACCCGAACAACAACGGCATCATTGATACCAATGAAACGGTGTCGCTGATGCTGGCGTTGCGCGCCAGCGGTGGAACCAACGTCAACAATTTGTCCGCCACGCTGCTGTCTGCCAACGGGGTTAGCGTGACTAACTCACCGAACTTGCCGACCCAATATTACGGCACGCTGACGGTGAACGGCCCGTCGGTTTCCCGGCCATTCAGCTTCACCGCCGTGGGCACGAACGGCCAGCAGATTTTGCTGACATTGCAGTTGAGCAATGGCGTGACGAATCTCGGCACGGCATCTTTCACCTACACACTCGGCACTTGGGCGACCACGTTCTACAACACCAACCTCATCGTCATCAACGATGCGCTGGGGCCGAACAAACCCACGATTGCCGCGCCGTATCCGTCCACCATCGTTGTTAGCAACGTGGGCGGCGTGGTCATCAAATCCGTAGTGACGTTGAGCAATCTGTATCACGGGTTCACCAAGGACATCGAGGCGTTGGTTGTTTCACCGGCGGCGCAAGACACCTTAATCATGGCGCATGCGGGCAATGGCGGTGCCACCAAGATTACTCTGACGTTTGATGATGCGGCGGCGGGTTCGCTCTCCAGCACCAATCTGCTGCAGACGGGCACGAATAAGCCGACCGCTTACACACCCTTAACCACTTTCCCCTGACCCGGCATGAAAATGAATCAAGAAAATATCACCCCGGCGATGGCTATGAAAAACACTCCTCAAATTTTGAAAATGTCCGTGAGGAAAATATTGCTGACCGCTTGCTTGGGACTGGTTGTGACCGTCATGACCACTCCTTCGGCGCGCGCGGCGGTAACCGTCATGAAGACCTTGTCCGGTCATGTGCCGGCGGTGGTTTCACAATTGAGTGCCAAAGGTAACGTGGCTGCGGACACCGATGTGAGCCTGACCATCGGGTTGCCGCTGCAACATCGCGAGGCGCTGACGAATTTGTTGGCCCAGATTTATGATCCGGCCAGCCCCTACTATCATCGTTATCTGGCACCCGCGCAGTTCGCGGAGCAATTTGGCCCGTCGGAGCAGGATTATGCCGCCGTCGCCGATTTCGCGCGCGCCAACGGGCTTACCGTGACCGCCACGCATCCCAACCGGATGTTGTTGGAAGTAAGCGGCAAGCCAGCGAATATTCAAAGCGCTTTTCACGTCAATCTGCGAACCTATAAACATCCGACCGAGAACCGCGATTTCTTTGCCCCGGATACGGAACCCAGTGTTTCGGCGGCCTTGCCAATTCAGGATATCAGCGGACTCAGCGATTATGGTCGTCCCCAGCCGCACTACCGGGTCAAGTCGGTGGTCAAATCCTCGGGTTCGGTGGTTTCCAAGGCCAGCTCAAAAGCGAATGCCACCACGGGTTCCGGGCCTTCAGGAAATTATATTGGCGATGATTTCAGAAATGCCTATGTGCCCGGCACAACTTTGAATGGTTCCGGCCAGACGATTGCTTTGGTTCAATTTGATGGCTATTTGTCCAATGACATCGCCGCCTATGAAAGTTTGGCGGGGCGTCCCAACATTCCGCTCCAAAATGTTTTGATTGACCGGTTCAACGGTTTTCCGACCGGCAACGGCGGCGAAGTGGAAGTTTCCCTGGACATTGAAATGCTCATTTCCATGGCACCCGGCTTGTCCCAAATCATCGTCTATGAAGGCAACCCGTTTAATTTCCATCCCAACAACGTGCTGAACCGGATTGCCACGGATAATGCCGCGCGCCAAATTAGTTGCTCTTGGGGCTGGACCGGTGGACCGACCGCGACCACCGACCAAATTTTTCAACAGATGGCATTGCAGGGACAAACATTTTTCACCTCTTCCGGTGATGGCGATGCCTATCCGGCCGGAACGGTTGATAGCCCATTTGGTTTCGGCACGCCGTCCGATAGTCCTTATGTCACCTCCGTTGGCGGAACGACTTTGACCATGAATGGTGCGGGTGCGTCCTACTCCTCTGAAACCGTTTGGAACTGGGGAGTTCGTTTTGGGGCCGATGGCATTGGCAGCAGCGGTGGCTATAGCAGCAGCTACTACTCCATACCCTCCTGGCAGACCAACATCAATATGGCGGCGCGTGGCGGTTCACAAACTGCGCGCAATTTCCCCGACGTGGCGCTTACGGCGGATGATGTGCTCGTGATTGCCGATAGTGGGGTTCAATATACGGGCGTCGGCGGCACGAGCGTTGCCGCGCCGCTGTGGGCCGGCTTCATGTCGCTGGTCAACCAGCAAGCCACCAACAACGGACTGGCTCCGATTGGCTTGCTCAATCCGGCAATTTATAAAATCGCCAACAGTGCGGCTTACGCCAATTGCTTTCACGACACCACCACGGGTAATAATACTTGGAGCGGCAGCCCCAATTTATTTTACGCCACCAATAATTATGATTTGGCCACTGGCTTGGGCACGCCGAACGGAACTAATTTGATCAATGCGCTGGCTTCGGTCGGGGTCAATAATCCCATCACCCATATTTCACCTCCGCCCGCGCCCTACGGCACAACCTTGGCCAACTTGAATGGCAGCAACCCGAATGGCAACTGGCAGCTTTTCGTTCTGGATGATGCGCAATTCAACACCGGCGTCATTTCCAACGGCTGGGCGGTCACGCTGACTTTGGCCAGCCCGGTGGGTTACTCGGCCAACCTCGAGTTGCTGATGAGTGCTTCGTCCGCCAGCATCGCCGTGAGCAACAATCTCACTTACACGCTCGCCGTGACGAACTACGGCCCGTCCACCTCCAGCAACATCTTAGTTTTGGATAACCTGCCGACCGGGGTGACCGTGATTTCCACCGGCGGCGCAGTGCGCAACGGCGCAACTTTGAGTTGGAACGTCGGCACGCTCGCCGTGAATGCTGGCGTGCAATTAAGTTTCACCGTCCGTCCGGATTATCTCGGCACAATTTTCAATTACGCCTCCGTCTCGGCGGATACCGCGGATGCGAACACGGATGACAATTTTGCCTCGCTCCAGACCTTGGTTACCGTTTCCAGCCGTCCGCAACTGTCGGCCGCCTTGCGCAGTGGAAATGGTGCGTTTCAATTCGCCGTCACCAGCGATCCGGGCGTGACCAACATCATTCAGGCCTCCACCAATCTGGTGAACTGGGATCCGATTTACACCAACATCGGCTCCTTCACTTTCACCAACCTGACCGCGACCAACTATCCCCAGCGATTCTATCGGGCGTTGGTCGGCCAGTGATCGGCGCATGAAGCTCCTCGGTTTGACCGGCGGCGTGGGGATGGGCAAATCCACCGCTGCCGGTTTCCTTTTGCAGCTGGGCGTCCGCGTTGTGGACACGGATGAAATCGCGCATCAACTCGTTCAACCCGGCCAGTCTGCACTCGCGGAAATCCGGCAGGAATTTGGCTGTGCAGTTTTTCTGACCGACGGTTCGCTCAACCGTGCCGCCCTTGCCGAAAAAGTTTTTGCCGATGAAACCGCGCGGCAAAAACTCGAAGCCATCCTGCACTCACGCATCCGCGAACGCTGGTCGGCGCAGGTGGAATCATGGCGGAAAGAAAATATTCCAATGGCCGTGGTCGTCATCCCGCTGCTGTTCGAGACGCAGGCCGAAACGGCGTTCGACAAAATCATCTGCGTCGCCTGTTCACCCCAATCGCAGCACGAACGTCTACTGGCGCGCGGCTGGTCCGGCGACCAGATAGCTCGCCGTATCGCGGCGCAACTGCCGGTGGAACAGAAAATGGCGCGCTCCCATTTTGTTGTCTGGTCAGAAGGCTTGCCGGAAGTCACCCGCCGTCAGCTTGCCGAAATCATCGGTAAAATCTGAATTTTCCCTGTCCCCAGTTTTTCCCGGCGTGTCCCCACAACTGGTGACAAGCCAACCAACGCGGATGTGTTACAATTTTGTCGTTGGAAGTTGTGACTCCAACAAAAAATTTAGAGTGTTGTTGAAGAGGCCGGAGTAGTGTCCGGCCTCTTTTCTTTTCCCCAAAAGGTTCCGGCTCCTCAACCCCAACGAAACGTTATTCTTTATCGTGCCTTGTCTGGTCCACTTTGTTAGATTCACCGCATGATTCTGACGCCCGACGAACTTCGCAGTCTCGTTGAACTCAAACATCAGTCACCCCACACCCTGCTTGGAATGCACCCGCTCGGCGACAACTCTGGCGTTGTCGTCCGCGCATTTATGCCCGACGCCAAAAAAGTCGAAGTCCAACCCACGCATGAAAAGGGCAAGCCCAAGTTTGAGCTGAAACGGATTCCTAACACGGATATTTTTGAAGGCGAAACCAAGCTGGCAAATTCCGTTTACGCCTACGATCTCGTCATCACCGACAAGCAGGGCACGGCGCGCCGCACGCGGGACGCATATTCGTTTTTGCCGACGCTCGGCGAAGAAGATTTGTTCCTATTCGGCAAAGGCGATGAGCGAAAAATTTACGATAAACTCGGCGCGCAACTGCGGATGATTGATGGCGTTCACGGAACCAGTTTTGCTGTCTGGGCACCAAACGCGCAGCGCGTCAGCATTGTTGGCGATTTCAATAATTGGGACGGACGTTTTCATTCCATGCGCTTGCTCGGCGCGTCCGGCGTTTGGGAAATTTTCATCCCCGGCGTGGGGCAGGGGGCGCATTACAAATTCGAGATTCGCGATGCGCATGGCCATGTGAAGCTGAACACCGACCCGTTCGGTTTCTTCTTCGAGGTCGCGCCCAAGCAGGCGGCGATTGTTTGGGAAACAAAAAATTTCAAATGGTCCGACGACGCGTGGCTCAAGCAGCGCGCCAAACGCGATGCGCTCCGCTCGCCGATGAGTGTGTATGAAATGCACCTCGGTTCGTGGCAGAAAAAAAATGCTACCGAATCATGGAGCTACCGCGAACTCGCCACGCCCCTCGTTGGCTACATGAAGCGCATGGGTTTCACCCATGTCGAATTTATGCCGCCGGCGGAGCATGCGTTTTATCCTTCGTGGGGCTATCAGGTCACGGGATTTTTTGCGCCGACCAGCCGCTTCGGCACGCCGGAAGATTTTCAATTTCTCGTCAACGCCCTGCACGAAGCCGGCATCGGCGTTATCGTGGACTGGGTGCCTGCGCATTTTCCGCGCGATGGATGGGCGCTCGCCAAATTCGACGGCACCGCGCTCTTCGAGCACGAAGACCCGCGCAAGGGCGCGCATCAGGATTGGGGCACGCTCATTTTCAATTTTGGCCGGAACGAAGTTTCCAATTTCCTTGTAGCCAACGCGCTGTTCTGGTGCGAACGCTTTCACATTGACGGCCTGCGCGTGGACGCCGTGGCCTCGATGCTCTACCTCGACTATTCACGCAAAGCGGGCGAATGGATTCCGAACGAACACGGTGGCCGCGAGAATCTCGAAGCCATCGAGTTCCTGAAAAAATTCAATCACATCACGCACACGGAATTTCCCGGCGTCATGACCATTGCCGAAGAATCCACCGCGTGGCCGCAAGTCACGCGCCCGCCCTACATCGGCGGACTTGGTTTCACGTTCAAGTGGAACATGGGCTGGATGCACGACACGCTCGGCTATTTCAAGCATGAGCCGATTCATCGCAAATACCACCAGAACGATCTCACGTTCGCGATGCTCTATCATCACAACGAAAATTTTTGCCTGCCGCTCTCGCACGATGAAGTGGTCCACGGCAAAGGCTCGCTCATCACGCGGATGCCCGGTGACGACTGGCAAAAATTTGCCAACCTCCGCACGCTGCTCGCGTATCAATGGCTGTTCCCCGGCAAAAAACTGTTGTTCATGGGCGGCGAATTTGGCCAAACGAAAGAGTGGAATGAGAACGCGCAGCTTGATTGGTGGTTGCTGGACTCCGGCCCGTTCCATCGCGGCCTGCAAAAATTTGTCGAGGACTTGAACGCGCTCTACAAAAATTCCCCCGGCCTCTGGCAGGCGGATCACGACCATGCAGGCTTTCAGTGGATTGATTGCAACGACCGTGAGAACAGCGTGCTGTCCTTCCTGCGCCAGACGAGCGACGGCAAGAATCACACGGTCATCATCCTCAACCTCACGCCTGTGCCGCGTCCGAACTATCGCGTCGGCGTGCCGTGCGGCGGCAAGTGGAGGGAAGCGTTGAACAGCGACGCGGCCATCTACGCTGGCAGCAACACCGGCAACTACGGCGGCGTGACCGCACAAGAAATCCCCGCGCACGGCCAAAAATATTCAGCGGAATTCAACCTGCCGCCTTTGAGCGTGATTGTTTTTCAGGCGGAATGAAACTCATTTCTTGGAACGTCAACGGCCTGCGCGCCGTGCTGAAGAAAAACTTTCTGGAGTTTCTTGACGCCGAGAAACCGGACATTCTTTGTTTGCAGGAAACCAAATGCACACCCGATCAAGTGGAGCAGCTCTGGCCGGCAACTTATACGACCTTTTGGAACAGCGCAGAAAAGAAAGGCTACTCTGGCACGGCGATTTTCACGAAGGAGCGTCCGCTCAAAGTTGCCCCGCACATCGGCGTAGCCGAGCACGACAAAGAAGGCCGCGTGCTCACCGCGGAATACAAAGATTTTTTTCTGGTCAATGTTTACACGCCAAACTCCAAGCGCGAGTTGGAGCGGCTGCCGTATCGTCAGGTTTGGGACAAAGATTTTCTCGCTTATTTGAAAAAGTTGGAAAAGAAAAAGCCTGTGATTTTTTGCGGCGACCTGAACGTGGCACACACGGAAATTGATCTCGCGAATCCAAAAGCCAACGTCCGCAATCACGGCTTCACCATCGAAGAGCGCACCGGCTTTACCAATTTTGTAAACGCCGGTTTCGTGGACACCTTCCGCGAATTCGAAAAGGGCGGGGGACATTACAGTTGGTGGAGTCCGATGAGCGGCGCGCGTTCCCGCAATGTCGGTTGGCGCATTGATTATTTTCTCATCTCGCAATCGCTGCGCCCGCGTCTGAAGAAGGCCTACATTCAGCCGCAAATCATGGGCAGCGATCATTGCCCCGTTGGAATCGAGCTGGCCTGATTATTTTGCCACCTGCCGGCGACGAAGCCATTCTTCGCCGAGTTCATTCAACGTCTTCGCTTTGAGGATGCGTTCCGCCAGCGGAAATACGATGCGCTCTTCCTTGTCGAAATGTTTGCGCGACGCGGCGATGGCGTTCAGCAGAATTTTCTTGGCGTCTTTAAGCGTTCGCGCCTTTTGCACTTTGGTGAGCGCCGCCTCGATGTGTTCGTGCTCGTCGTGAAATGTCTCACGCTGCCCCATCTGGTCGAAGTAAGGCTCCAGCGGTTCGATGAACAAATGGTCTTCCGTCTTGGAATGCGGCCCGTGCAGCTTCTCCACCAAGACCGCGAGGCCTTTCACCTCGGCCAAAGTCTTGACGCGCGGCACGGTGACCTCGATATGGTCGAACAAATTGTGGAACACCGCGTGTTCCGCCCGAAGAACGTCTGTGATTTTCATGCGTGTATTAAATTTCTGCCGTCAGCATCGCCCGTCAACGGCGAACTGGCTTAACTAATTTTGTCAATCGCTGCGCAAAAAATGCTTAGTAGACAAATTCAGCCACAGATAGACACAGATTGGAGCGTAGCTAATGCCTTGGCCATCTGTGTTTCATCTGTCATCAAGTTAATAAACCCCGCATCAACGCAGGGTTTCTTGGGACGATGGACGGCCACTGTCAGTGGATTTGTCAGTATTGCGGCGGGTTGAATCACAATTCGCCACTATTCTGCCACTACGCCACTGAAACCCGCCCACAACTCCTAAACGGGTTGCGACCAATCTCGTGCATGATTCAGACCTATGCACATGAAAACAAAATTCACCCTGTTTCGCCGTGGCGAGGTCTATTATAGCCAAGACTCTGCCACCGGCAAGCAAACGAGTCTCCGCACCAAAGACGAGACCGAAGCGCGCAGCCTGTTAAACGCCCGCAACGAGGCGCAACGGCAGCCGGTGCTTAATCTGCATCTTGCCCGCGCCTATCTGACCGCCAGCGACCCCGCGTTTGTCGAACGCACTTGGCAGATCGTCATGCACCAGTTACAGGCACGCGGCAAGGCGAGCAGCCGCGAACGCTTTGCCACCGCGTTCAAGTCGCCAGTCTTGGACGGCTTGCGGCACAAGCGATTGCTGGAAACGACTTCGGATGATTTCTTTGCCGTGTTCAAAGATGCCAAGCCGTCCACCGTCTGTTTTTTGAAGCGGCTGCATCATCTGGCGTTGAGCGCGGGCTGGATCGCTCTGCCGATTGTCGCGCCGAATCTCTGGCCGCGTTACAAGCCCAAAGACCGACGCGGCATCACGCCGGACGAACACGAAAGCATTCTTGCCCGCGAGAAAAACGCGGAATGGAAATTGTTTTTGGAACTGCTCTGGGAAACCGGCGCGGCGCAAAGCGACGCGGTGAACTTCAAGGCGGAGGACATTGACTGGACGAGCCGGACGATTTCCTATTTCCGCATGAAGACCGGCACGCTGGCGCAGTTCACCATCAGCAAGAAATTGGAAGCCGTCTTGAACCATCTGCCGACGACGGGCGCACTGTTTCCGAGCCTGTCCACGCACCCCGCTAACTTCCGGGCAAACCGGTTCCGCTATCGCTGCGGCGTTGCGGGCGTGTCCGGCGTGACGCTCCATTGTTACCGCTACGCATGGGCGGAACGCGCCAAAACGGTCGGGATGCCGGAACGGTTTGCACAGGCGGCCTTGGGCCACGGCAGCAAGGCGATTCACCGCGCCTACTCCAAGAAAGCGCAAATCATCGTGCCGAGCCTTGAGGACTACGAACGGAAAGCGGCCAGCCCGCCGCCCATGGTGACGGCCTAAAAATAAAACGGGCGGTTGAGCTTAAAACACTCAACCGCTTTTTTGTCTTTTGGGGACGGTTGCCGTCCCCAAGCCCCTTGCACCAGAGACGTATCTCTGGACTTTCTTATCCGCTCGCGCTGGCCGATTCGCTGACGCGCACCTTTCCGTTCGTCGGAAAGGTTAATGGTGGAATGGTGGCCGCATCGCCAGATGCTTTGTTGCGTGCGTTCTTCTTTTGCCAATGCTGATAAATCGTCGTGGACATCCGTTGCAGCCATTGGCGGTCTTGGCTGGCTTCCAACACATCCACCGTGGCGAAATACTTGATGCCGTTGGCCGGGGGATTGCCCAGCGGTTTCAACAGCTTGGCGTTGACCAGCGCAGGAATGTCATGCACTTGGCAGTTCAATACCCAAGCCGCCTGCTCCGCCATCAGGCGGGCGGGCAACTGGCCGAGCAGCAGCAAAAATTTGTGTTGGTCGTCGCGCATCTAAATTAGGTCAATTATTTTTGGGCATAGTTCATCTACAAGCTATCCCGTCCGGCCAACCACCCGCCCCCCGCGCTCCGCGCGGGGGGACAGGTGGCCGGCCTTGCCGGGTCCCAGCTCTGGGAAGGTCTCAATCGCTCCAGTAATTGAGCGTTTTATCGGTGGGACGTCATCGGATTTTCAGTGCTGTTCTTGGTTCCACAATCCCTGCTATCAGGGGCAATGCCAGAACCACAGTCACCATGCCCGAACCCACCGAGGCAGTTTTATCTCAAAGGCTACTCGCGTCAGGAAAGCCAATACAACGGCGGGCATCGCTGCCCTATAAACCGCTATCGGACTGTTATCGCCCCAACGCTTTCGCCACCTGCCCGTATTTTCGATTGAGCTTGCCGCAACGTCTGTCAGCCATTTCGTCCAGTGTCCTCACGACTCGAAACACTGACTCGGACAGCGTCGTCTCTTCCGCCAAGGTGAACTTGTCCACCTCATACGCATTTGCCCCCAGGCATTTGCAGATGTAGTCCGCTCCGGCAAGGGAGCGGTCATACGGCCGGAAGTCTGCATCCGCATTGCCCGAAATCATCTTCCAACTTCGGAACATCTGCGAACGCAGTGTCATAATGTTGCAGCTAGCGACCCCACCCAGCAGACTGTGTTGGTGGGGTCTTCCCCCAACTTCGCCGCGCTCACACCGCAACGCGATGAGCAGACGGCCATAGGGAACTCCGCTGATTTTGCTTACTTCCCGCGCCCATCTGTAATACATGGACAACCGGGTTTCTTGACGGGGCAAGGGATTTTTGAATGTATGGGTGGTAAAAAAGCCCCAGTCAATACGCGCCAGCGTGTAGGCAAAATCAGCGAACCGCTCGCGCCGGAGGATTTTACTCTTCCAGTCATGGTCTGCGCGAGGGTTGGCTGACATATAAAGGGCGGTTACTTGACCGCTTGTGTTTTCTCTTCGACGATCTCGCCGATCAGCGAGGCTTTGCCCGCTTTGCTGTGGGCAATGCGGCGGCAGGTGACTTCAATCACCTTGTCCATCGCTTTGTCCCAATACTTCGGGATTTCTTCGTCTTTCAGGCGGTAGCTGATGCTCTCGGTCATCCGCGCATCCGCCGGTTGGCTCATGTCCACGCACACCAAGTTGTGCGAGGTCGCCGCCGCCCGATCTTTCGTCGCCGGCCAATGCTGGAACTCCTGCGTTTGCACTAACAGTTTCAGTCTCATTTTCTCTTTATCTTTCGTTTTTGTTTTCCGCCGTTGTTGTTTGGTTCCCCAAAGCGGACGGAAGCGCTCCAGGGAAATTAGTTAAAACCGCAAATTGACACATAGGCAATTTCATCTTTCAAAAAATCAGCGCCGGACGGCTTCAGGGCGGTGAACAAACACGTCTTCGATCCGGCATTTGAAATAGCTCGCAATCCGGAACATCGTTTCGGCGCTGGGCTCAATCAATTGTTTTTCAAGCCTGTTCACATACGACGGGCATTTGCCAAGCTGCCGCGCAAGGTGCGACTTGGAGACGCCCCGGCGGATGCGATATTGTTCAACGAGATTTTTAACCATAAAATGTTCTGACTATGATTCTGCCATACTTG
This sequence comes from uncultured Verrucomicrobia subdivision 3 bacterium, assembly GCA_903918885.1. Lineage (GTDB taxonomy): Bacteria > Verrucomicrobiota > Verrucomicrobiia > Limisphaerales > UBA11358 > UBA11358. The sequence continues at coordinate 108,759 of CAIXFY010000027.1, forward strand.
CGCTACAAGGCAAGTTTTTCAATTCGGCAGAAAATGCTGGAATATCAATGTTATTGCTTAATAAGTGTCTGACACTTTGCTTTTTATTTGACTGCCAGTGCAATCGTGCTAAAGTGGCGTTGTTATGGCTGTCCAGCAACCTACCAGTGCGCCGCCGGAGTTCATCCGACTCTTGGAGCAAAACATTCGCGACTCGGGTTTGACCAAGGCGGAAGTCGCCTTCAAGGCGAACCTCTCACCGGCCTACCTTTCTCGCATCTTGCACGGTGTCCGCGGTGTCCCTGCCGATTCGATGTTGAGCCGGTTGGAGGACGTGCTCGACATCCAGCCGCGCGGCCAGTTGTTTCACGCCGCCGGGCGGATTGATTCGTCGGTGGGCCGGGTGCTCAAGAAAAAGGACGCCCCCGTCCTGATGCGCACACTAGGGCCGTTGTCGGATGAGGATTTCAAATTGGTGCTGCTGATGGCTCAAGGCTTGGCTAAAAACTACCGCCCCGCTTAAATTCTATGGACGTGAAGACCCAAAAGATTTTGTCTGACCTTGCCAAGGGGGCTGGTTTGTCGGTTGAGTTTCCTGCTGGCCAACCGATTCGCATCTTGAGCCAATCCGATCAGGTTGATTGCATTGATTTACAACAGCCCGTTTCCGAGCAGATTTATGCCGTGCTCCAACGCATCGGCTGGGTTGCCGTCCAGTCCAAGAGCCGGTCGCCGTTTGCGTTTCCATGGTATCTTAACCGTGCCTATGAGTGGGAACCGGCCGGTGATGTCGTTTACAAGACCCGGCGGGTGCTCCGGCAAAAGCTTAACTTGGTATGGCATTCCCATCTGTGGGCTTTGTGCACCTTCGCCATCCTGCCTTGTCGTCGCGAATTTCGGGATTTTCTCTACCGCAATCCCGGAAAGTTGACCCTACGGCCCATTGTATTTTACGGCTTCCTCAAAATCCGCCTCGCCCGGTTTTTGGGCAGGGTGTTCAGGGTGCTTTTTCCCAAGCTGAACTGAAGCGGTAACGACGCTTGCCGCCGGAAATAAAACAATATTCCGCCGCCTAGCAAAACCAGCCCTGCCGCTGACGGTTCCGGCACGGCAATGATGCCTTCTTGAAACCACAAATCAAAAGAAGGAGACGGATTACCGTTGGCAATCATGGTTCCTCCTGAATAGAAATTATTGACCAAAATTAGACCAATAGCTCCAGAAATAACTACAGGTTGTAGATAATACGTTGTGCCAGACGCAACATTCACAGCAGTATCAAAAATAAAATTAGTTATTCCGTCAAAACCGCCCGGGATAAACACTGAAGAACTGGTAGCCAGAATAGGACCCGTAATTGAGTTGGTGCGCAAATTTATGGCCATGAAAGAATCACTACTGTTGAAGGGGTAAAGCGAAACAAAACCGACAGCAGAAAGAGAGGGTGTGAAGGATTGTCCAGCGGGCTGGCTGCTGCCGAGGGGGGATAATACTCCATCAATCCCATTTGTTGCCTGCTGGTCAATTATAAAGCCTTGACCGTAAGCAATCCAAGTTGAGAGGAGGAGTGCGGCTAAAATACAGTTTTGTTTCATAATATTTATTGGTTGGGAAGTTCAATGGGGGCAAAGGTGACATGCTCGAAACGGCCATAGGAGCCGTCTTCGAGCAGGTATGGAATTACATAGGTGACAAAATTGGTGGTCGCCGCGTTCCAATGGACGATAAACAGCTTGCCTTGGTTTGGAGTAACGTTTTCTCCTGCATCAGCAATCAATAAGTCGCCAACGTAATTCGTGAAATAATTCGCGGAGAGCTTTATGAGTCGTCCGTTGCCGTTATCACAGGCATACAGATTTTGATTGGCGGGAATCATGTCAAAGTCTTCGGGATGGATGCCACCTTCAATCATGTTCGTCGTGTAATAAGTCGCAACCGCACCATTCGTGGCAATAGTATAAATCACGGGACTGGAATTTAGGTTCTGATCTAAGGCATCCTCATCCCCCGTAATTATCTTACCCGCCCACGGTCCCCACTTGGCCACATCATTGGTCAGCGTGATGACGCCTTCCAAGTGCTTCGTGTTGATATTGGTGATTAAAGTCGGGTGTGCCTGTGCGTCCACACGCCACACGCCTTTGTTGCCGAGTGTGACATCCGCCCCGCTGGTCACGGCAATCACTTGGTTGCTAAACGTGCCAGTCTGATCCACATACAAACTGCCGCGCAGGAGCAGCGGATTGACCACCGTGGCATTGGTCAGCACGCACCAGCTCAAGTTAGAAACGCTGCCGTTGGCCGAGAGCTTGCCAATACCTGTGTCGCTGCCAAAGTAAACTTCGCCGTTCGTAAAACCGTTCACGGTCTTCTTTACCGTCGCCAGCTTTACTTCTTCCGATACGCCGGACACGTTCGACCAGTTGGTCATTAGCAGGTTCGTGCTGGGTGCATTGGTGTAAAGTCGCACAAAGTTATAAGGGCTGCCGGAACTGTAATTGTAAGACACAATCAATGAGTTGGACGGCGCGTGATAGTCAATCCCCACGGGCGAGGTTATGCTAGTCACCGTTGTGAACAGCACCGTGTCTTGAATAGTATTGGTTTCGGCGGCAGCGGTGGCAGCCACCATATAGCCGTTCGTGGCCACAAGCGTCAGAATCACCGTCTCATCGCCCTCAATCAAATAATCCAACAGCGGCTGGATGTTTATATTGGTGGCGGTTTCGCCGGGGGCAAATGTCACCGTGTTGGTGATTTTGGTGTAGTCCACCCCGTTGCTCGCCGTGCCGGAAATCACATACCTCACAGTCAGGTTGGTGTAGAAGCCGTTGTCGTCGGCACGCGTCAGGGTAAAGTAACCGGTCTGGCCAGGATAATTATTGGTGTTAAAGCCCGGTTCAATGGTGTTTTGAGCATTGTAAATCCCCACAGTGGTGGTGCTGTCGGCAATGGTCGCCGTGCCGGTGGCGTTGTTCGTCTCAATGAAGTAGCCATTCGTCGCGTTGTCCAGCAGGGTCAAGGTCACGGTCTCCAATCCTTCCGCCAGAGTATCCGCCAGCGGCGTGATGTCTATATTGGTGGTGGTGATGCCCGGTGCAAAATTCACTGTGCCGCCCAAAAAGGTGTAATCCACGCCGTTGCTGGCTGTGCCAGTGATGACGTAGCGCACCGGCAGGTTGGTATAAATCCCGCGCGTGTCGTAACGGGAAAACGAAAACGTGGCGGGCACGGCGGGCGCACCCGGCGGACCATTTGGCTCCACTGCCGCCGCCGCACTTACGCCCATGCTCACGGTGGTGGAAGAATCATAAATGTTAAGGCTGGCCGCATAGTTGTTGGCATCCACGGCATAGCTGTTCGTCGGCAGCAAAGTGAGCGTCACGCTTTCCACTCCTTCCGGCAGGTTGTCTTTCAGCGGGTTGATGATGATATTGGTGGCGGTTTCGCCGGCGGCAAAGGTCACGGTGTTGGTGATTCTGGTGTAGTCCACCCCGTTGCTCGCCGTGCCAGAAACCATATATTGCACCTTCATCGCGTTGGTGTAGATGCCCCGAAAATCGGAGCGATACACACTGAAAGTCCCCGTTGTCGCCGCCACGCCCGGCGGGCCATCGGGTTCAATCGCATCGTAGCCGCCCGCAGAGATGCTAACCGTGGTGGAACTGTCATATAGATTGATGGTTGCCGTGCTGTTATTCGGATCAATGAGATAATCATTCGTCCGCATCAGTGTCAGCGTCACCGTTTCCATTCCTTCCAGCAAACTGTCCGCGATGGGATTGATGACGATGGGTGTGGAACCGGTGCCATTGGTCAGTGTCGCCACGCCGGACAAAGCGGTGTAATCCACTCCATTGCTCGCCGTGCCGCTGACGCGATAATAGACCGTGACATTGTTAGTCACGCCCGAGGCTTGGTAGCCAGATATGTAAAAAAGACCGGCCTGTCCGGGAACGCCGCCAAAAGGTTCCACCGCGTCCAGCGAGGCACTGATGGAAACCGCCCAACCAGCCTGATGGATGCGGAAAAACATCAGCGGATTATCCGTGATGTCCACCGGGGTAAAGAGCGTCGTGTTGGTCGCCGTATCGCCAAAGCGAATCTCGCCCGGTTGCCACCAGTTGTCCAGCAGGTTGGTATTGCTCAAAAGCTGGTAGAGGTTGGTTTCCGAAGTGTTGTGCGCCAGCACCGTCGCCAGTTGGTTGGTTGTATCCAGACTCGTGACCTCCAACCACAAAGTTGTTGGGCTATAAGACGCCAGCATCGGCGCAAAGCTTCTTTGCTGCTGCGAGGAATCTTCTTCCATCCCCAAAGCCGTCGCCAACTTCTGCGTCACCTGTGCGCCCAAAACTTGTTCAACCAAATTCGCCACAGAATTGGCCAACGCCTCCACCGCCGTCGTCACCTGTTCCGCCGTGACCGTCATCCCCGACCGTCCCGCCCGCCGCGAACTGGCACTCATCACCTGTCCGCGCGTGGCATCCACCAGAAAGATGTTGCCCGTGATGTTGTAAATCGGCTGGCTTAAATCTGGTGGCGGACAAGGCCAAGGCGCGCTGACGCCATTGGAGGAAACCACCCAGTAAGTGCCGAACCCCGGCAGATTCGCCGGATCAATCTGCGCCAAACCTTTCGCCTCGGCGGTCACGGCCACAACGGAATCCGGCTGCGCCGGTTGCTCAATGCCGCTGGCTTGAACGGGTTGAGCCGATTGAAAAGATAGTTGTGCGTGCAGAACGCCCAGAAGTGTCAGCAGTCCCAGCCCGATGAATAATCCGCCTTTGATTGATTTCATTTATTCCCTTTCTTCGCGAACCCTGTCCCGGAACTAAAGAGCGCGGACTCGACGCACTCTGTCCCAGGCACCGCGAAGCGCCTTCCAACATAGCACGCCAAGCCGCGCCAGTTGGCGCGTGCTTGGTGATAATGTTGGAGGCTTGGAAATTCGCGGTTTCGGGACAGCCCCGTAGCCAAAGCTACGCAAATATGTTTTAGTTCTTTGTCGGATATAGCCGACTGGTTTGTTTCTACGCCCGTCACTGCCGATTGACAAGACTTTTTTGGTAAAGTTCCCCTTGCGCGCGAGACTGCCAGATTGGGCATTCCCCTTAAAAGACGACGCCTGACCAATCCGCCAGACTCACGCTCTCCCTATGTTTGACGGAGACTATGGAAAGTTGGCACTACCGCGCAAATTGCCGTGGCGCGTCCATGCCAATTTTCCACAGACTCCGAGGGTTTGAATTGAAAAGTTAGTTGGGTTGTTTGTCTTCGCCTTTTTTAGCTGCCGTCATTCCCCACCGTCTGCCGCTCACTCGTCCGACAACCAGCCGAGTTTGGTAGCGAGATCAAAAACCGCGCCAGCGTGTCCCCTTCACCCTCTTCCCCACTGTCACGCTTTTAGCTTTCGCTTGGTATGGATTGCATTTCATGCACGGCTCGCTGTCTCCCGCAATGGTGAAGCGAGCAGCATACGGCAGGGTGACGGACAGCGGTTTCAAAAAAAAGCTATGAAAACAACAAATCAAACAATTGAAGCGAAACAAGCTCCGGCGAATGTCCGGCCATCGTCGGCTTCAAAACATCAGATGAATCGGGGATTATCCACACAGGCGGTCTTGAACTGCTTGCGGTCAAAGTTGCCGCAGCAATACGAATTGGCGGAAGTTGTCGGCAAATGGGTTTGGCTCGATGTGTCACCAGCACGGAAGCCGATGCTGGCAAAAATGCTTTGGTCTTTGGGCTTTCACTGGAATCAGCGGCGCGGCGTCTGGCAGCATCCTTGCGGTAGCTTTGACCCGCTCGGCAGTCATCCCACCGACCCGCGCAGCAAGTATCGCTGCTATTTTCCCGCCGATGTTTTGCCCGCCTAAACCTAGAAATTCGCCACCGGCACTGTCAGTGAAAGTGTCAGTGAAAATTCACGCGGGTAGTGAAAAATTGTGGCGCGTTAAACCAAATAGTCTTTAATTTTACCAACGATTTGCTAATTTCCCTTTGTCTGAATCAATGCTAAAGATGTGTTTCATCTATACAAATCTGTGGCTAAGAATAATTCTCCATCCCCACGCACGAACACACCGGGTTGCGGTCGCCGAAGACGTTGTCCACGCGGCTGACGTGCGGCCAGAATTTATATTCGTGCAAACTTTTCGCCGGGAACGCCGCCTGTTCGCGACCGTAAGGACGATTCCAATTGTCGCTGGCGATCTGGTCGGCGGTGTGTGGCGCGTTTTTGAGCAGATTGTTCTTCGCGTCGGCGGTGCCGTTTTCAATCGCAGTCATTTCAGCGTGGATGGAAATCATCGCGGCGCAGAAACGGTCGAGTTCGTATTTGGATTCGCTTTCGGTGGGTTCGACCATCAGCGTGCCGGCGACGGGCCACGAAAGCGTCGGCGCGTGGAAGCCATAATCCATGAGGCGTTTCGCCACGTCCTCGGCGGTGGTCTCGTGGAATGCGCGCAAATCCAGAATGCACTCGTGCGCCACGAGGCCGTTGCTGCGGTAAAGCGTCGGAAAATATTTTTCCAAGCGCGCGGCGATGTAATTTGCGTTGAGAATGGCGAACTTTGTCGCATCGGTGAGTCCGTCGGCGCCCATCATCGCGATATACATCCACGAGATGGTGCAGATGCTCGCGCTGCCCCACGGCGCGGCGCTGACAGGACCGATGTGTTGCTTGGAATGATCCACGTCTTCGAGCCGCGAGGTGAACACGGGATGGCTCGGCAGAAACGGCACGAGATGTTTCGCCACGCCGATCGGCCCGACGCCCGGCCCGCCACCGCCGTGCGGAATGCAAAACGTTTTGTGCAGGTTCAAATGGCAGACATCCGCGCCGATGAAGCCGGGCGAAGTGAGACCGACTTGCGCGTTCATGTTCGCGCCGTCCATATAAACCTGTCCGCCGTTCGCGTGAATGATATCGCAGATGTCGCGGATGGTTTCCTCGAACACGCCGTGCGTGCTGGGATACGTGATCATCAGGCAGGAGAGTTCCGCTTTATTCGCCTCGGCTTTTGATTTGAGATCGGCGACGTCGATGTTGCCATTCGTGTCGCACGCGACGGCGACGACTTTCATGCCGGCCATCACGGCGCTGGCGGGATTCGTGCCGTGCGCGGAAGTCGGAATCAGACAGACGTTGCGATGCTTGTCGCCACGCGATTCGTGATAGGCGCGGATGACGAGCAACCCGGCGTATTCGCCTTGCGAACCGGCGTTGGGCTGGAGCGAAATTCCCGCGAAGCCGGTGATCTCCGCGAGCCAGTCTTCGAGGTTCTGAAAAAGAATCTGGTAGCCACGTGCCTGCGACAATGGCGTGAACGGATGCATCTTGGAAAATTCCGGCCATGAGACGGGAAACATTTCCGCCGCCGCGTTCAGCTTCATCGTGCACGAGCCGAGCGGAATCATCGAAGCCGTGAGCGAGAGGTCGCGTGATTCGAGGCGCTTGATGTAGCGCAGCATCTCGGTCTCGCTGTGGTAGCGGTTAAAGACGGAGTGCTGGAGGAACGGCGAGGTGCGGTTCAGCTTTTCTTGGAAATCAAGATTGTTGACGACATATTCATTCCTAAGCATTTCCGCAGCGGTAAAATTAACTTTTTTTGCCGCGAAGGCTTCCCAAATCAATTCCAAATCTGCAAAAGACGTTGTCTCATCTAGCGAAATCCCAACACATTGTTCATCATCTGGAAATTCACGCAAATTAGCTCCACGTCGCCGCGCTTCCTCAACCACCAACTTTGCTGCTCCAGGCCTGACGAGCACGCAAACTGTGTCAAAAAAATCGTAATGCTGTCGAGGGCCATGGAAGTAGTCTTCATAGCCCAAGCGGTGCAAACCTGCTGAGAGGGCAACCGCCAAGTGATGAACGCGTTCCGCAATCTTCTTCAACCCCTCCGCGCCATGATAGCACGCGTAAAGTGACGCCATGTTCGCGAGCAACGCCTGCGCGGTGCAGATGTTGCTCGTGGCTTTCTCGCGACGGATGTGCTGCTCGCGCGTGCCGAGCGCGAGGCGCAAGGCTGGTTTGCCGCGCGAATCTTTGGAGACACCGACAATTCGTCCGGGCATCTGGCGCTTGAATTCATCGCGCGTGGCGAAGAACGCCGCGTGCGGTCCGCCGTAGCCCAGCGGCACGCCGAAGCGTTGCGCGCTGCCGACGGCAATGTCCGCGCCGAATTCGCCCGGCGGTTTGATGAGCGTGAGTGCGAGCAAATCCGTGGCGACGGTGAGCATCGCCCCGGCAGCATGAGCTTTTTCCGCGAAGCCTGAGAAATCGTGAATCGCGCCAAAAGTGTCGGGATATTGCACGAGCGCGCCAAAAACTTTTTCGGTGAACGAAAATGTTTCGTGATTGCCGATGACGATTTCAATATCAAGCGCATGGGCGCGAGCGCGCACCACTTCGATGGTCTGCGGATGACACGCCTCCGAAACGAAGAACGTATTCCGACCTTCGCGCAAGCGCAGCGACATGGTCATCGCTTCAGCAGCAGCGGTGGCTTCGTCGAGCATGGAAGCATTCGCGATGTCGAGCGCGGTGAGGTCGGTAACCATTGTTTGAAAATTCAGGAGCGCCTCAAGGCGACCTTGAGAAATTTCCGCCTGATACGGCGTGTATTGCGTATACCAGCCGGGATTTTCCAACACGCTGCGCTGGATCACCGGCGGCGTGATGGTGTCGTAATAGCCCTGGCCGATGAACGAGCGGAACACTTTATTCTCGCTGGCGATGCGGCGGATTTCAGCGAGCGCTTCTGATTCCGTCCGCGCGGGCGGCAAATTTAATTTATTACCCAAACGAATTTTGGCGGGAACGGCGGCGTCGATCAGTTCGTCCAAATTTTTGTGACCAAGCAACGCCAGCATCGCGTTGGTTTCTGTCACATCGGGGCCGATGTGACGGCTGACAAATTGGTCGGGATGCGCGAGCTGATTTTCAGTCAAAGACATTCGTCGAAAATAAAGTTGGTTTTGGCAAAAAGCGAGTTGGATTTATTCACAGGACGGGAGTCTGGCTGGTTTTTCGCAGATACAACATGTTTGGTTGGCAAGTTAAAACCGCCACAACTAATGGTGTTTTTTGCCTAAAAAAACCGCAGTTTCGCATTGTGGAAACGAGCGGTTTTTTTATACCTTTTCTGCATTCGCAGCCGCAACAAATTTTAGCCGGAATTGCACCATAATTATGTCGAGTATTTCTGATTCGCCCGAAGAAAAAAATGAGTCACCGGACAAGATTGCCGATGGCAATTATGACGCCTCTAAGCTGTCCTCGCTTAAGGGTCTCGAAGCTGTCCGTAAAAAACCCGGCATGTATATCGGCGGCACGGATGAGCGCGCGCTGCATCATTGCGTGTCCGAAGTTTTGGACAACTCCGTGGACGAACATCTCGCCGGGCACTGTTCGCGCATCGAGGTGACGATCCACGTGGATGGCTCCATTTCCATTCGCGACGACGGGCGTGGTATTCCCGTGGACATCAACAAAGATTCCGGTCTGCCCGGTGTCGAATTGGTGCTGACGACGCTGCACTCCGGCGGTAAATACGGACAGGGCGGCTATAAATTTTCCGGCGGCACGCACGGTGTCGGCGCGAAGTGCGTGAACGCCGTCAGCGAATGGTTTGAAGTGGAGGTCTCGCGCAACGAGCAGGTGTATCAGATGGAGTTCGAGCGCGGCAAGACGGTTAAGAAGCTCGAAGTCATCGGCAAATCGAAGAAGACCGGCACGCTCATCACGTTTTTGCCGGACAAGGAAATTTTCCGTGAGACAGTGGAGTTCAAGACGAACATCATTTCGCAGCGTTTGCGCGAGCTGGCGTTCTTAAATTCGGGTCTGGAGATTGTTTTCGCCGACGAACGGCAGTCGGCAGCGGAACCGGAAACATTTTATTACAAGAACGGCGTTGAGGAATTCGTCAAGCAGCTCAACAAGAGCAAGGAACCATTACATCCCAAGCCGATTTCGTTTCGCAAAGAGACGAAAGAAAAATTGGATGACAAGGAGATCGAAGTTCACATCGAGGTCGTGCTGCAATACAACGACAGCTACAACGATCAGGTGCTGTGCTACACGAACACGATCCACAATCCGGACGGCGGCACGCATCTTTCCGGTTTCCGCAGCGCGGTCACACGTGCGATCAATCAATACGCGAAGGCGAATGAGTTGATTAAAGAAAAGGATCCGCAGATCACGGGCGACGACGTGCGTGAAGGTTTGACGGCGGTGATTTCGGTGAAGCACAGCGATCCGAAATTTGAATCGCAGACGAAGGTGAAGTTGCTCTCGCCCGAAGTTGAACGCATCACTGGTTCGGTGACTTACGAAGGATTGATGGCCTATTTCGACGCGAATCCTCCCGTCGCCAAGCGCATTGTGGACAAAGGTCTCACGGCCGCGCGCGCCCGGGAAGCGGCGCGGAAGGCTCGCGAAGCCGTCCGCAAATCTGCTCTCACTGGCGGCGGTTTGCCGGGGAAACTGGCGGATTGTTCCGACCGCGATCCGGCGAACACCGAATTGTATATCGTCGAAGGTGACTCCGCCGGTGGCTCGGCCAAGCAGGGGCGCGACCGTAAGTTTCAGGCGATTCTCCCGATTCGCGGTAAGCTCATCAACGTCGAGAAGGCGCGGCTCGACAAAGTTTTGCAGAATACAGAAATCCGCACGATGATCACAGCCATCGGCACGGGCATCGGTGACGGCGAAGGCGAAGGCGCGTTCAATCTGGAGAAGCTGCGCTACCACAAGATCATCATCATGACGGACGCCGACGTGGACGGTTCGCACATCCGCACGTTGCTGCTGACTTTTTTCTACCGCCAGATGCCGCAACTGGTGAAGCAGGGCTTCGTTTATATCGCGCAACCGCCACTTTACTCGATCACGCGCAAGAAGAAGACCGATTACATCGACGACGATGTGCAGCTCAACCGCATCCTGTTGCAGAACGGCGTCGAGGAAGTGCGGTTGAAGAATCTCGCCGATGGAAAGGAATTCAATCCGAAGCAGCTCGAAGAAATCCTCACGCTGCTCGAATCACTCGACAAACACGCCACCCACATCAAACGGCTCGGCGGCGATTTCGCGGATTATGTCGAGAAGCGCGCGAAGGACGGCACGTTGCCGCAGACGATGGTCAAGGTTCGCTCGGGCAACGACGAGAAGGTTCATTATTTTCTGAGCAAAGAGGAAGTGGATGAATTCAAAGCGGCGAATAATGATTTGTTCGGCGGCGACACGGAAGTCGAGCGTAAGAAGGACGGCCCGACGCGGCGTGCCAAAGAGTCCAATCTACATCTCGAAAGCAAAGCCATCACGGATTTGCTCAGCAAACTTTTGAAGAAGGGGTTGGCCGTGGATCATTACGCGGCGCAGGACAAACCGCTCTTCGAATTGACCGAAGGCGAAGGCGAGCGCGCAAATGTCACGCCACTGTTTTCGATTCCGGAAATTCTTGAAGGCGTGAAAACCGTCGGCAAGAAAGGCATTCAGATGACGCGCTTCAAGGGGCTGGGTGAAATGGACGCCAAAGAACTGTTCGAGACCACGATGAATCCGGTGAAACGCAAGCTCCTTAAAATCGACCTTGCCGATGCCGTCGAAGCCGAGGAGATGTTTGTCACCTTGATGGGTGAAGAGGTTGAGCCGCGCCGCAATTTCATCGTGGATAACGCGCTTAACGTCCGCAATCTCGACGTTTAATCAGACTGAAACAATTTTTCCCGAATCCGTATCATGCCAGACGAAACTGAACCTACAGCCCCAGTCCCACCGCAACAGCCAGAGCAGCACGCCAGCGGCGGCGCTTACACGCAGGGCGAAAAGATTTCCAAGATCAATGTCGCTGACGAGATCAAGAACTCGTTCCTCGACTACTCGATGTCCGTGATCATTTCACGCGCATTGCCCGACGTGCGCGACGGATTGAAGCCTTCGCAACGCCGCATCCTTTACGCGATGCATGAGCTTTCGCTCTTCCCCGGACGTAAGCCTTACAAGTGCGCGAAAATCTGCGGTGACACTTCCGGTAACTACCATCCACACGGCGAAGCGGTCATCTATCCGACGCTCGTGCACATGGCGCAACCATGGGCGATGCGCGAAAAACTCGTGGATGGCAAAGGCAACTTCGGTTCTGTCGAAAATGATCCGCCGGCGGCGATGCGTTATACCGAGGCGCGTTTGACGCATCTCGGCGCGGCGTTGATGCAGGACATGGACAAGGATACGGTGGATTTCGTCCCGAACTACGACGAACGTCTCACCGAGCCAAGAGTTTTTCCTGCGGCGTTTCCGAATTTGCTCGTCAACGGCGGCACAGGCATCGCGGTCGGCATGGCCACGAACATGGCTCCGCACAATCTTGGCGAAGTCGTGGACGGTATCTGTGCGCAGATAGACAAGCCGGAGATCACGATTCCCGAATTGATGAAATTCATCAAGGGCGCGGACTTTCCGACTGGCGGATTTCTCTGTGGCATCGAAGGCATCAAGAATTATTTCACCACCGGCAAAGGTAGTTTGAAATTGCGCGGTCGCATCGGTGTGGAAGAAATGAAGGGTAACCGCGAGCAGTTGGTCATCACGGAAATCCCTTACAACGTCAATCGCGCGGGGCTCGAAGAACAGATCGCGAACCTTGTTAATGAAAAGATCATCACGGAAATTTCCGCGATGCGTAATGAGTCGGACGAGCATTGCCGCATCGTCATCGAATTGAAACGCGACGCGAATCCGAAAGTCGTCATCGCGAAATTATTTCAGCACACGCAACTCGAAGTTTCGTTCAGCGTCAACTCGCTGGCGATCGATCACGGACGTCCGAAGACGCTCAATCTCAAAGAAATCATCCAATGCTATATCGAGCATCGCCGCGAAGTGGTTTTGCGCCGCACGCGCTTTGAATTGCGCAAGGCCGAGGAACGCGCCGAGCTGCTCGAAGGCTACATCATCGCGCTGTCGAATCTCGATGAGTTCATCCACATCATCCGCTCCAGCAAAACCCGCGACGAAGCGCGTGTGAAGTTGTTGGCGTTTGAATGGTCGCGTGAACAGGTGGAAAAATGGGGCGTGCTCATCCGCAGCGAAGCGCGCTTGGATGCGGGCCGTTACGCACTGACTGAACGTCAGGTGGACGCGATTCTGGAACTGCGTTTGTATCAATTGACCGGTTTGGAAATCGACAAGATCGACAAGGAATACAAAGCCTTGGTTGAAGTCATCAAAGACTTGCTCGACATCCTCGCAAAGGAATCACGCGTGATGGCGATCATCAAAGCGGAGTTGCTGGCCATCAAAGAAAAGCACGCCACACCGCGCAAAACGGAAATTGTGCCGGACGAAGGCGAGATTGCCATCGAAGATTTGATCGCGAACGAAGGCGTCATCATCACGCTCACGCACAATGGTCTGCTCAAGCGTACGAATGTCAGCCAATATCGCGCGCAGCGACGCGGCGGGAAGGGCGTCATCGGTATGACCACGCGCGAAGGCGAGACCGAGGCGGACAATGACTTCGTGGAGCATCTCTTCACCGCGAGCACGCACGACTACCTGATGTTCTTCACGAACACCGGTCGCGTGTATGTCGAGCGCGTGCACGAGATTCCCGACATGGGCCGTGCCGCGAAAGGTCGTAGCATCGCGAATCTGCTCGAACTGAAAGCGGATGAAAAAATTGCCGCGCTTATCCGGATTTTGTCGAAGACAAACGAGAATCGCGCAGACGTGACGTGGTCGCAGCCGGGAGAACTTTTCTTTGCGACCAAGCAAGGCACAGTGAAGAAAACTTCGTTGAGTGATTTTGGAAATGTTCGAAAGGGCGGCATCATCGCCATCGGCATCGAACCGGGCGATACATTGATTGATGTGAAACTTACGCGCGGCAGCACGGGCGAAGGCGACAACGGTGACGACGTGGTTCTAATCACGAAGGAAGGCCAAAGCATACGCTTCCACGAAACCGATGTGCGTTCCATGGGCCGTGCGGCTGGCGGCGTGCGCGGCATCAGTCTTGAATCCAATGACAAACTCGTAGCTGCGGCGATTGTAGTTCCCGACGCGGCATTGCTAGTCGCAGGTGAAAACGGCATTGGCAAACGCACTGGCTTTGACGAATACCGTGTCCAGTCGCGCGGCGGCAAAGGCATCATCACCATGAAGACCGGTGATAAGACTGGCGGCGTGGTTGGCGCGCTGACGGTGAAGGATACGGATGAAATCATGTTAATCACCGTTGGCGGCCAGATGGTTCGCATCGGCGTCGGCGGCATTCGCGAAGCCGGGCGCAACACGCAAGGCGTTAAGCTCATGAACCTCGATGTTGGTGACAAGTTGCAGGCTATTGCCCAAGTTATCGGTGAAGACAAGGACGATGTAGTGACGCCAACCGAGTCGACTCCGGCCAGTTAATTCTTGCGGTGGTTTTTTGAATTTGTTTTCATCCGCGTTCGTTTTATGAAAAAAGTCAAAAATATCGTTACGCTCGCCGGAATTCTGGCGGCGCTTGGCGCCAGCGCTACCGCACAAACCAACGTTTATAACGTAACCAATGTGGTCACTGTTTTGGTGACTAATATCGTCACCGTGACCAATGTGGTGGCTGCTGCGCCGGTGGCCGCGCCAGTGGTTGAAGCGGTTTCAGCCCTCAAAGCTCCCGTCAAAAATCCGTGGGAAAGTTCGGTTTCCGCCGGATTGACCCTGACCCGCGGCAACAGCCAGACGATGCTGTTCAGCGCGGATTATCTCACGGCCAAAAAGACGCCGCTCAACGAGTATTCGCTCGGCCTCGCCGCCGCCTACGGTAATCAAAACGATCAGGACACGGTCAATAATTACAAGGCATTCGGCCAATGGAATCATTTGTTCAGCGAACGCTTTTTCGGTTATGTGCGCGGCGATGCCTTGCGCGATATTATTGCCGATCTCGATTATCGTTTTAGTATCGGACCAGGTGCGGGTTATTATTTCATCAAGGCCAAGGAAACGACGCTCGCGGTGGAAGCCGGTTTGGGTGAGGAATTTCAAAAGCTAGGCGGCAAGGATAATGCCTTCACCACGGCGCGTCTGGGCGAACGCTTCGAACACAAGTTCAGCGACCGCGCGCGTCTCTGGCAGAATGTCGAACTGTTACCGCAGGTGGACAAGTTGGATAACTATGTCATCAATTTCGAGATTGGCATTGAAGCCAGTATTTCAAAATCGTTTAGCCTGAAAACTTATCTCGACGACAGCTACCAGAACCGTCCTGCGGCGGGTCGCCTTAAGAACGACGCCAAGATTGTCAGCGGCGTCAGCTATAAGTTCTGAAATCCTTCAGGGCGAAAGCCGGTCAATTTTCCACGAGCCATCCGACGATTTAGTGTAGTGCAACCGGTCATGCAGCCGGCTCGGCCGACCCTGCCAGAATTCAATCCGCTCCGGTTGTAAAATAAATCCGCCCCAGTTCGGCGGCAGTGGAATCTCGCCGAGAAACTTTTTTTCCAGTTCGCGCCATTTTGCCTCAAGCGCGGCACGGTCGGCCACCGGTTTGCTTTGGTCCGAGGCCCACGCTGCAATCCGGCTGCCGCGTGGACGTGACTGGAAATAAGCTTCGGATTCCGCTGCCGGAAGTTTTGTGACGCTGCCTGCCACGCAAACCTGCCGCTCCAATTCAGACCAGAAAAAAGTCAGTGCCGCGTGGGGATTTTCCGCCAGATCGCGTCCCTTGCGACTATCGTAGTTCGTGAAAAAAATGAAACCGCGTTCGTCTACCGATTTCAGTAGCACGGTGCGCGACGAGGGTTCGCCGTTTTTATCCACCGTTGCGAGCGTCATCGCGTTGATGTCGGCGGGACGATGGTTGCAGATGGCGCTCCAAAGTTTGTAGAGCGCGATGCCGATTTTGCGCCAGCGGCTCTGCGCCCTGTCCCCAGTCGCCTCGCGGAACCACGCTTCAAACTGTGTCAACGGATTCGCCTCCAGCGCCGCACGGTCAAGCGCGTCGCGTCGGTAATCTTCGCGAAAATCACCAAGGTTCATGTCACATTCCCCGGAACGCCGTCAGGCCGAGAACGATTAAAAACAAATCAAACGCCAGCCTTGCCGTGCAACCAATCCGAATAATCCGGTCGTTGGCGGTGAAAAATACCAGCCAGTCGCGCAGCTTCCACGGCGCGATGGTGAACACGATGCCGCCCACCACGAAGGCGTAGGCCAGCACTTGATTCACCAGCACGAACGGCGATTCGCCGAGATGCGGCCGGCCGGTATCCACCATCAGTTTTGCCAGCAGCAGAAAAATCACCGCCAAGCCGCGCACTGCCAGAAAGTCGCGGACAAAAATGCACGCGCCCACACCCACGGCGGTGAAGCCGATGAGCATCGCCGGTTTGTAGGCCGAGAAATCCGCGATTGGCTCCGCGTTCACGATCCACGTGAACCAGCCCGTGGCCGCCAGCATCAGCACGACGCCGGCCGGATAGTTGCGCGGGAATTTGCGGAAAAAGTTGGCAAACCACTTGGGGTTTATCAGGCCATAAATCTGGGGACCGCTTAAGACGGCACCAATTAAAATAGTCAGCAACGACAGTTTCATTTTCAAAAATTAAACCACGAATCCAGCGGAATAGACACGAAGAAATGAAATCTGGTCAAAGTTATTTACTCTTATCCGCCAAAAATTTCCACACGCGCAGCGCCTCGGTCGCGCCCCATGCCTGCGCGTCGCAGCCGCGTTGCGCATGCGGCGCGTCGCCGTCGAGCAGTTCGGGAATTTGGCCGAGACAGCCTTCGTTCAGGATTTTTTCCGAGCTGCCAAGATAACTTTTCGCCGCCGCCACCGCTTCCGGCGAAAAATTCCACACACGCGCGAGTGCCTCACAAAATGTCGGAAACGTCCATGTCCACGCGGTTCCATTGTGATACGCGGGTTTGCGGCGCGTGTCCTCGTCGCCCGCATAGCTCGGCCAATACGGTTCCGCCGGATTGTTGAGCAACTGACCATCGCGCCAGATTGCGAGCGGAACGGAAACCGGCAGCGGCGCGAGCGAACGCAGCGCGCCCGGCACGACCAGATATTTTTGCGCCGCTGCGACGCAGCGTTGCGCACGTTCACCCGTGACGAGGCCGAGGCTCACGGCAAATAAGCAATTATTTCGCAACGCATCACTTGCCGTCGCGTCGCGTGCAATCACATTTGATTTGGCGATTAATACGTCAGCAAACCAGCCTTTGTTTTCGAGCCAGAATAATTTTTCAAACGATGCCGTTGCGTGGTCGGCAAGCTCGCGCCATTTTTTTTGGTCGGTCTTTTCGGAAATTTTTTCCAGCAGCCGCAGCAGCCGAATCCACAAAACTTGAATCTCGACCGGATAACCTTCGCGCGGCGTGCCAGCGGGATAATTCGTGTCCATCCAGGTAAAATGACTCGGGCTCCAGATCAGCGCTGAATCGGCATCCATGCGGATGCCGTTCGGCGTGCCCTTGGCATAATTTTCCGCGATGCTCGTGAGCACATCGCGGATAGTGCGGCTACCGTCCACGCGCACATTAAAAAACTTTTTGTCCGCTAAATCTTCGCATACGGTGGCAAACCACAGCGGCGCGTCGCTGGTGTCGCGATTGGAAACGTCGTTGCCATGAATCGTATTCGGCAACGTGCCGTCCTTTTCAAATTTGCCGAACGTGAGCAAAAGTATTTTTACATCTTCCGTTAGACCCGCTGCCAAAAGTCCGCGTGCGCAAATCAGCGAGTCGCGTCCCCAATCCAAAAACCACGGATAACCGGCGATAACGGTTTTGCCCTCGTCGCGGCGAACGACGAATTGGTTCGCCGCAAATTCAAGTTGTAATGCAAAATTATTTTCATAATTTTTGACCGACATTTTTTTCTTTCCGCTTTTTATTTCTCCAAGTTCGGCTGTCAGCACGAGCGTTGTGTCTGCGCCCTTCGCCAGCGGAATTTCAAACCAGCCGGGGCTGTAAGCATCGCCGCTGCCGGTTTGCCCGCGCGTTTGCTCGATGGGATGCGGAATGTGCTCGCACCATTCCGACTGCGCGTGGTATTCGCCTGCATCGGTGAAGACGCGCAACTGACGGTCGGCGGCGGGTGTAAAAGCAAAGCCCGACTTCTGTTCAAACAAATGAATGTTTGACGAGAAATGAAAATCCGCGCCGTCATTACGTTTTGTCTCTCTGTGAAAATTCCGGTCTTCGATGTCTACGCGCACCGTCAGGCGCACGTCGGCGTCGGCGGGCAATTGTTTTCCGCGCGCAAGTTTTGCCGTCGGCCGGCGGAAGTGAAACACGGTGGTGTTTTCACCTGCGAGCATTTCCGCGCGCAATTCGATTTCCACCGTGCGGCCATCGCCGGCGTTGGCGATGAAATTCCAGACGGCAGGCGAGCCGGCTTGGAACGACGCGAGACTTTTGAAATCGAGCGGCGAAAGAAAACCGTCGGCGTTCACCCAGGCGCGCAGGCGCTTCACAAAAACGTGGCGATCCACCGGCACGCTCGGATGCAGACTCGCACCGAGCGCGCAATCGTATTTGGAATTCACGCGACCGAAATCAACGCACAGCCGCGCCATGCCGCCGATGCCGTTGGTCAGCAAAACCAAATCGGTGGGAGCTGGCAGTTGGGAGATCGCAGTTGGGATTACTGGCTCGGGCGCAAGAAAACGAATTGTGGAGGAAATTCTTTGCGAAGTTGCGGCGTAGCGTTCCAAAATTAATTCAAATTGCGCCGCCGAATCTCGTGGCGCAAAACAGGCGATATGGCGGTCACTGAAAGCGATAGACTGGACGTGCGTTGCTGATTCTGGATGCTTGGTTTTAAGCGTCGCGCGAAATTGCGCGGAATCTTCCACCAGCAGCCAGTGGCCGGGCGGCACGAGCGTCACGCGGCGGGCATCGAGCAAAGTCCATTCAATGACGCGCGGAAATACTTTTCCGGCTTCAACTTCAGTCAACAAATCAGCGAGCGAAGTTTTGGCGTTGCGCGTGGCAAATTCGCTGGCGGCAGCCAGAAAGTTTTTCGGCGATGCGGAAACTTTTTCCGACAGCCAGCGCCAGTCGTATTCGTCCACGGTTTCGGCGGAGACGAGTTTGCTAAATGATTGCAAGGCAAACGCGGCCTGAGCGCGTGCCCGGCGATAATCTTCTCCGCTCAAGCCAACGGGTGTTTCCGTCAGCGCCAGACAAAATGCGGCGCCGGGCAGAAGATTTAATTCCGTCGCATTTTTGGCAACGGACATTTTTGGTAGCGGTTGCGCAAGTAAATCAAATTTGAAATCTGAAATCTGGAATTTGAAATCGTGGGCGAGGGCGATAGCGCTTTCCTGTTCCACATCGGTGTTGACCAAAATCAATACCGTGTCTTTACCTTCGGCAGATTCGCGGAGCAGGGCATAGACCGGCGAGTCGGGCGCGCTCAAGCGCGTAAGTTTCGCACCGTCAAAAAAGCACGGATGGTTTGAGATGAGTTCGTTGAGCCGCGCGAGTTCGGGAACGATGTTGACGACGTTGTCCCAATTCAAACCGGTGGTGCCGTGGACGCGGATTTTTTCGGTAGCGAGCCATTCCACGCCGCAGGTAAAACCGAAGCCGCCGTTCGGACTCGTCAGCGCGCAAAGACGATTGCGCAACAGTGACCATGCGCAGCCTTTGTAAGCAAGGCGGCTGTTGTCGTGCGTTTCGGAGTAATTAACGTAGCTGCCGATGCGTTCGTTCTGGCGGTTGGCGTAGTCGAGATACCACGCGACTTCGCGGCCGGAATAATTTTGGAATAGTTCGGAGTAGGCCCATTGCATGCCGCCTTCGGTGAGCAGGCTTTCGGTGGCGTCCCACGAACCGCCGAGACCTTCGAGCAAGAAAATGGCTTCGGGGAATTCCTCTTGCACGCGAGCGATAATGTATTGCCACGCAGCGGTGGGAACTTTGTAACCGGCGTCGCAACGAAAACCATCCACACCGCGCCGACACCAGACGAGCAGCGAGTCAGCGATTAAATCCCACAGCTTTACGTCGTGTTGTTCGAGTTCGACTAAATCTTCCCAAACAGTTCCCCACGCGCCGGGGCTGGCGAATTCGCCGTCGGTCTTTTTCAGAAAAAATTGCGGATGATTTTCCTGCAACGTGGAGCCCCAGCCGGTGTGGTTGATGACGATGTCAATGAACACGCGGGCATTCAGTGCGTGAGCGGTTTGGGTGAGTTCGCAGAATTGGTCAATGCCGGTGGTGCGTTTGTCGAACTCGACGAGCGCAGGATCCACGGCGGTCAAGTCGAGCGCGGCATACGGACTGCCGGTGCGACCGAAACGCGCGTAAGTCGTGGGCGTCGGATGCACGGGCAGCAGATGAATAATTTTGCAACCGAGTTTGTTGACGATGAAAGGTAGTTTCTGCGTGAGGTCGCGAAATTTTCCCGACGGCGGCAAGGCGGCGTAGCCTTGCGCTTCGAGCGATTTGAGCTGTGTCTCCAATTTCTCATCGGCGGTGGAAGCGAGATTTTTGGTCGCGCCAAAAAGTCGGGTGAAGGCGCAGTAAATTGTGTTGGCGGTGCGCGCAAAATTTGGGTGGACAGAAATTCCCACGTCGGAACCGTCCGGCCAGTGCTGCCAGTTTTTGTCATCCAACAAATAAGCCTTAGCCTTGAAATAGCCAACTTCGGCGAGCGGTAGTTCGATTGACCAGCCGTCCGCGGTTTCTTGCATTGGCACATCGCGCCAAGAGGAATTGGCGACGACAGCACCACCGGCATGGGCGGCGATGATTTCACGGCGGCGGGCGTTGGCGCGGCCGAGATTGGTGCGAAGCAGGGCGCGGAGATTTTTGTCGCCGGGTTTCTTTTCGTGACGGAGAGTGAAATGAATTTTGTCGCCGACGAAGCGCACGAGGCGCTCGCCGGGAGTCGGAGTCATGATCGGATTGAGTGCTTCCACCTGAAATATTTTTATCAGGAAGCGGCAGGGGGCGAAATGCAAAAGCGAAATTGGTTTCCGGTTTGGGTTGCGTTGGCGGTGGGGGCGAATTAACTTGGCAACGAATTTGCTGGAACTATTTCCCTAACCGTGAGCGCACCGACATTAAATCCTAGCGAAGAAGCTCAATTGACGCAGACGATTGAGATGTTCGAGGTCATTGTGCAGTCGCAACCGGGCGACACGCAGTCGTTGGAAATTCTCAAGGAGGCTTATTCCAAGCTGGGTCGCGAAAATGACGTGGTCAACACGTCGAAGCGGATTGCGCAGGCTTACTTGCAGCAGGGGCAGTTGTCCTCCGCGATTCTCGAATATGAGACGGTATTGCAGCGGCGGCCGGATGATGCGGACGTGCGAGCGGCGTTGCAGCAGATTGAAGAGAAGGCCAGCAGCTCGGTGGTGCAACCGGCACAGGAAGCGGTGTCTTCGGCCGCCGAACCTGCTGCCCAACGGCGTAAAGTGCGCACGGCTCCGTCTGAGGAAATTGATGATGGGCGCAAGACGATGTATCGGGTTTTTGTCGACAGCAAACTGATAACGGCGGGAGATTTCGATCTGTGCTGGCGGAATGTGGATTTGACAATCTCGCCGACGGACGTGTTTGAACCGTTCATTCAGCTATTGCACGAAAAAGGAATTTACCAGCTCGAAAAATCTTTGAAATTACTGACGGAGAAATCGCGTTCGGTGTATTTGCCTTTGGATCGTTACGATGTGGACATGGATTTGACGCACGGTTTTCCGGCGGATATTTGCCGTCGGTGGTGTGTCATACCCGTGGATCGCATGAGCAAGGCCATCTTGGTAGCCACGGCAAATCCGTTTAATCAGCAGGCGGCCAAGGAACTCGCCGCCGCCACTACGCACCGGCTGTTGTGGTATGTGGCGCAGCCGATTGATATCGTGGGCAACCTGCGCAAAGCTTTTCGTTGATTATGGCCAAGGTAAAATCATTTGCCGAACGCATTGCCGACGCACTCGTCGAGGATGGGTTGTTGAGTGCCAATCAAATCGAAGAGCTGCTGGAGCGCCAAAAAAAAGAAGGTGCTCGGCTGGTAAAGCTCCTGATTGACAAGGGCAAGCAGTATGTGACGCCGGATGATTTGGCGGTCAGTATGGGGCGGGTGTTGAATGTCGCGCCGGTCAATCTTGGCCGCATCAATATCCAACCGGAAGTCGTGGAATTGGTTCCCCGCGATATGGCGCACAACCACAAGGTTGTCCCCGTCAGCCGCTTGGAAAACCGACTGTTCCTCGCGATGGCGGATCCCTTGAACGTCCTTGCCTTGGATGACGTCAAGCGCGCTACGCGCATGGAAATTATTCCGCTGATTGCTTCGGAAAAAGCTATTGCCGATAAGCTGACGATCATCGATGCCACCAAGAGTGGTTCGATGGAAGACATCATTCAGGACGCCCAAAAGCGTAATGACGCGGATGCCGATGGCGATACCATCGAGTCGGTCAGGGAGTCAGCCGATGAAGTGAACCTTGACCAGCTCGCCGCTTCCAGTGAAGAAGCCCCCGTCATCAAGCTGGCCAATCTTATCGTCCTGCAAGCCATCAAAGACCGTGCGAGCGACGTGCATGTCGAGCCGTTTGAAAAAGTCATGCGGCTGCGTTATCGCATCGACGGCGTTTTGATTGACGCCACGCCGCCGCCCAAGCAGATGCAACTGGCGCTGGCTTCGCGTATCAAAATCATGAGCAACCTTGATATCGCCGAGCGCCGTCTGCCGCAGGACGGACGCATGCGGGTCAAGGTCAGCGGCAAAGATTATGATTTGCGCGTCTCGGTTTTGCCGACGGTTCACGGCGAAAAAATCGTGCTGCGCGTGCTCGATAAATCAAACCTTTCGGCCAGTCTCGACAAGCTGGGTTTGGATGATGGCACGCTGAAACAATTCAAGGCGGCCATTGATGCGCCGCACGGATTGATTCTGGTCACCGGCCCGACCGGTTCCGGCAAAACGACCACGCTGTATTCTGCGTTGAACGAGCTGAATAATCCGCAGTGGAACATCATCACCGTCGAAGACCCGGTGGAATTTCAAGTTCCCGGCATCAATCAGGTGCCGACAAAAAAAGAGATTGGCCTGTCCTTCGCCAACGCGCTGCGTTCCATTTTGCGGCAAGACCCGGACATCATTATGATCGGGGAAATCCGCGATACCGAGACGGCGGAAATCGCCATCGAAGCCGCGCTCACCGGCCACCAGGTTCTCTCCACGATGCACTGCAACGACGCACCCGGCGCCATCGCGCGTCTGGACGACATGGGCATCGCGCCGTTTTTGATTTCGTCATCCGTCATTTTGTCCTGCGCGCAACGCCTCATGCGCCGCATCTGCTCGCATTGCAAGGAGCCGGTGACGTATCCGGCGAAGATGTTCGAAGATCTCGGTATTGACCCGGTGATGTTTGACGGCGTCCAGTTGTTTCGTGGCCGCGGTTGCGAGCGGTGTAAAAATTCCGGATACGTTGGTCGTATGGCCATCATTGAAGCGATGACCATCACGGATCAAATCCGCAAACTCATCATCTCGCGGGCCAGCACGCGGGAAATGGCCAAGCTCGCCGTTAATCAGGGAATGCACACCTTGCGCATGGTCGCCCTCGATCGCGCACGCGATGGGGTTTCCACGCTCGAACAGGTCATGGTCGGCACTTCTGCCTATTAAAAATTTCCGGTGTGTGCGGGTGGGCCGCTGCGCAACCACGGCGGCAACTGTGCCTGCCATTCGGGTCTTTTGGTCGGAGCAATTGAGGCTGGCCGACTGACTCCCGGCAGCGGAAGAATCCCTGTCGGACGGCCAATGTCACTATGCAGCGGCATCACTGAAGCACCAGATGGATTAAAGCTTGGCAACACTTCTAAATTAGGATTGCGCACAGGTGCAACGGTCACCGTAAAAGGTGTCTGCACCGGCATTTTTTCGGGCGGCGCACTCGGTTCCATCATGGCGCGAAAACGTTCCATCGCCGCAATTTGTTCCAAATCCGGTTTAGGTTGGTTGGGTTGGGCAAAAGCGCTGGCCCAGACCGAATCCTGTTTTTCGTTGGGCAGCGTCTGAGTTTCAGCTGCGTTCAAAAACTGGTTGAAATACTTGCTGTTCCCCGGAGGGAGTTTGTCTCCGTGCTGTGAAAAATTTCCGTATTCGTCTTTTTGTTGCTTCTGCTCGAATGGATTATTTGCCTGCTCGCGCCAGAATGACGTGCTCATCCGACCATTGGTCGCCGAACTTTCGGTCGTCCGGCTTTCGCGCATGAGGTATTGCTCCTCCAACGAAGATTTTTTTTCATCCGTCGGTTTTGTCATGCCGAGGATTTGTTCCGGCGTCTGCACGCCGAGAATTTGTTCCGGGGTAAGCAACGTCCAGTTTTTCCGCTTGGCTAGCGCCTCTTTTACCGATGGGTCTTGATTGTTTACGATCACCGGCGCGGGCGCACCCAAATTGTCCGGTGTGTAATCTTTGAACAAATCGCGCGGCGCACTGAAATCCTTGGCGTTGCCCGGCCGCGGCCCGGAGTCCATGAAGGAATTGGCCTTGTCCGCTGCTGTGCCCGCTGGCTTCGAGAAAATAATCGTCTGCTGTGCCCGCAGAGAAACCGTCGCTGCGCCAAAGGCGAGCATCATCAATAATTTGGACGGACGAAAATTCATCTGCGTTTTATACGCTAAAGCAATGGACAACCTCCGTCAAAAAAGAATTCAAAATGAAATCCGCGCGCTGCTGGTTTTTTGCTCCCAACTCCGGTTTTACTGCCGCTCGTATTCGCCCTTGCCGAGTCGTTTATAGACTTGGAAGCCCGACTTCTTCGCGTCCGAGATGGACAGCGGCTTGAGCTTGTGCGGCGTGCTGAAGCCGGAAATGATCTTGCGCACCGGCTTTTTGCACGCCGGGCATTTCGTCAGCGGCGCGGCGGACAGCGGGCGGTTCAGCGTGAATGTCCCGCCGCACGCCTTACACTCGCCCTCACAGATTTCGTATTCGTAAAGTGGCATGGATGATTTTTTCAACAACCTAACCTGAAAGTCAACCGGTTGCGTCGCCAATTTTACTTTTCTTTCGCCACCCGAAGTTTAATTTGCCGGACGCAAATGGCCTTGAAACTGTTCAATACGCTGACCCGCTCCGTGCACGAGTTTGTCCCGCTTGATTCGCAGAAGAAAAAAGTCGGGATGTATTGTTGCGGGCCGACGGTTTATGACTTCGCGCACATCGGCAACTGGCGCACGTTCGTCTTCGCCGATCTCGTCCGCCGCACGCTGGAATTTTCCGACTACGACGTGACGCACGTCATGAACATCACCGACGTGGAAGACAAAATCATCAAGCGCGTCCGCGAACAGAAAACCACGCTGCGCGAGTTCACCGGCAAATTTGAAACCGCTTTCTTGGAAGATTTAAAAACGCTGAATTGTTTGCCGCCAAAACAAACGCCACGCGCCACGGAACACATCCCGGAGATCATCGCGCTCATCGAAAAGCTCGTCGCGCGCGGCGTGGCCTACAAAGCAGCCGATGGCTCGGTTTATTTTTCCATTGAGAAATATCGCGGCTGCGGTTGCCACTACGGCCAGTTGCTGAAACTGAATCTGGACGAAATGCGCGCCGGCGAACGCGTCGCCAGCGACGAATACGAAAAGGAATCCGTCGCCGACTTCGCGCTCTGGAAGGCGCGCGTGTCGGACGACGGCGAGGTTTTCTGGCCGAGTCCGTTTGGCGAAGGCCGGCCCGGCTGGCACATCGAATGTTCCGCCATGAGCATCAAGGCGCTCGGCGAAACCTTTGACCTGCACCTCGGCGGCGAGGATTTGAAATTTCCGCATCACGAAGACGAAATCGCCCAAAGTGAAGGCGCGACCGGCAAGCCATTCGTAAAATTCTGGCTGCACGGCGCGCATCTGCTCGTCGAAGGCAAGAAGATGAGCAAGTCGCTGGGAAATTTTTTCACGCTGCGCGATTTGCTGGCGAAAGGTTTCACCGGCCGCGAAGTGCGTTATCTGCTGCTCACCGCGCACTACCGCGAAACATTTAATTTTACCCTCGATGGCTTGGCCGGCGCGAAATCCGCGCTGGCGCGGATTGACGAATGCGTGGGCAAGCTGCGCGATATCGCTGGCGACTTCAAAACGAGTGAGTTTGCCAAACAAGCCACCGACAGCCTACTAGTAAAAAGTTTTTCTGCCGCACTTGCAGATGATCTGAATATTTCCGCCGCGTGGGCTTCGGTTTTCGAATGGGTGCGTGAAACGAATAAACACATTGCCGACAATTCAATCCCAGACCATGAAGCCGCTTTTGCTTTAGCCGCGTGGGAAAAAGTAGATTCCGTCCTCGGCGTCGGCGTGAAAGCCGAAGCTGAAGTTCCCGCTGAGATTTCTGCGCTCGCCGACGAACGCACCGCGGCGAAGAAGGCGAAAGATTTCAAGCGTAGCGACGCGATTCGCGACGAGTTGAAAGTCAAAGGCTGGGTTGTCGAAGACACGCCGAAGGGCATAAAGTTGAAAAGGATTTGATTTACTCGCCAACGCGTAAATCGTAAATCGTAAATCGTAAATGCCGAAAGGTCTATTCATCACGTTTGAAGGCACGGAAGGCTGCGGCAAGTCTACGCAGATCAAGCTGCTGGCCGAGCATATCAAGGCCATCGGGCATCGCGTGCGGCTGTTGCGCGAGCCGGGCGGCACGCCCATCGGCGAGGAAATCCGCCACACGCTCAAGCACAGTAAGAACAATCAGGCGATGACCGCCGAGGCGGAGTTGCTACTGATGAACGCCAGCCGCGCGCAAATCGTCCGTGAAATCATCCGCCCCGCGCTGGCCGCCGGCGAAATGATTTTGTGCGACCGCTTTTACGATTCCACGACGGCGTATCAAGGTTTTGGCCGGGAGCTGGATTTGGAAAAAGTGAAGTCCATCATTGAGTTTGCGGTTGGCGAAACGAAACCGGATGTGACTTTATTTTTGCACGTCCCGGCGGAAGTCAGCGCCGAGCGATTGCGCTCGCGTCAGTCCACCCTACCTTTGGAATTGCAGCGGGATCGTTTCGAAGAAGCTGATCGCAAATTTTTCGAGCGCGTGGCGCACGGCTACGGTGTCATCGCTGCGAATGAGCCGAAGCGCATTAAAGTCATCAACGGTGCGCAGCCAGTTGAAATCGTCTGCGCCCGCATCTGGGAAACCATCCAGCCGGTGCTGCCAAAAATTGGCCGCTGGTGATTTTGTTTGCCGGATTCAAATCGAAGAGTAAGTTGCTTCTAGCATGATCGAAAAAACCATCAGCGAGATTGAGGCGAAAATCGGCGGCGCAGAATCCGTGAACGCCGAGCACAAGGCGGAGTTGCTGAAATTGCTTGGCACTTTGAAGACTGAAGTCGCTAAGCTTTCCGAAACTCACGGCGAACAGGCGGACAGCATCGCTAATTTTGCTAGGCTCTCCGCGCACGAGGCCACGCGCACCGCGCCCAACCCGCAGTTGCGAGAACTTTCCAATCAAGGCCTGCGTTCGTCAGTGGATGGTATCGAGCAATCGCATCCGCGCCTCGTTCAAATCGTCAACGCTATCAGTAAGACGCTGTCGGACTTGGGGATTTAATCCACCTTCGGTTCCAGCTTCGCAATCGCCGCCATGATTTCGTTGGCGACCTGCAGGTAAATTTCCTTCAGCCGCGTCTTGTCGCAAGATTTCGCCTCGGCACGCAAGGTATCAAAGTTCATCGGTTTGCCATATTTCACGACGACCCGATGCGGTCGCGGAAATTTATGATTTCGACCGTAAGCCTCAAAGGTTCCGAACACGCGCACCGGCACCACCGGCGCTTGCGATTTTATGACAGTGAGCCCGATGCCGGAGCGCGCCGGCTGTAAATTACCGTCTTTCGTCCGCGTGCCTTCGGGAAATAAAATGATGCCGGCTCCGTTGAGCAGTCGATCTAAAATAATTTTCAATCCTTTCGCGCCGCCGCCATCGCGGTCTACCGGAACAGCGTTCCACGAACGCAGCAGCGCACCGATGCCGGGAAAGCGGAACAGTGATTCACGGCCAAGATAATTGATATCGCGCTTAAGGCCACAGCCAACCAGCGGCGGATCCAGAAAGCTCGCGTGGTTCGAGGCCAGAATCACGCCACCTTGTAAAGGAACGTTTTCCGCGCCAAACACGCGCCACCGGAAATACGTGGCATACATGGCGCGGAAACAAGTCCACGCGATGCGATAGGAGAGGTTCATTTTTCCACCAACATTAGCCTGCGGATTTCGGCCAACAGCCACGCGCTGGTTTCAGCCGAGGTCATGCTGGAGTTGTTCAGGACTTTTGCACCGAGCGCGATCATCAGCGGCGCGACCGCGCGCTGGCTGTCGCGCTGGTCGCGCGCGGCGAGATTTTCATTCACGCCGTCAGCCGTGCGCCGCGCCGTGCGTTCAGCTAGCGAAGCATCGAGGTAAAATTTGTAATCCGTTTCCGGAAAAACATTCGTGCCAATATCGCGGCCTTCCATGACCAGATTGCCAAACTGGATGCAGTCGCGCTGCGTCTGCTTCATCCATTTACGCACATTGGGCACGGCGGCAACGTGCGATACGGCGGCGGCAGTTTCCGGCATGCGGATTTCTTTCTCCGGGAAATAGCTATCCACGAGCAGCCGCACCGAGCGCAGACCGTCGTTTTCGGCGCATTCCAGCTTGGTCTTCCACTTGCGACAAGCGGCGGCCACGGCCTTGGCGTCGTTCACGTCCACGTGCTTGAGCAGGCAATGCCACGCCAGCGTGCGATACATCGCGCCGGTGTCCACATAAACGTAGCCGAGCGCGCGGGCGACGAGCTTGGCGTTTGTGCTTTTGCCGCTGGCACTTGTGCCGTCAATGGCGATGACAATGTTGTTTTTCAAAATAAATTCTTGGTTTAGACACAGATTTTACTGATCAACACGGATTCAATCCGTGAAAATCCGTGCAATCCGTGTCTCAATCCGCAAACAATTCTTCGTGCGTCAATTTTCTGCCGGTTCGTGCGTCCAAAATAGTTGCGCCCAAACCATTGGGAGGTGGCCCTGCCACCTTTTGGAAAAAATTCGGGAACGTCTTTTTAACGCAGGCGGGATTTTTAATTTTTATGCCCGGCACTTTCAATCCCAGAATCGCAAAACACATCGCCATGCGATGGTCGTTGTAGGTTTCAATCTCCGCGCCGTGAAGCTGCGACGGCCAAACCGTCAGCGTGTCGCCTTCCTCGACGACTTTCGCGCCGCACTTGGTCAGTTCCGTCCGCAATGCGACGACGCGCTCGCATTCCTGAACGCGCAGGCGGCCAAGATCGGTAAAAAGAATTTCGCTCAACCCTGTTGCAACTAAAGCGATTAAAGTCATTATGCTGTCGCCGAGATCGTCTTTCCGAGATCGCTTTGGCAGCGCTGGCGCAGGAGGTTGCCGGGGGGCATTGCGAAGTCTTTCACGCCAATCTGGTTCTCCTTTGGCATCGTTTGACTCTTCAATGCGCCAATTTAATTTCGCCAGAAATATGATTTGATCTAGAAATTTGCTATCAATTTGCCAACCAGTAAAATGTGGCCAATTTAGAACATCGACAGGTGAACTTAAATTCCCATTCCGTTCTACAATCGCTTCCATTTCTTTGGCTGAATACAAATAATTGACTCCTAAAAAATAACTCCCGCTGCTCGCATCCGGCTCGATTTGAAATTCACCGCCTTTGGGAAACGCCTCGATGAGTTTGCTCGTCATCGCCACATACGGCGATTCGTCCGCGTTCTCGCCAACAATTTCAATTTCCCAGCCGCCATGCTTGGCCGAGAGCAGCAACGCCGACGCGAACTGCGAACTTTCCTCGATGCTGACGCGGCATTTTTTCTTTTGCCACAGAGGCGCAGAGGACACTGAGTTGGAATTTCCCCCCTCTGTGCGCTCGGTGTCTCTGTGGCTAATTCTAACGGGCAACTTGTCATTGCCCTGCTCGGATTCCACGCGGTAACCGAGTTCGCGCAGCGCCGAAAACAGCGCGGCCTGCGGACGTTCGTGCATTCGCGGCACGCCGTGCAACCGATACACACCGCTGCCGAGACAGAGAAACGGCGCGAGAAACCGCGCCGCCGTGCCGGCATTGCCCACGAACAAATCCAGCGGCTGCGTTTCCGTGCCGCCGCGCGGAACCACGCCACCATTGCCGTAAACCGTGATGGTGCGATTGCAAGTCTCGTTTGGATCCGCTTCCACATTCACCATGAAGCCAAGTTCCTGCAAACACTCGACCATGATTTGCGTGTCTTCGCTCCAGAGCGCGCCGCGCAAAACCGTTTCGCCATCCGCCAACGCCGCGAGAATCAGCGCGCGGTTGGTGATGCTCTTGGAACCGGGCACGGTAATTTCCGCGCGCACCGGCGCGGTCAGTGGAACAATTTCGATGAGTTCGGGAAGCGCCATTGGGAAATCATTCCGACGAAGTTGAAGCGGAACCGGCGCACCAGTTGTCGCGGCGTTCTTTCGCGGTGGCAAAAAACTTTTCCACGGCTTTCGCGTCGCTCTTTTTTAGAGCCGACTGAAACTTTTTCAATTCGCCGACGAATTTGTCTAACGACTGCGACACATTTTTCCGGTTGGCCAATGCAATGTCGCGCCACATCTCCGGCGAGCCGGACGCAATGCGCGTCGTGTCGCGAAAGCCTGTTGCACACAAGCCAACCTGTGACTTGGGATGCTTCGGATCCAAAACCAAGCTCGCGAGCGCGGCAGCAGCGATATGCGGCAAATGACTCGTGCGACTCACCAGCAAATCGTGTTTTGCCGCGTCCAGCCGCAGCGTGCGCGCACCCAGCGATTTCCAAAATTGCTCCACTTTGCGGACGGCGGCGGAGTTGGATTTCTTTGTGGGCGTAACGACGCAAACGGCGTTCGCATACAAATCCGACTTGGCCGCGAGCACACCCATTTTTTCGCCGCCAGCCATCGGATGGCTGCCGACAAAATGCGCGCCGACTTTTTGCACCAGCGATTCCAGTTCGCGCACGACATCGGCTTTCACGCTGCCAACATCGGTGACAGTCGCGCCGCGTTTGAGCGCGGGGAGAATTTGTTGCGCCAGCGCCTGCATCTGCGCTAGCGGCGTGCAAAGAATAACCAGATCAGCATTGAAAACCGCCGCGAATAAATCTGTCGTGGCATAATCCACTGCGCCCGCCCGCTCACAATCTTTCAAGCTCGCGGCGCGGCGGACAAAGCCGGCAACTTCGCCCGCCAACCGACGTTGCCGCGCGGCTAAGCCGATGGAGCCACCCAGCAGGCCAACACCGATGATGGAAATTTTCTGGAACTGCACGCGCAAAAAGATAACGGAAGCGAGGTGGTTCGTGAATCGCTAAATCGTTGAATTGTAAATCCGGCTTCCCATGAACCGTTGGAACGATTCGACGAATCACAATGCAACAGTTTTCCCGCTGCGCCCGGCCTCAAGACATGCGTCCAAAACTTTTTGCGTCTGCCGCGCCCACATCGGCCAGTCCTCATTCAATTTACCGGAGAAAATTTGGTTGGCAAAATTACGCCACATCCGTGTGTCTTGCGCGGTGGCGTGGCCGAAGCTGCCGGGGTCGGCACCGGGCGGGCATTTGACATCAGATTCCGCACGCACTTCGGCGCCATTGAGGTCAAACGCCGATTCGTAGGTGTTGCGGGGGTGGACGAAATCAGGCAGCCGCAGCCAGCCGTTGCGGCCGCCGACGGTGACCCATTGCTGCTTGGCGGTGAGAAAGGAACTGTAAAATTCCGCCGAGACGCCGTCGTCAAAAAACAGCTCGGCGGAGAATTCCGTCGGCACGCCGCTGGCGGATTGCGCGAGAATTTTGGCGCTGACCGTGTGCGGCAATTGCCAGTTCAGCGTCCACAAAAAGAAACGAATGGAATACCAGCCGAGGTCGCCGAGGCAGCCGGCGGGTTCGAGCGCACCGTCCACACGGATGTTCTTTTGGAAAAAATCGTCGCCGGAATAAAAACTAAAGCCGGACGACATTCGCTGCAACCGGCCAAGACTTTTGCCGTCGGCCAAAACCTCGCGGATTTTTGGCAGCCGCGGGTTATGCATAAACATCACGCCATCGAGAAATTGCACGGAATTTTTTTGGCACGCGGCAAGCATCGCGTCGAGTTCGGCGAGATTGGCCGCGCAGGGTTTTTCACAGAGAACGTGTTTACCATTTTGCGCGGCGCGGATGACTAAATCTTTCCGCAAGCCGGTTGGTAGTGGAACATAAATCGCATCCACCTCCGGCGACGCGAGCAATTCCGCGTAGCTGCCAAAGGCGCGCGGCGTTTCGGCGAAGGGATATTCGCGCTGGCAATCGTCAATGAATTTAGTGCTTTTCTGCGCATCACGGCTGGCGACGGCGGAGACGACGCAGTTGCCGGAATTGCAAATGGCTTTCCAGTTCTTCTTGCCGATGCCGGCGGTGCTCAAAAAGCCGATGCGTAACTTTTTCATAAAATTATTTTGCCGCCTCGCGGACGCGTTCCAAAATCACCTCGGCCAGCAGCAGCTCGGTGCCGACGGATGGCGAATACCAAATCAATTTTCCGCCACGTTCCGTTGGGTTACGCCACGTCGGTTGGCCAGCGGCGAGGCGTTCCTTGACGATGCGCTCCGGTTCGCCGAGCAGCACTGGAATGTCCTCGACCGCGTGCAATCCGTCGCTGATAAAAAACGGCACAACGACAATGCATTTGGTTTTCACGCTTTCGTGACAGCCTTTGATGAAAGGCGCTTCTTCCATGAAAACCGCGCTGACATCGGCGTAAAGATTTTCCGCGCGGATCAATTCCGCCTGCCGCTCGACGGCCTTGCGCGAATTGGCATTGCGCCCGGTGCCGTGGCCGGCTATGAGCAGCGTGGTCTCCGCCGACTTGGGCGTGCGCGGGAAGGGGAATTTTTTTATGACCTCGTCCGCGCGGGCGAGGATCACTTTAGTCATCAAATCATGGGAGCCGACGGGGCGGCAGTAAAAAAGTGTCGAGTGATGAGTGGCGAGTGACAAGCGGTCGGGAAATTGAAAACCGAGTTCCTGCGGGATGACTTCCGTGCTGAAATAGCCTTCGCTGATGAAAAACGGCACGATGAAGACACGTGGCGTGGCGATTTCGGACAGAACGGTTTTGATGTGCGGCTCCTGTTTCCAGAACGCCTCGCGCACCTCGCGGAAAACTTTCCGACGGCGCAGTTCCGCCGCGTGTTGAAATACGGGCGCAGCGGATTGATCATTCAACGTCGTGCCGTGGCCGAGGACGACCAGCGTGGCGGCGGAGAAATCTTCATTTTGCACCTGCCGATTTTGCCGGAAGTCGTGCCGCCCGCAAGTCAGCTAATGTAATTTTTATGAAACCTTTTGACGCGCGCGCGGTCTATCCCACAGACTATTGACGAACCAACTATGAAAATTACCAACCTCATCATTCTTACCGTGGCAACGAGTTTCGCCGCCGTCACCGGCGCGCGCGCGGAAGGCACGTTGCCGCCAGCCTCCGACAAGACCGGCGTCACTTACGCCACCGACATCAAACCCATCTTCGACACCTCCTGCGTGAAGTGCCATAGCGGCGATAAAGCCAAGGCGCGGCTGCACATGGACACGCTCGAAGGCGTGTTGAAGGGCACCAAGCAAGGTAAGATTGTTGTGGCTGGCGACAGTGCCAATAGCTTTATGGTAAAATCCATTGCGCATCTCACCGGCGATTCTGACGCCTGGATGCCGCCGGTTCACAATAAGGCTGGCATCAAGGCGCTCACGCCGGAACAAATCGGCCTGATTCGTGCGTGGATTGATCGGGGCGCGAAATAATTTTGGTGAACCTCAAATGACCGGCGTCATCCGCAAGGGTGCGCCGGTTTTTTATTTCTCCAGCGGGGAAAGCGGCGAACGCTTCTGCTGCTTGAGCCGCTGCTGTTCGTGAAGAAAATCCATTTTTTGCGCGTCGCCCATTTCCGGCAAACCGATTTTTTGCGTGAGCGCGGCGATTTGCTGGTCGAGAAATTGGTTGCGCAATTTTAACATCATGTCGGCGAGCCGCGTTTCGGGATTGCGAAATTTTCGGTCAGCCGTGACAGCTTTGGTAATCAGTTCTCGTTGTTCCGCTGAATCACAACTGGCGAGAAATTCCGCAATGTTGTGCCAAGTCTCGTGTTCCTGCGCGGCTAGTCGCAAAGCAACAAGCTGCCGGATGTGCGGGTGCAGAATCCAGTTTGTATCTAAATTCAATGTGGCGGTTGAGACAAGGTCATCATGCAATAGCAATAGTTCCAACAGTTCAAACTCGGTAGCCGAAGGCGGTGCGATTTCCGCCACCGGCTCTGCGGATTCTCCCAATATGTCTTCAGTATTCGCAGGTCGTTCAGAATTTTCGTTTGCAATTTTTTGATATTCTTCTCTTATCGAACTAAAAGACAATCCTAGCTGAAAAGTCAAATCATGTGCGTGCTTATCAATGAGAACTCGATTGTTGGTTTTGCGCAAAGCTACAAGCATTGACCTGACAACCTGCATCCGACCTTTATCTGTTTTTGTGTCATTCTCGGAGCAAAGCCGTTTCAAATAGTAATCGAAAAACCCGTTGGCACTTTTGATGAGTTCGCCGAAAGCCTCGCCACCATTGGCTTTGATGAAGCTGTCGGGGTCATGCGGCGCGGGCATTACCGCCACGCGCACGGCCAGACCGGACGCGAGCAGATGGTCGAGCGAACGCACGATGGCATTTTGACCGGCGTTGTCGGAATCGAAACACAGCACGACTTCGTTGGCGTAGCGTTTGATGATGCGCGCGTGCTGGTCGGTGAAGGCCGTGCCTTGCGGCGCGACGATGTTCTGGACGCCGTTCGTGAAACACGCGATGAGGTCGAGCTGGCCTTCGCAGATGATGGCGTAGCCCGCGTCGAGAATCGCGCGCTTGGACTTGTCGAGGCCGAAGAAGATTTTGCTCTTGGTAAAAATCGGCGTCTCCGGCGAGTTGACATACTTCGCCGTTTTTTCGTCACCGGACAAAACGCGGCCGCTGAAACCAACGACGCGGCCTTGCTCGTCGCAAATCGGAAACATCAGCCGCCCGCGAAAACGGTCGTAATGACGGCCGGTTTCTTCTTTTTTGATGATGAGGCCGGCCTGCTCGACGATTTCGAGTGGGAAATTTTTAGACTTCGCCCAGTTCACCGTGTCGTCCCAAAGTTCCGGCGCAGCACCGATGCGAAATAGTTTTATGGCTTCGGCGCTGACGCCGCGCTTGGCGAGATAATCGCGGGCGAGCTGGCCGGCGGCCTCGTTGGCGAGACAGTTTTGCCAGCGCGTCGTAAGCTGTTCGTGGATGTCGAGCAGTTGATCCTTGAGATGCCGCGATTCCTGCGCGCCGGGCGTGTTTTCAAATTCCAACGGGATTTTCGCGCGTTCGGCGAGTCGGCGCACGGCGTCCATGAAACCGATGTTCTCGTAATCTTTGACGAAGGTAAAAACGTCGCCGCCCTTGTGGCAGCCGAAGCAATGGAAGATTTGCTTGTGCGGATTGACGTTGAAGCTCGGCGACTTTTCCTTGTGAAACGGGCAGAGCGCGGTGAAGTTCGCGCCGTTTTTTTTCAGCGGCAGATAGGAGCGGATGACGTCCACGATGTCGCTGGCGGCGCGAATCTGTTCGCGGGTGGCGGGGGAAAGAAAACCGGCCATTGCGAACGCAGACTTCAGCGCTGGATGTTCACTACGGCGGGTTTGGCTGTTGGGCCGCCAGGCGAAACGCTATTGACGAGCAGCGCGCTAAGGTTGGAATGGATTACCGGTCCGGCCAGTGAATCCTTGAAGATGGTGACTTGCAGTTCGCTGACGGTTGGAAAAAAGTCGCCGCTGTAGCCGGAAAGTCCGCCGCCAAACCAGCGGTTATTGTAAGCTTTTGCCGCCTGAATATCAGCCATCGAATAGTAAGGTGCGTTCAAAATGGCGAGCCCAAAAATCAAAATACACAGATAACGGATAATGCCGGATACCATGCCGAAATAATATTCCGTGCTGCCAAAGAGATTGCTGCCTTCGAGCCGGGGTTTGAGAAACCGTTTGATGAGCGAAAAAATCATGAAGACCACAATCGCGATGATGAGATAGGACGAGAGATAGGCGGCAGTTTTATCGTTGATTGCCTTGCCGAAAACATAATTAATGACGCCCTTTTGGCGCAGCAAATCACCAAGCATTTGGTTGCAAAAACCGGCGGTGATGATGATAGCCAGCCATTGGGTAACCAGCAAAACCTCCTTGGTCATGCCGTTTCGGCGGCCGCGCCAGAAGCCGAAGCCCACAATCAAAAGCAAGACCACATCAAACCAGTTGAACAATAATTTTCCGGGAGCGGTTGCGGCAGCAATCATAGTTCAATCTTTAATCTGTCGCCGCAGAAATGCCAGCGAAATCCGTCACGCTTTGTTCGCCGCCAACCAGAACCGAATGTCCGTCGCGCGCGGGTTGGTCGGGTCTAGCTCCAGCACCTTCAAATAATGCTGCCGCGCCGTGGACGGGTCGCGCAATGATTGGGCGCAGATATTGGCCAGCGCCAAATGCGCGCGCACCTCGGTCGGATTGGCGGCAAGAATTTTCTTCAACTCATCCGCCGCGTCTGGCAGGTAGCCCGCCGCCTTAAGCGCCAGGGCGAAATTGTAGCGCGCATCGGCAGAATCCGGCTGGATGGCCAGCGCCGTTTCGTAATAGCCGAGTGCGGAGGAAAAATTCCGCAGCCGGTGCGCAATCACGCCAGAGTTGTATTGCGCCTCAAACCACGCCGAATCCAAATCCGCCGCCTGTCGGTAAAATTTCAGCGCGTCCGTCCATTTCTCGTCCTGCTCCGCCATGCGCGCCTTGGTGAACGCCCCGCTGGCTCCGCGATGATCGCCAACGCCGGGTCGACGCGGGGAAAGATAATTGTAGCGGGGAAATTCCACCGG
The DNA here is from genome assembly GCA_903918885.1 of uncultured Verrucomicrobia subdivision 3 bacterium. Taxonomy (GTDB): domain Bacteria; phylum Verrucomicrobiota; class Verrucomicrobiia; order Limisphaerales; family UBA11358; genus UBA11358. The sequence continues at coordinate 145,686 of CAIXFY010000027.1, forward strand.
CGCGGGCGGAATGATGACCACCGGCGTCGGCTTTTTTTCCACTGTCGCCGGAACCGTGGGCGCGGGAGTTTCGTTCGTGCTGTCGGGCAGCGGCGTCACGCCTTGTTTGACGAAAGCGGCATCCGCCGGCTTGGAAGAACCGAAGACGCGGTTCCAAAAGCTCGGTTTGGCGGGCGGTTCCGGTAACGGAACTTCCGCTGTGGCGGGCAGTGTCGCGCTGGTCACAATTTTCGGTGCCGGCGAAACTTGCACCGTTTGTGGCGGCGTGGAATTGACCGACCGCTGCGGCGTTGCCGTGACGACGATGGTTTTGTTCGTCGGTGCGCGGAGCGGTTGTGCCGGATGACTCGCGGCGGCGCCGGGATTTTTCGGCAACGGTTTTGTTTCCACTGGCGTTGTCGGATTTGACTTGGCTGGTGGCGCGCTGGCCACGGCGGCGACCGCTACTGGCGCGGACGCTTGTTCCAAGCCGTTCGCAATTTCATTCACCGCGTCCCAGTTGGCCGGTTTGGGCGTGAGCGCGAGATAGGCGCGGTAATTTTCCAGCGCCGTTTTGTTGTCCCGCAAATATTGCTGGTTCACCGCGCCGAGATTGAGCAGGGCGGCGGCGTAATCCGGCCTGGCTTGAACCGCAGCGGCAAAAAACTGTGCCGCATCGCGCGGTTTGTTGCGCTGGATGCGCGCGAGGCCGAGACCGTTGTAGGCTTCCGCTTCGCAGGTTTTCAACGCGAGCGCAGCGCTGAAACTGCGTTCCGCCGGGACAATTTCGCCGAGCTTCAATTGTGCGGAACCGAGCTTGAGCCAGCCCGCCGGGTCGTTCGGGCGGCGCAACGTGCAGACAGTAAATTCTGTTTTGGCCGCGTCCGGCTTGCCTTGTTCCAGCATCAAAGTGCCGAGATTCAAACGCGCTTCGAGCAGGTCGCGATCCAGTTCCAGCGCGCGACGATAGGCGTTTTCCGATTCCTCCGGTTGACCGGCGCATTGGAGTGCGACGCCGTAATAATTCCACGCCGCGCTGTTGGTGGCGAGCAGGGTGGTGGCGGTTTTGAGTTGGCTTACGGCCTCGGCGCAATCGCCACGGTCGAGATATTTTTTACCCTTGAGCAGGGCGCTTGGTCCCGCCGGCGTGCAACCGGCCAGCACCAGCGTCAGCGCAAAAAAACAAACTGCGCTCCGAACTGAAATTATTTTTGCGGACATCCGCCGAGGTGGTAACATCCCCGTTCGAAAGTGTCAAGAAACGCACGCTTCCAACTTCTGCTGTCCGCGTTCCTCGCCGGGATTTTTCCCGCAGCGGGCGCGGATTTTTTTGCGCCACACACGACGAATGCCACCGTCCGCATCGTCGAAGTGGATGGTGTGGCATTGCAAAACGCCTTTCTCGCGGACGAGGCCAAAGTCGCCGTCGCGTTTGATTCTGGGCTGAAGGCATTGACCGGTTGCGCCAATGTTTCTGGCGCGTGGCGCAGTCTCGTTCGCACCAACGACATCGTGGGCATAAAGGTTTTTTCCGCGCCCGGCGCGTTGTCCGGCACGCGCCCGGCCGTGGTCGCGGCCATCGTGCGCGGGTTGATTGAGGCTGGACTACCGCCTGCGCAGATCATCATCTGGGACAAGCGCGTCGCCGATTTACGCGCGGCGGGATTTTTTGAATTCACCGAAAAATTCGGCGTGCGTGTGGCCGGTGCGGTGGAAGCGGGTTATGAGACTACCAATTTTTATTTGCCGGAATCGCCCGTCGTCGGCTCGCTGGTGTGGGGTGATTTGGAATTTGGAAAAAAAGAAGCCGGCGCTGGAAAAAAATCTCACGTCACCAAACTTCTGACGCCCATGACGAAAATCATTTCCGTCGTGCCGCTGGTCAATGAAAACGATGCGGGCGTGTGCGGCCATTTTTACAGCCTCGCGCTCGGCAGCGTGGATAACACGCGACGCTTCGAGGGTGACGCCGCGCGGTTGGCCGTGGCGCTGCCGGAGATTTATGCGTTGCCCAGCGTGGGTGACCGTGTGGTGCTGCAGGTGACCGACGCGTTGCTGGCACAATATCAGGGCGGGCCGGCGAGTTCCATCCAGTTTTCCACTGTGCGGAATCAGCTTTGGCTGGGGCACGATCCGGTGGCGCTGGACATGCTGGCGTTGCGGGAACTCGGCCGCGAACGCAAGGCAAGCGGCATACCGCAACCGCCGGGCAGCTATGAGATTTACACGAACGCCGTGCTGCTCCAACTTGGCCTCAACGACCTCTCGCGGATTCAGGTGGAAAAAGTGAGGTGAAGTGGATTTGAAATAGGCGGCTTTCCAAGTCAAAATTATTTTTGCCTACCAGAAAACACCAAGCGAATCAGAACCAAGCCAAACAACAGGCAAAACACTCCATAAATCCGCGCACCGGTTTTTGAAATATATTCTGGCTTGTAGCCAAAACGACGGTAAACCTGATGAAAAACGATGGCTTCATGGGGATGCCACAACATGTCAATGCCAGTAACTATGGCCAGTAGTGACAAAACTAAAACTCCGATTTCTGTAGATGTGAATCGTCGCACAAGTCGGACCTGAAACTAATTCGCCTTCAAATCCGCTTCTCGTCGGCGTCGAGCATGTCCACGAAGCATTTGATGTCGTCGCGGTGGCCGATGCCGGCCTGTTCCTTGCGCATCTGCAAGCGCGCTACGGCTGATTCATCGTTCGCGAGCGGGCGGCTCAAAACATCCTGCCAGTGCGCATCTTTTTCGGCCTGAGTCTTCTTCACGTTCAGCCGCACCCAGTCGCACACTTCGCCATCGGTGAGAGAATTTTTCACGACTTCGACGATTTGTTCGTGCGTCACGCCCGCAGCCTTGAGCCAGAAGCCGTCGAACGCCTTACCGAGATTTTCCTGATAATCGGCGTGGAGTTTGCCGGCGAGGTGCAGGCGGATCTTGTCGACGTAACGCGGCAGGTAATGCCAGCCGTTCATGGTTTCGCGCGGGCTGCGGGGATAAATGATTTCACTCATGCGAAAATCATCCTGCAACCCCAAAAAAAATCAACCACAGATAAACACTGATGGACACGGATAAATCAAAAGCATCCGCAGATGGCGCAGATTTTAGCAGATGAAACTCCCGTAAAAACAATCTGCGTTAATCCGCGAAATCTGAGGAAGACAATTCCCCATCTGTGCTTATCTGTGTCCATCTGTGGTTAAATTTTCTGGCAATAATCTGATTTGCATTTTGCGCGCGTCGCCGCATCTTCATCGTATGAAGAAATTTGATTTTGACGTGGCGGTAATCGGCGGCGGCAGCGGCGGTTATGCGGCGGCGCGCACGGCGGCAGCGGCAAAACTCAAAACGGTGGTCATCGAGGGCGGCCGCGAAGTCGGCGGCCTGTGCATCCTGCGCGGTTGCATGCCGACTAAGGCGCTGCTCTACGCGGCAGAAGTGAAGCATCTCGCCGAACACGCCGGAACCTGGGGGGTGCGCGCGGGAAAAATTTCCTTCGACTTCAAAAAAGTCATGGCGAGAAAAGCCGCGCAGATAAAGGATTTTGCGGATTTTCGCGCGCAGCAGTTGAACGACGGCCGCTTCAAATTCATCCGAGCCAACGCGAAATTTTTGGACGCGCACACGGTTGAGTTGAGCATCGGCAAAAAGTTGACGGCGAAAAATTTCGTCATCGCCACCGGCTCGCGCGTCGCGCCCGCGCCGTTGCCGCAGCTGGACGAAGTCGGCTACATCACGAGCGACGACGCGGTGGCGCTCAAGGAATTGCCGAAGTCGCTCATCATCCTCGGCGGCGGCGCGATCGCGTCCGAGTTCGCGCAGTTTTTCCAGCGCTTCGGCGTCAAGGTGGCGCTGATTCAGCGCAGCGAAAATCTGCTGAAGGAATTTGACGCGGACGCGGGCGCGGAGATTGAAAAAGTTTTCCGGCGCGAAGGTATGCAAGTGTTCACCGGCACAAAACTGGTGGATGCGAAGCGGAAGGGAAAATTGAAAACGGTTTCCTTCGAGCAAAACGGAAAAATCATTTCCGTCGCCGCCGAAGAAATTTTATTCGCGCTTGGCCGCGTGCCGAACACGGCGAGTTTGAATTTGCAAAATGCGGGCGTGAAGGCGGAAGCGAACGGGCGCATCGCCGCCAATTCCAGAATGCAGACGAGCGCGCCGCACATTTTCGCGGCGGGCGATTGCACGGGGCCACACGAGATCGTTCACATCGCCATTCAGCAGGGCGAGGCGGCGGTACACAATATTTTGCGACCAAAGTCGCCGCGCAAAATGGATTATCGGCTGCTGATTTCCGTCGTGTTCACGGATCCGCAAGTGGCGACGGTCGGGCTTACGGAAAAAGCCGCGCGCGAAAATAAAATTCCGTTTATCGCGGCGAGTTATCCGTTCAATGACCACGGCAAATCGCTCATCATGGAGGCGAAGGACGGCTTCGTGAAGCTGCTCGTAAATCCGAAGACGGGCGAAATCATCGGCGGCAGTTGCGTCGGGCCGGTCGGCGGCGAACTCATCCACGAAATTGTCGCGGCGATGGCGAAGCGCATGACGGTGCGCGAACTCGCGGCGATGCCGCATTATCATCCGACGCTCGCGGAAATCTGGACTTATCCGGCGGAGGAATTGGCTGTGCAGATTTGAAAGTTATTTGCATGCAGTCGGAGAATTTTTACGGAAATTATTTTACGACTTGTTCACCGCCGCCGTTTTTGCGCAAAAAACCGGTGAATAACTTCCGGGCGTGGGATGCAAATCTCATTGATTTATCGGGCTTCTTTGCGTTGTTCACAGTTTGCTCACTGAAGAAATTTGGTGGATAACCGGTGGATATCAATTTGTGGGCAGAAATAAAATTTCTGCTAGAGTGTCTTCAGTTCATTGAAAGAACGAAGCGGGCAGCGGAAAGTAAAATTGAAGTTGTTCGTTTCAGGATAATCCCAGGCGACTGGGGAAAAGCCGGGTCAGGCTGGTTGACCCGACTCCTCTGAAACCGGAGCGCAAGTTCCGGCGAGGCAGAATTCACCAGTTCCTCTGGCGATGTTCGCACATCGTCAAATGCGAATGAGGGACTTGGCAGCAAGCCGCGATTAGAAACTGCGGCGAGTTGAGTCAAGTAGTTCAGGCCCGTTTCGAGCTTGAGCGAATCGCAGTCACCCAGAGGGTGAATAGTTGCTACTGTGCATCAGCACGGTGCGGACGGCTCTGGCGGGGTTGAATAAAATCAAAACCGCCCAAAGAAAAACGCCGAAAGGCGGACAAACAGAGCGCACGCATCGGGAAGAACACGGGAACTCGGCAGGTTCCGTGAAAAACTTCCAAGCGCCGGCGATGTTAAAAACGACACCGCTGGACTGTGAGATAAAAGGCAACTTGAGAGAGAAGAGGCGAGACCCGTGGTTCGGGGCGAACGCACCGTCACAAGCGGTGGCTGACCCGGAACCAGTGGTTAAGACGCGAATGAAAATCGCAGGCGTGTCTTGACCTGGTTGGCAAGCCGGTGGCGCAACCACCAGCC